>DATHPP010000368.1:0-29005 GCA_035483795.1 Tepidisphaeraceae bacterium | reverse complement strand
CCAGCTCACGCCGGTGGAAACCGAGAACGTTCCGGCGAACCGAGACAAGGCGGTGCAGAGGGAACCTATGAGTGGGGATTCGTCGCGCCAGTTTAACTGGAAGACTCAATGTCGCGTTGGTTGCGAGGATTTTCTTCTCTCTTCGCACGTAAAGTCGCTATTGCCAAAAGGGCGCTTCATTCTTGTGCTCATGCTGGTGGGTGTGGCGTCATGGTTTGTTCTAATCGTCGAGGCTTTGGCGAGACACGATGCAGTGTTGATCGCCCATTACGTCGCGTTCATCGTCGGAGGCGGTGTCGCCTGTACATTGCTTACCCTACTCAGTTACTGCGTCAGCAGCCGACGTAGATCGGTTGTATTCGGCTCCGAAAGAATTCAAATGACTGGGTTTAGGCCGCGTGATATCAATCGAGTAGAGTTGAAGACGAGCGGCCCTCTGCGGCTGGTCTTTTTCACCACTGATGCGGCGGTAATTGTAGTGAAAATTCCGCCGCATGTTTCCTTGTTGTCAATTGAATCCATCTTGGGAGAGAAGCTGAAATCGCTTGGGCGAAGTGTCGGATCCAGCGAGACGCCATGAAATTCTATCGCGCTGCACTCATCCCCTTCATCGCCCTCGTTTGCCGCACGGTTGCCGCCGCGGACTACCCTGCTCCACAGGAGGGCGATTTTGTGGTCAGGGACTTTCAGTTCAAGTCCGGTGAGCGAATCGGCGAACTCAGACTCCACTACGTCACGTTCGGCACTGCGGCTCCGGGCGCGGGTGAAAAGGTTTCAAACGCCGTTCTTCTGCTGCACGGCACGGGAGGTTCGGCACGCCAGTACATCACGCCGAACTTCGCCGGGGTGCTGTTTGGGCCGGGCCAGTTGCTGGATGCGCAGAAGTATTTCATCATCGTGCCGGACAACATTGGCCACGGTCAATCCAGCAAGCCGAGCGATGGACTGCACATGCGCTTTGCTCACTACGGCTATGAGGACATGGTGGAACTCCAGTATCGCCTCGTGACACAAGGGCTGCATGTGAACCACCTGCGTCTGGTCATGGGCGCGTCCATGGGCGGAATGCACACGTGGATGTGGGGCGAGCGATACCCGCAGATGATGGACGCGCTGCTGCCGCTGGCCAGTCAGCCGGTCCAGATCGCGGGGCGTAACCGCATGTGGCGGCGGGCGCTGATGGATACCATCCGAAATGATCCGCAGTGGAATAACGGCGAATACGCCAGCCAGCCGCCCTCGCTGCGTTCGGCGATCGCGTTGCTCGTGATCATGGGCGCCAACCCGCAGAGGGCGCAGCAAGAGATGCCCGCCGGCCGGCAGACCGACGCCTATCTGGAAGACCAGATCGCCGCCCGTGTCAAGACGACCGACGCCAACGATCTGCTTTACTGCATCGATGCATCGCGCGATTACGATCCGGAGCCGCACCTCCAGGACATCACCGCCCCGCTGACGGCGATCAACTCCGCTGATGACGCGATCAATCCGCCGGAATTGAACGCGATCGAGCGGGATATTCGCCGCGTGAGAAACGGCAAGTATGTGCTGATCCCCGCCAGCGACAAAACCCGCGGACACGGTACGCATTCGTGGCCGATCTTCTGGCAAGAGCACCTGGCGGCGTTGCTGGAGAGATCGGAACGGCGCTGAGCGGTTCTTTCATGACACCATAAGGGAAACCGCTGGAGGGGTTGGGAACGATCGGCGCCGTTCGGGAGCGGATGACCAGAGATGGCCCATCAAGAATCCGCGGCGGCGCTTCGCCGGGGCGCAGGGTTCCGCCCAAGGATGAACGACATGATTTCGGCCCGGCGGTCTGGGCAAGACCGGCGAATAAATAGCAGGAATCAAACAAATGGCACTCTGCAATTTTTTGTGCCAAAATCGGCCAAAAGTGGCCGTGGGCGGTAGAAATGGGGTGCTCCAAATGTCGCGAATGTCGCAGAATGTCGCACTTTTTTAGGTGCGACAAGTGCGACATTTGTGATACGAGGGAAGCTCAGCCCTCGTCGTCGGCGTCGAGCATTTTGTCGATGCGCTGAAACTGCCTGCGGCTGAGGAGGCGCAGGAACGCGGCGACGGCGCCGCAAAGGGTCATGATGACGACAAAGCTGCACAGGGCCCAGCGCAGGCGCGGGTCGTGGTCGCGGGAAATCGGCGGGATCATCTGGGCGTTGGCCAGGGCGCTGGTGACGGCGTAGGCGCCCAGATAGCTGAACGTCATCGCCGCCAGCACCAACAGGCCGAGCACCATCGAGAGCTTCGGTTTGGGGGGCTGGACCGAATCGGCTTCGTCCAGAAATTCCGTATCTTGCGGCACTTGCATCCCTCTAAACTCCACCCTTTAGAACGCTCTGCAAAGCCAGGATGTGCGGCCGGGGCAGCGGATAGCGGTCCAGGTCGCAGACCCGCACCCATTTTCGAGTCCGCCCGGTGTCGCGGGTTTGGGCTGATATTGCATCGGCAATAAAGACGTGGAACTGGTATCGGCGGTGAGTGAGCTGATGAGAAAACCGACCCACCGGCCGGGGTTCTCGGACCTGCACGGGCAGCAAGTTCGGGTCGGGAGTTTCAATCGTCACGAATTGCCACATGCCGGCCCAACGCCCGGTCTCCGGGCGCTGCTCGAGGAGCCATCGGCCCCGGCGGCGGATGCAGTAGATGTAACGCCGGTAGAGCGGCGTGGGCCTCGTTTCTCGAGCGGGCGGAATGCGGTCCTGCGTGTCATCGGCCGCGGCCCGGCAATGACGCCGCACCGGGCACAGTAGGCATTGCGGGTTGCGCGGCCGGCAGACTGTCGCTCCCAGTTCCATGAGGGCGGAGTTGAAATCGCCGGGCCGGGCGGCCGGGACCAGATCTTGTGCCCGCTGCCAGAGTTTCTCATGGGTTTGCTTTTCCCGTGGATCGTTTTCGATGCCGTCTATGCGGCACAGGACGCGCATGACGTTTCCATCGAGAACGGGCGCCGGCTCACCGAAGGCAATCGAGGCGACCGCGCCAGCCGTGTACCGGCCGATGCCGGGGAGTTCTTGCAGGTCGATGACCTTGCTGGGGATGCGGCCGCCCAGGTCGGCGACGATTTTCTGCGCCGCCGAGCGTAGATTTCGCGCCCGGCTGTAGTAGCCCAGCCCCTCCCACAGCCGCAGGACTTCCTGCTCTGGCGCCGCCGCCAGATCGGCCAGCGTGGGGAGCCGCTCGATAAAACGCCGGAAATAGGGGATGACGGTAGCGACCTGCGTCTGCTGAAGCATCGTCTCGCTGAGCAGCACGTGATAAGGATCGAGCGGGCCGGGCCGATCCTCGCTGACCCGCCAGGGCAGGTCGCGGCGATGTGCGTCGTACCAGTTCAGCAGCCGGGTGGTGAACTGTGCCAGCGATCCAATCATCGGGCGAATGATAGAGAGAGTAGGCGGTAGGCAGTAGGCGGTAGGCAGAAAGACGGACGGAGGCGGCGGGGCTTAATGTGGCACAGCCGCCCTCGGCTGTGTTCCGCCGAAGGCGGAAAGTGATCTTCGACCTTTGGTCGAACACAGCCGAGGGCGGCTGTGCCACAACATGGATCGCGACGGCCGCCACATTCAGCGCCACATGTCGCCGTGCGATTTTTGCGCTTTCGTGTTGAAAACATGGCGCCGCAATCGTAGATTATGGGATCGGGCTGGGAGAGGAAGACTGGGCCCTACATGCCGCACGGGTTCGCGCACCATGGAGGTTTGCATGCGACGACCGCACGTCGACGATTTTGTCCGCTTAACGCAGGACATTCCGGAACTGTCCCTGAGCCGTGGTGAATTAGGCGTCGTCCGCAGCACCTGGTTCGCCCCCTCGGTGGCTTACGAGGTCGAGTTCAACAAGATCGGCAACGACTACCAGACCCGCGCACTTCTGCTGGAACAGCAGGTCGAGGTGGACGACGAGGCGCTCGCCGAGCACGCTTAGTTCGCGTGGTTTTCGACGGCCTCGGCCCGATCAGATCCATTTCCTGCCAATCAGCCACACCTTGATCAACTGGGTGAGGAAGACGTAGGCGAGCAGCGTGAGCGCCAGGATTGGCCAGTACGCGCCCGGCAGCCGCGTCAGCCCCAGCGAAGATGCCAGCGGGGAAAACGGCAGCCACACGCCAAAGACCATGATCGCCAGCGACGTGAGCGTCAGCGCCAGGCTCGCCCGGCTCTGAATGAACGGCACCTTGTTCGTTCGAATCACGTGGATGATCAGCGTCTGGGTCATCAGCGACTCAACGAACCACCCCGTCTGAAACAGCGTCGCGTTGTTCCAGCAATGGAAGATGTAGAGCATTACGAAGTAGGTCGTGTAATCGAAGATCGAGCTGATCGGCCCGATGAACAGGATGAACCTTCGCATCTCCGCGATGTTCCACGGACGCGGGCGCGCGATCTGTTCCTCGTCCACGGCGTCGGTGGGGATCGGGACCTGGGAAAAATCGTAGAGCAGGTTGTTGGTCAGCACCTGGATCGGCAACATCGGAAGGAACGGCAAAAAGACGCTGGCGCCAAGCACGCTGAACATATTCCCGAAGTTGCTGCTGGCGCCCATGCGGATGTACTTGTTGATGTTGGAGAAAACGCGGCGGCCTTCGAGCACGCCCTGCTCCAGCACCATCAGATCCTTTTGCAGCAGGATGAGGTCGGCGGATTCCTTGGCGATATCGACGGCGGTATCGACGGAGATCCCAACGTCGGAGGCCCGCAAAGCCGGGGCGTCATTAATCCCGTCGCCCATGAAACCGACCACGTGCCCGGAATTCTGGAGCGCCTGAACGATCCGCTGCTTGTGTGAGGGAGAAAGTCGGGAGAAGAGCGTCGTTTCCTGAGCCGCCTGCACCAACTGCTCGTCGTTCATCTTCTCGACGTCGGCGCCCAGCAGGACTTTTTGCGTATCGAGCCCGACTTTGGCGCAGACGTTCCGGGCGACCAGATCGTTGTCGCCGGTGAGTACTTTCACGGCGATCCCGTGTTGCCGCAGCGCCGTAATCGCGGGGGCGGCAGTTTCCTTGGGCGGATCGAGGAAGGCAACGTAGCCTTTGAGGACCAGGTCCGACTCATCCGCCTTGGAGTAGGCTTCCTTTCGCGGCACCTCCTTGAACGCCACCGCCAGCACCCGAAAACCCTCGCGGCTGAGGGCTTCGTACTCATCCTGCAAGGCCTCGATGAGGATCGGGTCCATCGGGAGCCGCTCGTCATCCAGCTCGAACTGCGTACAGCGGCGGAAAATTTCCTCCGGAGCGCCCTTGGTATAGATGTGCGGCGTCCCGTCGCGGTCGGCGACGACCACCGACATCATCCGCCGCGAAAAATCGAACGGGATCTCGTCCAGCTTCTCGTACCCCTCGGCCGAAATCTGCTCGTGATGCTCCTGGTGATCGAGGATCGCCCGGTCGAGCACGTTCTTCAGCCCAGTCTGAAAATGGCTGATCAGATAGGCCATCAGCAGCACGCTCTGATCGGTCCGGCGGGCGACGTCGCAGTGGCGTTCCAACACCACCCGGTCGAGCGTGAGCGTGCCGGTCTTGTCGGTGCACAGCACGTCCATGGCCCCGAAATTCTGGATCGCGCTGAGCTTGCGGACGATCACCTTCTGGCGGCTCATCAGCATGGCGCCTTTGGAGAGGCAGACCGATACGATCATCGGCAGCATCTCCGGCGTCAGGCCGACGGCCACCGCCAGCGCGAAGAAGAACGCCTCCTTCCAATCGTGCTTGCTGATGCCGTTGATGATGAATACCAGCGGGACCATGACCGCCATGAACTGGATCATGAGCCAGGTGAATCGGTTGATTCCGCGGTCGAAGCTGGTCTGCGGCGGGGTCGCCGACATCTGGGCGGCGATGCTGCCCAGGTAGGTGCCCTGCCCGACCGCGGCGATGACCGCCGTCGCAGTGCCGCTTTCGACGCTGGTGCCCAGGAAGCCGACGTTGCTCAGCTCCAGCGGCGAGATTCCCGTCCGCCGTTCGGGCGCATCGGACTTTTCCACCGGAAGCGATTCGCCGGTCAGGCTCGCCTGAATGACGAACAAGTCCTTGGCCGCGACGATGCGGACGTCGCCCGGAATCATGTCGCCGGCGGCGAGCTTGATCACGTCACCCGGCACCAGCTGGGCCAGCGGAACTTCCAGCGCCTTTCCGCCGCGGATGACGGTTGCCGTCACCCGGATCATCGCCCGCAGCTTGGCGGCGGCGTTGTCGGCACGCGTCTCCTGCACGAAACGCAGCACCACGCCCAGCAGCACCATAAGCACCATTACCGTGCCGGCGCGGGCGTCGCCGGTCGCGTATGAGGTGATCGCCAGCACCGTCAGCAGGACGACCAGCGGGTTGCGCACGGCGCCCCAGAGGCGGAAAGCCCAGCCGTGATGTTGCTCCTGCCCAACCTCGTTTGGCCCGTAGACGGCTCCCCGGCGCTCGACCTCCGCCTCAGCCAAACCGTTGGGCGAGGTCTCCAGGTTGGCCATCACCTCTTCGGTCGGCCCCCACGCCGCCCGCAACAGCAGCGATGCGACGCGGCCGCCGGTTACCTGCTTTTGTTTCGCCCCGCGGAATCGCTCCAGAAAACCGTCGCGCAACCGGTGATGGAGCGGGACGGGAGAGCGGCGGCGGTGCGCGGTGACCGTGCCGTCGCCCACGGAAGCATGCCGCATGAACCGGATGTCATAAACCTGCATGCTCCCTTCCTGCGGGATTGACAGCCGGGCGGAAAACTCGAACGGGGGAGCAACGTCCTCGGTTGATTCCAGTGAATAGCCGTAGCGGACGAAGTGGAACCGTTGCCGCCGCCCGTCCGGCCGCAGCACGTCCATCAGTACGCCGATCGGCGGAAGCTCCAGTTCGCCGCGGCGATCGTAGAAGAACAGCTCGAACCGTGCCGGCATGTCGCGATGGAAGACGCTGACCTCCATCGTGCCGATTTCGGTGGGAATGACCACGCCGCCGTGCCGGCCCACATCCGGTATGCGAGGTTTGGGAAGCTGCACCGTCACTATTTGAGATAAGACTTTAGCACGTTGATCAGCTCTTCGGCGGCGGCGAGCTGCGCCTGCGTCGGCCGCCGCTCCGCATCCACGAGGTGATCGCGAATGTGGTCCTCGATCACCTCGCTCATGAGCCCGGCCATGGCGCCGCGGGCGGCGGCGATGAGCTGAAGCACCGCCGAGCATTCCTGCTCCTCCTCGAGCGCATTCTCGATCGCCTCCACCTGCCCGCGAATCCGCCGGATTCGATTGAGCAATTTCTGCTTGTCTCGAACGGTATGCGACATGTTCTTCCAAGATAAATTTGACTTCCCCCGAAGGGCCATACTATAGGGGAGTATATTACTTGAGTGCTCGATGTCAACGCCGTCATGGCAAGGTGCTGTCCCCGGGGGAAAGGTCATTCACGCGTTCTGTTTTTCTCGAATGGTGGACGTATGACGTGCAATCACTCAACCCCTCTGCCGGATGGCACGCATCCTGAGGCGGACGCCATCGCCAGGTCTTATGCTCATCACCGCTTCTGGGCCGGGACATTCGATGCGCTTGCCGAAAGGCTCGGCGCCGGCGGCCGGCAGGCGCGGGTGGTCTCTCTTGCGCGCAAATCGCACGGCCAGATGGAACGCTATGACGCGCACCTCCGCCTGTATCATGCCCACTTGCCGATCCCGCGCGAGCGGACCGGCGAGCGGATGGTCCGCTGGCTGGTGATTCACAGCCGTGGCGTCGGACTGGGAATGTGGGCCCACATTGCGGAATCGCAAGAGCGGCGCTTGCGACGGGCCGTCCTCCGCGGCCACGGTATCGATCTCGATTCCAGGTAGGGTTCGTCTTCTTAGCGTGGGCGATTCCGCGCTGGTGGCTTTCAAGTGGCACGGGTTTCTAACCCGTGCGCCGGGTAAACTCGTTCAGCCGATGCAGGTCTTGGTGTGGGAAAACCAACGTGCCTTGCCGAAGCCCTTTTGGCCCGCAAGCGAGGAACTTGTCCACGCCGTGGAACTTGGTGTTTCCACACCAATGCCGTCTTGTGTCTTGGGTCCCCCTCGTCTACGGCTTAGAAAGCCGTGCCACGAAAACGATGAATCACGCACCCTCATTATTTGGCTACCAGCGCCAAACGAACGACGATACTTCGAGATCTCAGTTGAGCGCGAACCGCGTTCCGATCGCGAAGGAGTATTGAGAATGGCTGACCTGTCGGCAACTCGTGCGGAGCAACCGGCCGGCGCCGGTTTGCGCCGCCTGCGCCGGGCGTTGGCATCAACCATGTTTACCGCGCTGGCGACGGGCTTGCTCTATGGATGCTCCGCCGAGCAGCCCGAGTATCGCCTGCCCGAGTTTCAGCGATTTATGAACGGATATTCCGAGAAGGTAGGAGGGGCTACTCTGCCTTCGTCCCCGGTGAGCACACCGGCCGACGCCGCGACGGAGCCGGCGACGCGGCCGTCCGCGATTACCCTGGCTGGCGCCATCGAGGAAACCCTCGAGCAGAACCTGGCGATCAAAAGTTCCGCCGAGGACGTCGCCCAGGCGCGGGCCGACGTGTGGACTGCAAGCGTATTTCCCAACCCCACCATTACGTTGGACACCGTGCTTCAGACCTTCAACCGGTCGGCTCTGAGCCCCTCGAATCCTTCCGGTCCGCCGCAATACGACGCCATTCTCACCTACCCGGTCGACTGGCTGCTGTTCGGCAAACGGGAGGCGGCGATCGAGGTCGCAAAGCAGGCGGCCAACGCCGCTGGCGCAACCCGCGCCGACCAGATCCGCCAGCAGGTCTCGGCGACCATCTCCTCCTTTTATGACGTGCTACAGGCCAAATCGACTTTGTCGCTCGACGAGGAAGACCTGCGGCAAAACGAGAAGCTTCTGGAGATCACGACCGCGCGGGTACGAGCAGGCGGCGTCGGTAACGTCGAGCTGGATCGCGTCCGTGTACAACTGATCACCGCCAGACAAACCGTCGACCAGGACGAGCGGGCATTGGTCGCGGCCAAGTCCGCGCTTCGCGTCCACCTGGGCCGGAGCCAGCCGGACCAGTCGTTTGATGTCATTGGAACTTTGGAGATTCCGTCGCAAATCCCCGAGCTGAATCTGGGTGAACTGATGCGGCGGGCCGACGAGAATCGCCCGGACCTGCTGGCCCTGCGATACAAGCTCGCCCAGGCTCGGGCCGACGTGCAGAACCAGGAGCGACAGGCGGCGCCACAGATCGCCATATCCGGCGGGTACACCTTCCAGGAACAGGTGCCGATCGGTCAGCGCAACACCAGTGAGTTCAACGCCGCCATCCAGAGCACGATCCCCATCTTCGACCGCAACCAGGGGAACATCCGCAAGGCCAAGTCCGCCGCCCTTCAGGCGATGATCAACTATGACGCCGGAGTAATCCAGGCCAGCTCCGACATCGAGCAGGCACTTGATGCTTTCAACGCGGCGCATCACATTCTTCGCGAGAATGGCGCGATGCTGATCGAGTCGGCCAGAAACGCCCGCGACAAGCTGCAAAAAGGATATGAGCTGGGTGGCTACGCGCTGGTGGACGTACTGAGCGCGCAGGCGGACTACCGAAACGCGCTGCGGCAGGACCTGGCGCTCCGGCTGAGCTACTGGCGCTCATTGCACAACCTGAACACCGCCGTGGGAACGCAGGTTCTACCCTGACGAACGGATAGCGGAGTCATCATGCCCGATGGAGACAAACAACACGCATCCGGCGAACTCCAGCGTCAGGTGCTCAGCACGGCGGCGGTACTGGGCATCGGCGTGCTGGTGGTCCTGCTGCTCAAGCCCGCCGGCAGCGAGCCCCAGACGGCGCGGGAGGCCGACACCGAGCAGACGGCGCCGGTCCGCGTCGTCCGGCACGGCGAAATCGCCATTGCGCCGGAAACTCCGCTGATGAAGCGTCTGTCCTTCACCACGGTGTCGGCGCAGAAGCTCTCCACGCCGATTCTCACGGCAACCGGTGCTGTCATCGCACGGCTGGCCGTCGGCGCCGGGACGACGCGGGCGCCGAGCAGCGCCGCGTCGCGCCCGGCAGGCGAATCGCCCACCCGCCCCACGGCCGAGCCCGCGACGGTGCTGCCCGCCTGGAATTTTGGCTCCCCGGACCTTTTCACTACCTACACCAGTTGGATTCAGAGCCAGGACGATGTGGAGTACAACCAAGACGAAGTGGCCAAGATCCGCGGCTTGGACGAAGCGAAGGTGGCTGACCTTCAGAAGACCGCCACCCGCCTGAGGGAACTGGTCAGGGTGGGGAGCGACGCGCCCAAAGACCTCCAGGCCGCCGAAGCCGACCTGCTCCAAGCCCAGCTTCAAATGGAAAAAGATACGTATGAAGCGAAGAAAACCCTCACCGATTCGTTGCGCGTCCGCGACAGCCTGGCCCGGCAGTTGATCGACGCCGACGCTCCGCCGGATCTGCTGGTCAAAGGGCAGGAGGGAACGCTGATCGTCGCGGCCGATGTTCCCGAATCGCGCGTGCCGCTGATCGCGATCGGCGCCGCGTGTACCGCCCGGTTCTACGGGCTGCCGGGAATCACATTTTCAGGCAAGGTGGCTCGTATCGGCTCAGTCCTGGTGAAAGACCGCCGCACGCTTCGCGTGCTGTTCGTCATCGAGGACCCGCAAAACCGGCTGCACTCGAACATGTTTGCCGAGGTGGGGCTGGGCACCGACGCCCGCGACGCGCTGGTCGTGCCGGTGAATGCTTTGGTTCACGACGGCGGCGCCGACTACGTGCTCGTCGCCGCCGGGCCGGGCGCTTATCGCGCCGTCGAAGTGCTAGCCGGCGACCCCGTGGGCGGGACCGACGTCGAAATCCTCAAGGGAATCAAAGCCGGGGACCAAATCGTTTCCGGCGGGACCATTCTCCTCAAGCCCTACGTCGTCTCCGCCCTCGAAGAGGTCAAATAAGCGACATGACCCTGCACGATTCCGCATTTTTTCGTGGCACGGGCTTCCAGCCCGTGGGCAAGGGGGATGAAGACCCAACCGGGTATTGGTGTGGGAACACCAAGTGTCACAGCGCAAACAACCTTCTGTTTTCACGCCAGAAAGCTTCGGTAAGGCAAGTTGGTTTTTCCACACCAAATCCGGTGTCAGTTGAACGGCCCTGCCGCCCACGGGCTGGAAGCCCGTGCCACGTGAAAGCCCTCAGCGCGGAATCCCGCACGGCCGTTCAGTCCCGTCCAGTCACCTGAGATTGACCATGCTCACACGGTTCCTTGCCATCGTGATGCTCCATCGCCTGCTGGTCCTTTCGCTGATGGCGGGCAGCATCGCCCTGGGCGTCTGGTGTTTCACGCAGCAGAAGATCGACGCCTATCCGGACATCTCCGCCCAGATGGTCGAACTGGTCACTATGTACCCCGGCCGGGCGCCGGAAGAAGTCGAACGGCAGGTTACCATCCCCATCGAGCTGGCGATGGGGAACGTTCCCAAGGTCGAGACGATCCGCTCGCGAACCATCTTCGGGCTCTCCGTCGTCGATATGGAATTCGAGGAAGGGACCGAGGGGTACTGGGCCCGGCAGCGCGTCAGCGAGGCCCTTCCCAACATCAATCTGCCCGCCGGAATCACGCCGCAGATGCAGCCGTACACCACGGCTTACGGAGAGATCTATCGCTACCAGATCAAATCGGACGGGACACACGACCTGATGGAACTGCGGACACTCAACGACTGGGTGATTATCCGGCGGCTGCTGCGGACGCCGGGCGTCGGGGACACCGCCAACTTCGGCGGCTTCGTGAAGCAGTATCAGGTCACCTTGAACCCCAGGAAGCTCGAGCAATACGGCATCGCGCTGGGTGACGTGGTGAACGCGGTCAGCTCGAACAACTCGGCATCGGGCGGGAGCGTCGTCCGCCGCGGCGCCGAATCGTTCGTGATCCGCGGCGTCGGCACCCTTGCCGACGAGACCGACATCTCCCACGTCTTCATCAAATCCGTCGACGGCACGCCCATCTATGTACGCGACGTGGCTTCCGTCGGGCTTGGCTATCCCCAGCCTTCGGGCATCTGGGCCAAAGACCGCAACAACGAATCAGTCGAAGGCATCGTCGTGCTCCGCAAGGGCGAGAACCCCTCCGAAACCCTCAAGAACATCGAAGCCGCGGTCCAGGACCTCAACGAGAACGTGCTCCCCAAGGGAGTCCGCATCGTACCGTACTACAACCGTGAAACCCTGATCACCAACACGCTGGAAACGGTCTCGCACAGCGTGCTGATCGGTATCACGCTGGTGATCCTGGTGCTGCTGTTCTTCCTCGGCAGCCCGAAAATGGCCTTGCTGGTGGCGTTGACCATTCCGTTTGCGCTGCTGTTCGCCATCATCCTGATGTACTTCACGAGCATCCCCATCGGACTGCTGTCGATCGGGGCGATCGACTTTGGAATCATCGTGGACGCGGCGGTGATCATCGCCGACCAGATCGCCCACCGGCTCGGGCAGGTGCGCGGGCGGCTTTCGCGGCGGGCGATTCGCGACGCCGTCCTCAACGCCGTCGACGAGGTCGAGCACGCCGTCCTGTTTGCGATGCTGATCATCATCGCCACCTATCTTCCGCTGCTCACGCTGACGCAGATCGAGGGCCTGCTGTTTCGGCCGATGGCGATCACATTGGTGTTCGCGCTGCTGGGCGCGCTGATCTTCGCCATGATCGCCGTGCCGGTGCTGGCGACGCTCCTGTTTCGCAACGGCATGCTCGACTGGGAAAATCCGCTGCTGCGCCGCTTCCGGCCGATCTATCGGCAGATCGTGGAATTCCTGCTCCGCTGGCGCTGGCCGGTCGCGGCTGGGGCGCTCTGCCTCGTGACTTTCATCTTCCTCCGCATCATCCCCGAAATCGGCACCGAATTCCTGCCGTATATGGACGAAGGGGTCATATGGCTTCGTGCCAACATGCCCGACGGCATGTCGCTGGAACAAAACGCCCAGTACGGCAACCAGATCCGCGACCTGATCCTCCGTTTTCCCGACGTTCAGTTTGCCATGACCCAGGCCGGCCGCAACGACGACGGCACCGACCCCTTTCCGCCCAGCCGCGAGGAATACATGATCGGCCCGCGCCCGCGGGCGCAGTGGGTGCAGTTCAAAACCAAGCAGGAGCTGATCAACGCCATCGGCGCCAAGCTTCGCGCCCAGTTCCCCACCGTGCGGCTCAACTTCACCCAGCCGATCATCGACAGCGTCACCGAGGACACCAACGGCACCTCGGCGAACCTGGCGATCGACTATTCCGGGCCGGATTCGGCGGTGTTGCTCGACCTCTGCCGCCAAACCGTCCAACGCCTGCGCAGAATTCGCGGCGCCGTCGACGCCAATCTCGAACAGGAAGGCCCGTCGACCCAACTCGTCATCACGCCCAATCGGGCGCTATGCGCCCGCTACAACATCAAGATGGACGACGTGAACACGCTGATCAACACGGCGCTGGGCGGTTCGCCGGTCACCACCCTTTACGAGGGCGAGCGGCAATTCAACGTCGTCGTGAAATTCGCGCAAAGCTACGTGAATTCCGCCGACGCGATCGGCCGGCTTCCCGTCTTTACCGCCGACGGCATTTCCGTGCCTTTGTCGCAGGTGGCGAAAATCGAATTGAAGGACGGCCAGACGCTCATCGCCCGCGAAAATGACAAGCGCCGCATGACCGTCCGGTGCGACATTGTCGGCCGCGACCAGGGCGGCTTCGTCCGCGAAGCCCAGGACGTCATGGCCCGGGAGGTTCCGTTGCCGGCCGGCTACAACGTCGCCTGGCTGGGAATGTTCGAGAACCTCACCCGCGCCCGACATCACTTTGCCGCCCTGGTGCCGATCACGTTGCTGATCGTCTACGTCATCCTCTCCGCGGCATTCGGATCGCAGCGGGCGGTGTTCGTCGTATTCCTTGCCGTCCCCTTTGCCCTGGTCGGAGGGTTTCTCGCCCTCTACTTCCGCGGGATGCACCTGAACGTCTCGACCGGCGTCGGCTTCGCGTCCCTGTTCGGCGTGGCCATCATGGACGGCGTCGTCATGATCCGCCGCATCACCCAACTCCGCATCGACGGAATGGAGATCGACGACGCCATCCTCGAAGGCACCCAGCAACGGCTGCGGCCGATCCTCATGGCTTCGACTGTCGCCATCCTCGGCCTGCTCCCGGCGTCGCTGGCCACCGGAATCGGCTCCGACGTCCAGCGGCCCCTGGCGACCGTCATCGTCTGGGGACTCGTCAGCGCCTCCATCCTCACTTTGTTTGTGGTTCCGGTGATGTACCGCATCCTCGCCCCCCACGTGCATCGGCCGCGGGAAGAAGGACAGCTCACGCTGACCCTGGGCTCGCAGGCCGAGCCAGCCGCCGGCGGGCTCCAACGCAGCCTCGCCCTCGTCAGCCTCGACGGCGCCGTGGTTGACGCGATCCATGTGGATGCCCATCGCGGTGGACAACTCGGCGACTCCGAATTCATCGCCCCCTACACCACTCTGGACGATGGCATCCACCATTCCGGCGATGGCGACCCAAGCGCCGCCGCCGCCACGCACCACCCGTTCCGGTCCCCATCAGACGATTGACATTCGCTTCATCCGACTCTATTTGAATATTCAAAATCGTTTGGTTGATCGGCCGAACTTGCCCCGCACCTGGGAAGGAGCATGAGGATGATCGGTCTGCCCGCATCAGATGCGGGGCAAGGGCATTGCGTACCGGCGCGACGCGGCGGCGGAACGCGCTGGGCCGCGCTGCTCTTCATGCTGCTGATTATTCCTGTAAAGGCGCGGGCTGACGGCCCCACCGATCCGGCGACTCGACCAGTCCAAACACAGCCCTTGCAGCCGGACGTCGACCAGTTCAGCGTTCACGCCCAGGGAACCGTCGTCAGCCAGAAACACGACATCTTCCCAGCGCAATTTACGGGCCCGTTCGACGTCCCGCCGCACGAACCCTGGAAAACCTCCGTCACCGGCACGCTGTTCATGGGCGCGCGGCTTCCCTGGACCGGCGGGGAATTCTATTTCGACCCGGAAGTCTCCGGCGGGGAAGGGTTCGGCGGGGTCACCGGAATCGCGGGTTTCCCCAACGGCGAAATCCCCCGCGTCGGAACCCCCGAACCACAGCCCTACGTGGCCCGCGCCTTCTTCCGCCAGACCTTCGGTCTCGGGGGCGAGAAGGAGCGCGTCGATTCCGACCAGAACCAGCTCGCCGGCTTTCGCGACATCTCCCGGCTCACCGTCACCTTCGGAAAGGTCGCCGCCACCGACTTCTTCGACAACAACGCCTACAGCCACGACCCGCGCACGCAGTACCTCAACTGGTCGCTGATGGACAACGCGGCCTGGGATTATCCCGCCGACACCCGCGGCTACACCTACGGACTGGTCCTCGAGCTCAACCAGCCGGTCTGGGCCCTGCGCTACGGCGCCTTCACCATGCCCAAGGACGCCAACGGCTCGACCATCGACTGGAACGTCCCCAAGGCACTGGGGCAGGCGATCGAATTCGAGCAGCGCTGGACCCTCCACGAGCAGCCGGGCACGGCACGCTGGCTCGCGTACGGAAACCTCGCCCACATGGGCAACTACCGCCAGGCCATCGCCGAGGCAGGATCGTCAGTGCCGGATGTCACGCTCACGCGAACCTACAGCGCGAAGTGGGGATTCGGCCTCAGCGCCGATCAGGCGCTCACCAAAGACCTGGGCCTGTTCGGCCGACTGGGTTGGAACAACGGACAGACCGAATCGTTCTGCTTTACCGAGGTGGATGCCACCGCCTCGATCGGCTTGAGTTCACGGGGAACCTCCTGGCACCGTCCCGACGATGTGGCGGGCATCGCAGTGGTGGTCAACGGCATCTCGGATGCCCACCGCGCCTACCTGGCCGCCGGCGGACACGGCTTCATCATCGGCGACGGCCGCCTCCCCCACTACGGAACCGAAAACATCGTCGAGTCCTTCTACAACTGCAAAATCTACCAGCACGTCTTCGTCACCGGCGACTTCCAGTTCGTCGACAACCCCGCCTACAACCGCGACCGCGGCCCCATCTTCATCGGCGGTGTCCGCGTCCACGTGGAATTCTGAATACAGACGGCGGGCACTGCCCGCCGCTCGCCTCCGGCGTTTCTTCACGATCCCAGAGCGTACGATTGAATAAACGCCTTGAGTGCCGGCGTCGGCCGTCTCGACTCCTCCTCGAGAATCAGGGCATTGCGGAACCTTCCCAGCTCCAGGTAGGCGCGATAGTCCGTGGGTACATCGACGTGCGGGGCTCCAGGCGTCTGCGTTCCGTCCGCGAGGTTCTTGAGCCAGCCTTCCGTGTCCGAACGGTCGCCGCCCAGCGCACTCATCGCCCCGAACAGCCACGCCGGGTTCGACGCCGGCCCTTTGGCGATCTGAGCCAGCCGCCGGCGTTGCTCGGGCTTCACCAGCTCGATCCGCCCCACCATCAGCCGCCGCACCTCCGGCGCCGGCCCGCCATTTCCGCCCGGTTCGCCGATCCTCATTGGCAAGGTGCGGTCGGTCCAACCCCGCGGCACCAGATAGAACAGCCGAAGCCCCGGCCGCCGAAAATACGATGTCTCCCATGTATTGAGCAGCGCGTCCGCCTCGTCGTCGTAGAGGCCGCCCCCCACCAGCGCGCTTCGCAGCGACCGTCGCAACGCCGTGAGATCAGACGAATATTGGTCGTCCGTGAACGACGCATCAATCGGCAGCGGGGCTTGCTTGCCGCCCCACGCGATCCGTGCGATCGATCGCATTGCCATTTTCCCGTCGTCCCTGACATCGACGAGCCAGAGCGGCCCCATCGACGACGGGACGGAGCTTGCCTGATCCAGGTCGGCGCGAATCTCAAAGTGCTTCCCGTCTTCCGTTCTCAACACGCGGAGCGGCGTCTTCACGTGCCCCACCCCGCGATAGAAGATAAAGCGTTCGCTTTCGCCGTTCTCCGCGGTCAGGTCCCTTGCCTCGACCTGCCTTGGCCACAGCCAAACCGGATCCGTCGTCCGCGGTCCGGCCCGGCCAGCAACAAGTCGCAGGTTGTGCCAACCAAGCTTGCCGAGCGTCGCATCCGTCAACCTGCCCGGCACATACTCGCGGTCGGTCAATTCCGGAGCGTCCACCTGCGCGTTCGGATAAAACTGGGTCAGCCAACCTCCATGAAACGCGACATCCACGTCGATCGCCTTCGAGTGGCCCGGCGGGGCATGAAAGTAGATGACCGGCGTCTCCAGCCGCACCCAAACGCTCCGGTCACACGCCGGCACTCCTTTGGAGAAGATCGACGGCGCCTGTGTCTCATCTCGGATTACCGAGGAGTTCACACTGTGCACGAACGGGGGGACCGGCTCGTCATCCGTATTCACCCCGCCGATCACGTTCCCCTGCTCGTCCTGCAAAACCGTGAACGTGCCCCACTCATGAACGATCAGCCGGTCGGTCAGTGACGGCGGCGATGAAGCCAGCGCCGCCGTCACCACCATCGCTGCAATTCCGAACGCTGCGAAATTGAGTCTCATGGAAACCTCCACTGTGAACGGGAATGCTCGTCGTCGCAGGTGTAGGTAGAGTCGGCGACCGCAGCTAATGCCGGTTTTGCCAACTTTTTTCCGGTAATGACTCTTTGCCGCTGATCTACTACATACGGAGATTGCTCGAATGACGCATCGACTGCGGTCTGCGCTGGTGATTCTGGCCGTATGCCTCCTCCGCCTCGCGCCCGCCACTGCCCATCCTGGCTCAGGAATCGTCGTCACCGCGCAGGGCGATATCTTCTTCGTTGACAACTCGCCGCCACCACCCGAGGGCACCGGCAAAGGGATCGTGTGGAAGCTCGCCGCCGACGGCAAACTTACGCCGTCATCCGACATGGGTGGCGGACACTGGCTGGCTTCCGATACACTCGGGGCCTTCACCCACGCCGATTTCATGAAGTGGTTTCGCCCCCACGTCACGCCCAATTTCCAGAGGGTAATGCCGGCGGACTTTAATCCGTCGCTGATTCTGACCGACGCTTGTCCGTTCGTGATCAATCGCGACGGCAACCTCTACTATGCCGACCGCGGCCAGGAGATCACCCGACTGTCCCCGGACGGAAGCGTCACGAATTTCACGCCCAACTTCAGCCGCACCACCGAAAAACTCGGCGGCATCACGGGCCTGGCGTGCGGCCCCGACGGCACGCTCTACGCCGCCTGCCCCAGCGCCCTCCTGAAAATCAACACAGACGGCGGCGTATCAACGCTCGTTCACCCGATTGAACTGAAGGATTGCCAGCACGTCGCCAACTCGAACGAGCCGGACCCGTACCTGCGCGGGCTGGCGGTTGATCCAGCCGGAGTCGTATACGCCGTCGCCACGAACTGCCGCCGCGTCCTCAAAATCACCCGCGACGGCACCGTTTCGGTGATTCTGCGGTCCCAAGGCCCGTGGCTCCCGACCGGAATCGCGCTGGCCGATCGCGATATTTACGTGCTCGAATTCACCGACGAGCCGCCCACACGCTGGCGCCCGCGCGTTCGCAGGCTTCAACCGACTCAGACGGCAACCGTGGTAGCGGAGATCAAGAGGTGACATGCCCAAAGCTCGAATGCTGTCCATCCTTGTCGCCGCGATGATGCATTGCGGTTGGATCGTTGCCTCCGCTCGCGCCCATCCCGCGTCCGGTATCGTTGTCGATCCCACGGGGCAGGTTTTCTTCGTCTATTCCGGCCATGGCGTCATGCGGATCGAGCCCGACGGCAAGCTCACGTGTATCCATCCGAGCCGGGGCGGCCATTGGATGTGCCTCGATCCACAGGGCAGTTTCTCCCGCACACAGCCGAAGTATTTTCAGCGAGTCACGCTGGACGGCCTCCAACCCGGAATCATTTTCGCCGACGGCGGCGCGCCGATCGCCATCTGCCGTGACGGCGACCTTTATTACGGCAGCGGAGTTGACAACCCAGAGCAGTCCAAGCCCGGCGGCCTCACTGTCGCTCGGATGACTCCGCAGGGAATGATCACCCAATTCTCTCCCAAGCTGGCCAAAACGCTCGCCGGCTTCAACGAAGGCGTCACCGGCCTCGCCCCCGGCCCCGACGGCTCGCTCTACGTCGCCTCGCCCAGCGGCGTCTTCAAAGTCGGAATGAACGGCAACGTCACGACCATCGTGCATCCGCTCGTCGTCCCCGATTGCGATAAAGACCCTCCCGACCACGATTCCTCCCGACACACGCCCTTTCTCAGGGGGCTGGCGGTCGTTTCCACCGGCACGATCTTCGCCCCGGCAACTAGTTGCCACCGGGTCGTCAGGATCACGCCGGACGGATTGGTCAGCATGATTCTCAAATCCGAACGTCCCTGGTCTCCCACCGCCGTCGCCCTGCACGATAACGACCTGTATGTCCTCGAATATACGAACGCCAACGGAGGTCCCAACGAAGGCAACGGCTGGCTTCCCCGCGTCCGAAAGCTCGGCCACGATGGCAGACTGACAACCCTGGTGACGGTTTCTCCGCCAGCGGCGGCGCAACGGCCTTGAAAACGATTCACGATGTCGGACGCCCAGCTAGTCCGCGAGGTGCTGTCCGGGCAGGTCGAGTCGTACGACCCGCTGGTCCGGCGCTGGGCCGCGCGCGTGCTGGCGGTCTGCCATGCCCGCGTCGGCCGGGCCGACGCCGCCGAGGACCTGGCTCAGGAAGCGCTTTTCCGCGGGCTCCGCGCGCTCTCGACGCTCAACGATCCCGAGCGTTTTGGCCCCTGGCTGTGCGGGATCGCCGTCCGCTGCTGCCTCGACTGGCTCAAGGCGTCGGCCCGCAGCGAGGTGTCGATGTCGGCGCTGCCCGGGCCTGTCATCGAGGAACCGGCCGGCGACCCCGGGGGACAATCCTCGCGGCAGGATGAAATCCGCCGCCTGATGCTCGAGGTCGAGAAGCTGCCACTGCCCTACCGCCAGGTGCTCATGCACTTCTACTACGATGATTGCAGTTACAAGCAAATCGCCGAGCAGTTGGGCATCTCTCCCGCCACGGTCAACATGCGTCTGACCAAGGCCCGTCAACTGCTCCGCGAGCGCCTGGTTTCGGAGGAAAAATAGGGTCGGGAGCTATTTATTTCCGCTGGAGTGTCTATGGAATGCGAAGACGCAATCAACCTGGTGTCGGCGGAGATCGACGGGGAGCTGCCGGCCGATGAGCGGTCGCGGCTCGACGCCCATCTCGCCGGTTGCGCCGGTTGCCGGGCGACTGCCGAGGCGATGCGTCTTCAGGACGCCCAGCTCGTCCGCACGTTTGTCCCGCGTCGCAAGGCCGCGGCCGACCTCGCCGGCCGGGTCGTCATGCAACTGGCGCAGTCCCGCCCGCGCCCCAGCCGCTGGCTCTGGCCGCTTGCGAGTGCGGCGGCGGGATTCCTGCTGGCCGTCATGCTCCTGCGCCCGTGGCAGGGCAAAGCGTCCTCGGGCGAACCCGGGGATAACCGCATCGCCTCGATCGGCCGGCTCGACATCGCCACCGGCCTGATCGAATGCCGCGCCCCAGGCGGCACATGGAGTCCAATGCAAACCGGCGCCGCCGTCGCACCCGGCTCGCGCGTCCGCACCGGCCCCGGCGTCCGCTGCGAATTCGCCATGGACGACGGCTCGGAAATCCGCGTCAACGAAAACAGCGAAATCGCCCTCAACCAATCCCGCCGTCTCGACCTCGCCACTGGCCAGGTCTTCTCCGTTGTCGCCAAGGCACAATCCCCCTTCGAGCTGGCCGTCGCCGGCGCCACCGTGACCGCCCTGGGCACTCGATTCGACGTCCAGCGCCGCCCGGATCAGGTTGTCCTGGCCGTGCTCGACGGCTCGACGCGCCTGGCCAGCCCCGGAGCCGACCAGGTCGTGCAGCAGGGCCAGATCGTCAGCCTCGCCAACGGCCGTGTCACGCCGCTGGAGGGTCCGCAGGCCCTCGACCAGGCCACGCGCTGGATAACCGATATTCTCGTGCTCAAGGGCCGCGACAATCCCGAGCTCAACACCCGCATCGACGACCTCTTCGCTCAGATCGGCGAGGATAAGATGGCCTACCTTCGCGAAAACGAGCTCAAGGCGTTTGGCGACCGCTGCGTCGTTCCGCTCACGCGATACCTCGAATCCCCGCGCTCGACCGGCCAGACTTTCAAGTGTCAGGAGGCGGCCCGGATCGTTGGCGACGTCGCCCAGCCCTGGTGCATCCCCGACCTCATCCAGTTGCTCCAGAACCCCGACGGTCAGGTGCGCGCCGCCGCAGCTCAGGCGCTGTTCCGCCTCACCGGCCAGACGCAAAACCGCTCGATCGAGCAATGGCGCGACCAGGCCGCCGAATCCGGCAAACCGGCACTCGAAGCCTGGCAGGCATGGTGGCAAGAGAACCGCGACCGCTACTACCCCACCGCCGATCGCTCAAGAGCCGATCATCCGCCCCCAGCACCACAGCCGGCCGCCCAAACGCAGGGAACCTGACATCTTCCGCAGGCACTTGCGGTAGAGCCTGCGAAGCTCCTGCTCGCGGCGAAACCCGGGATAGACCCGCTCGGCCGCGATCACTTTTTCCCGCCCTGCGTTCCAATCCGGCTTGTCCGTTCCGCAAACGGCCAGAGCGGCGTCAATCATGTGGCGCACAAAGTGATAGCTCTTGTGCTGCTCGGCCATGCCGACCTCCGACAGATAGCTCCGGGCTTGCTTGCAGTTCGCGGCAAACAGCGCATCGGCCGCGAGCCAAAGCGCATGGATGCCGTGCGCACGGCTGTGATCGTCGTTGAGCTTAAAAGCATGTTCGCTCACGGTGTGAGCAATGGCATATTGGCCGCGGGCGCGGTAGGCGCCGGTGAGATTTGCCAGCATCCAGGCCCGGACGTCCTTGCGGCTTTGCCAATCGGACATCAGCCGGATCACGGCCCCGTGGTCGTGGATCATCTGAAGGGCATATCCGGCGGCGCCCCACATGTGCGTCTCCGCCCGTATCTGGCGCCGATGACTCAGGATGAACAGTCGGACCAGCAGCATCTTGCGCTTGTGCGCCGCGGCGCAAAGGTATTCGTGCACCGCCTCGCGGTAGGCCTCAGGCTGCTGGACCAGTTGCTTGAGCCGGCGGCGGCACTGGCGCCACTGCCCGGCCTTGCCCAGCCGCTCGACCAGCCGCCGGGCGACCACCGGCTTCACATTCCCCAGGTCCACCGCCTGCCCCAGCGCCTGCTCGATCGTGAATTGCCACTTCTGACGAACCAGCTCTTCCACGGCTTCGTCCACGGCCCAATCGGGCGTCGCCGGGTCGGTGCACAACTCGCGCAATTCGGCGGCGGCGTCTTCGCGTTTGCCCCTGGCGCACTTCAGTTTGATCGAGCGAATGGCCGTCGCAGGCTTGGACTCGAAGTGGCGGGTGAGTCGGGCCAGTTCCTCCGCCGCCTCCAGGCGCTTGTCCTCCAGCTCCATCTCGAAAAGCGTGCGGCTGGCAAAACCATAGTCGGGCTTGCGGGCCAGCGCCTGGCGCAGATCCGCCCGCGCGCCTTCGCGGTCGCCGGTCCTAAGCTTCGCGTCGGCCAGGAATCCCAGTGATTTGGCGTCGAGCGGCCACCGCTGAACCATCTGCCGCGCGGCCTCCAGATAATTCGCGTTGTCGTTGGTGATCCGATACCAGCTACACAATTCGCTGCGGCCCCAGTAGTAGGCCGGAGCTTCCTCGAGCGCCTTTCGCATGGCGACAATGGCCGCGGCGTAATTCTTCCGCTGCGCCTCCACCCACGCCGACCGACCGCGAAGCTCGATCGGAACGTTCTCACCCCACGCACCCGGCTGGCACGCCAACAGCGCCTCCTGGTGCTTCCCGGCCTCGCACAATGTCACGGCGCGAAAATCGTGCGCGTCCGCGTTGCGCGGGGAAAGGGCAATCGCCCGGTCGATCGCAACAAGCCGCTCCGCCTGATCGGCGGGCTTGTCCAGCATTCGCGCCAGCACCAGCCACGATCGCGACTCTCCGCCGCGTTTCTGCGTCAGCTCCCGCGCCATGCGCACGGCAAGGTCGGGCTGCTTCAGCCTCGCGGCCCAGCCCGACAATGAGTGCCATGCCCACTCGTATCCCGGATCCAGTTGCACCGCCCGCTCGACGTGCTTGAGCGCGCCGTCGCGGTCGTCCAGCTTCCAGAGGATGTCGGCGAGCATGCCGTGCATATACGCGTCGCCGGGAGCGCGGGCGATGCCCTGCTCCAGAACGGCCCGGCTCTGCTGGAAGTCGCCGGCGCGCTCGTGTGCCTCAGAGAGGATGCGGATCGCCTCGGCCCATGCGGGGCTGATCTCCAGGGTCTTGGTGAGCGCCGCCAGTTCCGCCGGGCGATCGCCGCGGCCGCGCTCGACGCGGGCCAGGTCGAGCCACACTCGCGGAAGCAGCGGAAAGCGCCGCGTCGCTTCCAGGGCATTGGCCCGGGCCTCATCGAGGCGGCCCATCGAATGCAGTTGCCCCGTCACCGCCGACCACGCGTGCCACAAGTCCGGGCGAACGCCCAGCGCCTCGCGCAGCAACGCCAGCACTTCCTCCGCTTCAAGCGCCCGCGAAGCCTCGCCACGCCACGCCAGCAGCCCGTCGCCGAATATCGTCTGCTTCTCCAGCTCCGCCTTGACGAACGCCAGCGCCTCGCGACGCTGCGCAAGCGTGTGACAGGAGGCCACGAGGCTGCGGATCGAATAGTCGTAATCAACCGACATCCGCACCGATTCGCGGTATGCCTCGCGCGCCTCGCCCCATCGCCCCCGCCGTTCCAGCGCCGCGCCGCGGAAATAATGCGAGGCGGCCCGCGTCGGCTCCAGCCGCACCGCTTCGTCCGCCTCGGCCAGCGCCTCCTGATTCTTCTGAGATGTCAGCAGCACGCTCACGATTTCGCGCCGTGCCCAGGCGTCCGCTGGATAAAGCTCGATGAGCTGGCGGAGGGTTTGCTCGGCCCGCTCCGGGGCCTCGTGGTGAACCCACTCGGCCCGAAGTTGCAGCAGCGGATAGTTGTGCGGGAAACGCTCGCAGGCGGCGTCAAGATGCGCCACGGCCGCCGCCGGGCTATCCGCCTCGGACAGGAGGCGCGCAATTCTCCCGTGCGCGTCCATTGCCAGGGGCTCGGCTTCGATCACTTGCCGCCACAGCGCCAGCGCCCGCTGGCTGTCCCCGCGATACAGCGCGATGTCCGCCGCCGTGCGGTTCCACGCACTGGTCGAGCAGTGCGATTGCGATGCCTCCAGCCTCTGCTGCGCGGCATCGAACCGCCCGTGACGTGCCAGGGCGTCGGCAGCCAGCAACATCAACTCGCCGTCATCGGGGCGGATTCGGATCGCCTCGTCCAGGACCTCGAATCCTTCCAGCTCGCGGTCGAGCTGTTCCAGCGCCCAGAACAGGAGCCTGGCCGGCCGGCCCGATCGACGCCCGCTACGGGCAAAACGGTCGCGCAGGATCGCCAGAACCTGCTCGCTCTCCCTGGCGTGACGGGAGGCGATAAAATACGAACGGGCGAACCGCTCGTCCTTGTCGTCCAGCGAAGCGGCGATGCGATAAAGCTGCCGCGACTTGTCGAACTGCCGGCGGTCCCACAGCACGCCCGCCAGCGCGTAATAGGTGCTGGCCTGATAGCGGCGAAAACGCAGCGCGCGGCGCAGGAGCCGCTCGCTTTCGGATGCAAGCCTCGCGTCCTCCCGTAACTCCTGGGCGTATTGCTCCCAAAAAAGAGGATCGGCCCCCTTGGCGTCGCAGATTTCCTTCAGCAACGCCAGCCGCTGATCGCGCCGTGCCAGAACCCGCAGGCACGAGAGCTTGCCGAGCTTGAGCGTGGCGTCGTCCGGGAACAGCTCCAGCAGCTTCTCGTACGCCGCCAGCATCCCCGGGGTATCGCTGTCGTAATAAGCGATCGCCCTGCGTCCCCACCACGTGAGCCGGTGCGAAGCATCCTCCCGTTCCATCTGCGCCAGCGCCCCTGCTGCCGCGGGTCGGTCGTGACGATCCAGCGCCGTCTGAAGCGCGTGCAGTCCATCGTACAACGACTGCTCGGGCAACCGCCGGCCATCGAGCAGTTGCGGCGCTCTGTCCTTCGGCGCCATCAGCATTCCGCGCGGGCCGGTCGAACGCCAGCGCTGAGTCGACGCTTCGGCCACGAACTCGCCGAAGTGGCGGAAATACGGGTCGCGAATGATGAGCGTGCCGCGCAGCTCGTCGTAGCCGATCACCGACTGCAAGTGGGCGTTGGACGGCTCGACCGTGGTGAAGGTGAACGGGATGCCGGCGTCGATCAGGGCGACGGTGCTTTCCCAGTCGGTGCGGAATTCGATTGCCGTCCAACCGTGCTGCTCGGCCCAGCGCCGCTCGCTGTGGGCCGGCGTGCCGTCGTAGCAGATCTCCTCCGCGACGGACAGGTGATCAGTGGGCATCAACCAAAACCGCCCGATCGCCGCCAGCGTCGCCGGGGCGCAGGTCATGTGATGCTGGCGAATAAAGCCGACCGGCAGGACGACCCGCTTGCCGCGGCCGCAGGTCTCGCGAAGCTTGCGGGCAACGGCCTTGTAAAATGCGTTGTCTGCCTGCTCGGCCAGCTCGGCGGCTTTCTGGTAATCCCCGCAGTAATACGCCGCGTCCGACCGCTGTGCCGCCAGCCATTTGGTCCAGATTTTATCGGCCAGCGGCGCCAGCTCGACGGCGCGCTCGAAGCTCTGCCGCGCGTCCTCGTAGAGCCGCAATTCCGTCTGAAGGCTGGCCAACTGGAGCGTGACCGTCACGCTCTCGGTGTGCGTGGTGGCGGTTTTGAGCAGCGCCAGCGCCTCATCGTCGCGGTCGATCAGTTGCAGCAAATGGGCCGCGGCCTGAACCGCGGGGCGATGCCAGGGATGAAGCTCCAGCGCCCGGCGGGCCGTCGCCAGCGACTCGGCGTAGCGGTCCTGCCGCTCCAGCAGCGCCGCCCGCTCGACCAGAATCCAAGCCTTCGTGGCAAGATTCTCCGCCCGGTCCAGCAGGCGCGTTGCTTCCTGAAAATCGCGGAAGTCGAACATCAGCCGGGCCCGCAGCGAAAGCCAATCGGCCTGCGTTTCCGGCGGCGCCTCCGGCAAATCACCGTACCGCTCCATCAGCTCGAGCGCCGCCAGCGGCCCGCGACGCTCCAAAATCGCATACGTGTTGTAGTACAGCGCCTCCGGGTCAGCCGGATCCTCGCGATGCGCCAGACGGTGAAGAATGCGGCCCAGCCGCGGCGCGCCCAGGTTGTTGGCCAGCCGTCCGGCCAGCACCCGCCCCGCCGCCCCGCGCCACTGCGGCAGCGGAGCGATCGCCTGTGCCTCAGCCAGCGCCCTGGTCGTAAAGGGCCTGCACCGCGGCAAGCTGTTGTTCGGTCAGAATCATCTCGCAACCATGGCGCGTCGCCGCGCCATCTTCCCCAAAAGCTTCGCCAGAATTCTGGTAGACGAGTGAAAGGCCCCCCGGCCCGATGGCAGTGCTACCCGCCCGATATTGCGCCTGAGGGAGCTGACAATCCCACCATCCGCGCTGTTCGCATCCCCACATCCTAGTCACACATCCCCCATGGTGAAAGATTGCCACCTCTGATCTTCATGCATCCCCGGCCCGATCTTTCATCGGTCGATTGCGAGTCAGGATCGAATTCTGTGATTGCACTTCGCCGTCAGTTGTGCAAGATTGCTATCGAGAATCCGTCCTCTCCGGACCTGTGTCGATTGGCCCTCCACTCGAGAAAGGAAGCGCGCCATGAGGTCATTGCAAATTCCGTTGCTCGTCTCGGTTGCCGCCCTGCTGCTTTTTTCCATGCCCGCACCGGGGGATGACAATCCCAAAAGCGACGCGGCGCTGACCACCAAAGACGTCCCTACGACCGACATGAAGCTCCTCCCCTCCGGCGCCATGGGCAAGGTCGGCTTCTACATGCCGCAAAAACTCGTGCTATCGGCCGACAAACCCGCCGAGTTGCAAAAGGCGCCGGAGATGTCGTCGCCGATGTACGGCAAAATCACCTTCGGCGGCAAATCGTATCTGATCGCGATCGACGAACCCGCCGGAAAGGATGCAACCCTGTACGTCGACGCCAATGGCAACGGCGATCTCACCGACGACAAGGCGCCGGTCTGGAAAAAACAACCGTACGGAGCCAGCAAGGAATTGACCCGGTACACCGGCGATTTCGTGCTTCCGCTCAAGGCCGGCGACGACTCGACAAAGGTCTCGATCGCGGCGTACCGCTTCGATCCCGCCGATCCCCAGCGGGCGCAATTCAAATCCTTTTTGTTCTACTACTGCGATTACGCCTATGAAGGCACGGTGACCCTGTCCGGCAAGACCTATCAGGCGTTGCTGCTCAACAGCGCCTGCAACGGCGATTTCAGCGGCAAACACGAGGCCGGCCAACCCCGCGCCACCGCCTTCATGATCGATATCAACGGCGACGGCCGCTTCGACATGCGCCGCGAAGTTTTCGACGTCACCGCGCCGTTCAACGTCAAAGGCACGACTTGGCAACTGGCCGACCTCACCCCCGACGGCTCCTTCCGGATCGAAAAATCGCAAAAGAACGTCGCTGAGATCCCCTTCCCGCCCGACCTGTCCAAGGGCCATAAGGCGCTGACCTTCAAAGCCGAAAAAATGGACGGGACCCAGGTGAACTTTCCCGCCGACTATAAAGGCAAGCTGGTGATCCTCGATTTCTGGGCCACGTGGTGCGGGCCGTGCATGGGCGAAGTGCCGGGGCTCGTCAAAGCTTATAACGAATTTCATCCCAAGGGCGTTGACGTCCTGGGCATTTCCCTCGACCAGCCTGACTCGGCGGACAAGGTCAAGAGCGTCACCGCCGACAAGGGCATGACCTGGCCCCAGGTCTACGACGGAAAATTCTGGAAGGCCCGAATCGCCCAATTGTATGGCATCGAATCCATCCCCCACGCCTTTCTGATCGACGGAGACACCGGCCAGATCGTCGCCGAAGGCAACCCGCTCCGCGGCGAAAACCTCGAGAAAACGCTCCAGACCGCACTGGATCAAAAGACCCGGGGACAAGCTCAATAAGTCGAATCCCCGGCCCGGGCCAATCCGCAATCCCGCGTAGGTGGGCACCGCCCGCCGCGCCTAGGGTCTCGTGCAGGCCGGGGCACCACCCGCCACGCGTTACCTCGAGGAGCGCCCAACACGATCCAACACAGGCAAGTGGAGGAAGCCCCACGCCGCCTCAGCGCGCCGGCCCGGGTCCGCGCGGCCCGCGCATCGCATCACGGCGGCCCGGGCAAGATCGGTGAACGCGTCGAGGTCCCGCAGAATGAGCAAGAACATGCGAAATGGCTATATAGCAATAATTTGTTATATGAAGTGCCATTTTAGGCCATTTTTGGCCATTTTGTGCCGCGCCCCGCGGCGTGAAACAGTTTGAAACAGAATGAAACGTTTCTCGCAATACCGGGGAGGTTGCGGCGGTTTGGGGGAAGTCTCACGTTCGCGGGCCAAAAAAATTGAGACATTTCGACATTTCGAGACATTCGAGACATCGGGCGCAGGGGTTGGGATCCACATCGTCATCAGGCCCTCGGCGATCTGCCCGGACCCGGCATGAATAACTTGCAGGGGCGACGGGCGAGGGCAGCGGGTTCGCTAAGTTGAGCCCGAGCAGCAGCCGGCGGAGATCGCCGCCGGCAACATCATCCATTGCGCTTGACGTGAGGTAAAAATGAACGGAGCAACCGCGCTGGTATTTGCCGTGGGCCTTTGTGCCGCGGTGGCGTCGGCGCAGCAGCCGCCAGTCACGCAGCCCGCCCCGGTCACCGCACCGGTCACGCGTGAGGAATACGAGCGGCTGCTGCGCGAGCAGGCGCAGATGCGCCAGGAGCTGGATCAGCTCAAGGCGCAGAAGTCCGCCCCGGCGCTATCGAGCCAGGCGCCGCCGGCCACGTCGCAGCCGGTCACGCAGGAGGACCTGGAAGACATTCAGCAGCAGATGGACAAGATCACGCGGCAGGTGCACATGGCGCTGCCGGGCACCGAGCACGTGGTCATTGCCGGCGACGCCGCCGTGGGATTCACCAAT
>DATHPP010000367.1:0-17392 GCA_035483795.1 Tepidisphaeraceae bacterium | reverse complement strand
GCCATCTTGAGTTGATTCGCCATCGCATCGTGGCCTCCCGGCGATCGCCGGAGGCATACGCTACGAGGCAAATCTCCAGTGCCTCAATTTGGCTGGTTTTGAAGCGCTCACGAGGGGGTGAGTTTCGGCGCTCTATGACAGTGGGATCAATGGCACTCGGCTGGTGTGCCAAATTTTTTGTGCCAAAAGTGGCCAAAAGTGCCATTTGCCAAGCCGGGTGCGGAGCGGCAGCGGAGCCCCGGATGCGGGCGGGCGATCGAGATCCGGGGCAGCGCTTCGCTTCGCGCCCGGCTTGGTGGGAGGCGACTGAACGTTTTGAACGTTTCTGAACGTTTTTTGGCTTCGGTGGCGACGGACGGCAGAGAACCCTCAGTGTCCGGCGTGAACGTTGGAAACGTTTTGGAACGTTTTTCGCGAAAATAGAAGAGACAACCGCCGGGTGGGCCGCGGCGGTCTGGGAAATGTCCCCTGTGTCACCACCTACCTCAAAAAGGGGACATTTGGGGACATTTGGGACATCTGGTGTCATCTGAAGGTGGCCCCCGCCGCAAGTGAGTCTCAAATCGCGGCGTTGGCGATCTGACGAACCTGCCGCCTGATCGTATGAAGGCGGTATCGCCAGTGGACTCCGCTCGTTGGAATTGTTGAGATAGAGCCTGTGAGTGGAGGCTGTAGCGCGACAGAAGCGCCAGGCACGGCGGCCGTCACGCTGAGGGTAAAGGCGCCGTCGGGACCCTGCACTCCGTAGCGGTAGTTAACCCCCGGATTGTCGAGCGAGTTGATCACGATGGGGATCCATGCCGGATTGGGGACGGTCTTGCGGATGGTATTACCGGCGATCGTGGTGCCTCCGCTGCCGTCGGCGGTAACAATGCAGTCGCCTGCCAGAGGATTTCCAAAGTCGATCAGGGTGTTATCGTTGATGGTATGGTGCATTCCCACGGCGTAGATTCCGATGCCGGTTCCGCTTGTGAGATTGTTGTTTTGAATGTTGTCGCCATTTCCGGAGACGCCGATTCCAATCCCGCCGACGCTTTGCAGGGTATTGGCGGTAATTACGGTATTGCTGGCGTCGGCCTCGATACCGTTTGCCGAGGTAATGTTCTGGATTGAGTTTGAGGTGATCGACGCCGAACCGCTCCAGGAGGGGTGCACGAGAATCGCCTCCAGCCCGGTCAGCGTGCTGATGGTGTTTCCGCTGATCAGAGCACGGCCCCCCGGGATGCCCGCGAGGTAGATTTGCGCCCGCGCATCCGACCCCGGTCCGGAGGCGGGCAGGATCGCGCCGCCCAGGATGTTGTTGGTGATGGACGACCCGGTGGTGGTGTCTTTGATGGCGGTCGGACAATTGGAGACGGTATTTGAATCGACGGTGGTGGTGGCAGTTGTGCTGCCGCCGGCAGCCGGGTCGGTCACCTCGATCCCGATCGGATGGCCCGTGACGTTGTTGAGCCGGACGGTGGCGTTGTTGCCCTGGAGGTAAATGCCGTCGCCGGCTCCGGCTGGCACGGTGTTGTTTTCGATGTCGGCCCCGTTGGCGTTGACGCCGATCCCCGGCGCGGTCACGTTTTGCAGGGTGTTTCCCGTAACGCTCGCATTGTCCGCTTCGACAACGATGGCCGCTGCTGTCGGATCGGTAACGCCGATGATCTGATTGGAGGAAATTGTCGCCTGCCCGCTCCATGAGGGGTGAACAAAGATGGCGGAAAGTCCGCTCAACGAGCTGAATGTGTTGCCGGCGATTTTTGCCACGCCCGCCGTAACACCCGTGAGATAAACCTGGGCGACAGCGTTGGAGCCGGGCCCGCTTGACGGCAGCGAGGCGCTGTTAACGTTGTTGCTGATAATCTGGCAATTGGACACAGAGTCCTGGACGGCGGTGGGACAATCGGTAATGGTGTTGCCCTGAATGGTGGTGATCGCGCTGGTGGTGCCGCCGGTTGGAGGATTGCTCAGCTCGATGCCTACCTGGAGGGAGCTGAGGACGTTGCCGCTGACAAGGGCGCCGTTGCCCTGGATAAATATTCCGAAGCTTGGGCTGGTCGCAATCGAATTGTTCTGCACTGCGGCGCCATCGGCCTGCACGCCGATCCCGATTCCGGAACTATTCTGAATGCTGTTGCCGCTGATGACGGTGTTGTTGGACCACACGCTGATGGCGTCGGCATTTGCGCCGGTGATGTTGGAAATCTGGTTATTGGTCACGGAGGCCGTGCCACTCCAGGTCGTATACAAGTAGATCGCAAGCATTCCGCTGATTGAATTGAAGGTGTTGCCGTTGACCTGTGCGGAGCCATTGCTGACGCCGGCCAGGAATACTTGTGCCATGGCAGCGGAGCCGGGGCCGGAGGCGGGCAGGGCCGCGGAGCTGAAGCTGTTGGTATTCACCTCGGAGTGCGTGGCGCTGTCCTGGATGGCGGCCGGACAGTTCACGAAGCTGTTGGAATCGACCGCGCTCAAGGCGGTTGATGGACCGGAGGAAGGATCGCTCAGGATCACGCCGTTGGGAAAGCTGGCGATCGTGTTGGACCGGATGGTCTGGCCCGCACCCTGGGCGTAGATGGCGGTCCCTGCGCCGCCGGTCAGGGTGTTGTTCTCAATATCTGCGGCATTGGCCGTTATGGCGATTGCCGCTCCGGGTGGACTCAGAATCGTGTTGCCGGTGATCGTTGCGCCGTTGGACCAGACGGAAATGCCGCTGGCCCCGTTGCCACTGATTCCGCTGATGCGGTTACTGCCGATCATGGCGCTACCGGTCCAAGTCGGATCGGTCAAGATCGCTCCCAGGTTGGTCAGGGAGTAGAAGATATTGCCGGTTATTTCTGCCGCCTGCCCGGCGCTGGTGCCGCAATAAACTTGTGCGAACCCCGCCGCTGATCCGGATGGGTTGGTCGAATCGTGAAAAATGTTGTTGTCAATCCGGGTGTCGATACCCTGGTTGAAGACGCCCTGGGGACAATCGGAAATGTTGTTCGACGCGACGGTGACGTTGGTAGGGTGCTCCGTGGTGATGATGCCCACGGCCCACCCGGCGCAATTCAAGATGGTGTTGCCGGAAATGGTGATGTCATGATTGGCCACGTCGGAATCAGTAGGGTTGGCTTCGATGTCGATCCCGGCCTGAGGGGCGGTGCCGGCGACGTTTTGAATCAGATTGCTCTGCATCGCAACGCGATAGCCGTGGATAAAGGAGATCGCATTGCGAAACGCGGAGTTCAAGGCGCACCCTTCGATCAGGCCGTCATGGGGAGCGGTGGAAGGGTCGGCGGGGTTGCTGGCACAGAGGAAAAGCGCGTCGCCAATCGTGTTATTAAAAGTGCACGATGCGATACGAAAATCGGAACATGCTTCAATTCTCAGCGATGCCGGCTGGTCCGTTTGTGTCCGGGCAGGGGAGTCGCCGTCGAAGGTCAGACCGGAAAGCGTGAAACCGGAGCAGCTTTGCATCCTGAGAATGTCACCGCCGATGTTGGATGTGCCGTCCGAGCCAAGCGGCATGATCGTGGCCCCCAGGCCGCGGATCTCAAAGTTCTGCACGCCCTGGAGGCTGAGAAAGCTGCTGATGCGATACGTTCCCGAAGGGAAGTAAAGCAGGCTGCCTGGCGCGGCCGCGGCCATCGCATTGATGGCTGACTGGATCGCCGGCGTGTCGTCCGTGGCGCCGTCTCCCCGGGCCCCAAACTGCTTGACGTTGAAAATGCCGGTGAAAGGGCCGGCGGTTCCTGGATTGGCTGCCGCCGGGGCCGTGAACATCTGAAGCGCCGTGGCGCTGGTGTTGATGCTTTGCCGCGCGATGAGTTGGTCCGTCGCGTCCACGCGTCCGTCACGATTGAAGTCGTACAGATCGGTGATGGCTGCGGGATTGAGAAATCCGTGCGGGTCGTCGCGAACGCCGGCGATGTCAGACGCGTCAACCACGGCGCTGGTCAGATTGTGCCCGTCGTCGCCGACGGCGTTGCCGAAATAGAATATGTCCGGGGCGCTCAGCCCGGTGTCAGCGGTCGCATTGACCGTGATTTGCAGCCATTCGTTCCGCACGGCGCCGTCGGGAAGCCGCAGAATAATCCGATCCGAGCCCCCCGTCCCCGCGCCGCGCTGGATCGAGTAGGAGACCGGCTGAGATACGCTGGACCATGTCGCAGGCGTTGAGCTGTTGCCGGCGCGGAGGACGAAATCAGCTGCCACCGGGGTCGCCGGCCAGTTCACGGCGTCAATCGCAATGCCGTTGATCCCCTTCGAATAGCTCGTGTAGTTGGAAAAACTTGACGCGTGGCCCGGCAGCAGCGCCGTCTTGTCGGGTGCGATCGCCGCCCCGATTGAACCTTGCGAGTCGAAGGTCGAATCGCCGTAAAAGACGTACCGCGCGACGATCGTAGCTGTCAGCAGGCGACGGCTTTCCAGAGATTCAACCGACGCCGCACAACGTGGTGTGTGAATCCGCATCCCTGCCTGTAAATCAAGCCGAAGGTCTTGAATTCCGGCCCCCCCGTGGCCCGGATCCGCATTGATCGATACGTTACCGCGGCGGTGCCGTTCGCCAAACAATTGGGAAATCAATTGACAAGAGCCTGAATGGACTACGCGGCAAACGCGTCCTCCGGCTGCTCGCGGGTGGGACGTTTTGGCGGGGCCGGTGGCGCTGTCTGGAGATCGACCATGTCGCGATAGCGACCGCTGGTCTGCATCAATTCCTCGTGCCGGCCCTGCTGTACCGCATGACCGTTCTCCAACACCACAATCTTGTCGGCATGGGCGATCGTGCTCAGGCGGTGCGCGATCACGAAGCTGGTGCGTCCAGCCATGAGCATGTGCAGGCTGCCCTGAATCAACCGCTCGGATTCGGTGTCCAGGTTGCTGGTCGCTTCGTCGAGAATCAGAATGCGCGGGTCGGCAAGAATTGCGCGTGCGATGGTGAGGCGCTGGCGCTGGCCTCCGGAGAGTTTAACGCCGCGTTCGCCGATCAGTGTGTCATAGCCGTCCTTCAGCTTTGCGACGAATTCGTCGGCGTTGGCGAGCTGCGCGGCACGGGTGACTTCTTGCATCGTTGCACCGCGGCGGCCATAGGCGATGTTCTGAGCGATGGTGCCATCAAATAGGAACGTGTCCTGCTCGACGATTCCCAGCAGCCGGCGGTAGCTTTCGACGGTGATGTCGCGCAAGTCGACGCCGTCCAGTTTGATCGAGCCGATCGTCGGGTCGTAGAAGCGGGCGATCAAATTGCACAGCGTCGTCTTGCCCGCGCCGCTGGGGCCGACCAGGGCGACGATCTCCCCCGGCTTGGCTTCCAGGTTGATCTCGTGAAGGACCGGATTAACAGTTCCCGCGTAGGTGAAACTCAAGCTTTCAATGGTGATCGCCCCGGCGACCGCGTCGCGCGTCACCGTGATAGCATCGGGCTTGTTCGGCATCTCGAGGGGCTCGGCCAGCAGGTCCAGAACACGGTCCAGGCCCGACAGGCTGTTCTGAAGCGCCGTGGCGCTGCTGGCCAGTGTTGCGATCGGGCCGAGCAGGGCGGCCAAATACGCCAGGAACATCACCAGGTCGCCCACGGTCAGCGCCTGCGCGGGCGTAATGAGCCCGGCCCTGATTCTCTCCATGTCCGACAGCACTCGCATTCCGCCAAAGAACAACAGCAGCGCCGAAGCGACGGGAATGAGAATCGACCAGGCGACGTCGATCCCGCGCATCCACCACCAGGCGAGGATTTCCTGGCGGGCCATGAGGTGGCCGGTGGTGGTGAACGTCGCGGCCTCGGCCTGCTGGCGCGAGAACGAGCGGACCACGCGCATCCCGCCGAACGCCTCGGTTGCATGGGAATCCATGCCCTGGCGGGTATTGCGGATGTCGCGGAAGATCGGGCGGATGCGGCCGATCCAGGTGCGGTGCGTCAGCCAGACGGTGGGCAGAAGCAGGATCGAGCCCAGCAGCAGCCGCCAGTCGACGAAGGCCAGCACGACCAGGCTGCCCAGGAGCTGAACGATCGCCCGCCAGGGGTTGTAGAGCATCGAGAAAATGAGATCGGCCACGCCACCCGCGTCCTCGCGAAGGATCGAGGCAACGCCGCCGCTTTTCAGTTCATAGACCCGGTGCAGCGGCAGCCGGACGGCGTGATCGAACACGCGCTTGCGCACCGAGACCTGCACCCGCTTGGTCATGCGGGTCGCCTGCCAGCGGCTCCACAGACCGAACAGCTCGGCGGCCGCGGTCAGCAGCACCATCGCGACGGCCACGAACGTCAGCAGCGCCCGGCGGTCGTGAGCAACGTCGAACGGACCGTTGTGGGAAATCTCGAAAAGATTGCTGAACGGCAGGTGCATCCCGTACGGCAGCCGCACGGGCAGCGGGTTCTCCCGCAGCACGCTGTCGAAGACGATCTTGGTCCCATACAGCGGGATCAGCCCCAGGAGGGTGGAGACGCCCAGCGTCGCCAGCGCCACCACAAGCATCCGCCGGTGCTCGGCCAGCAGCCCCCAGAACAGCACGAACAGCTTGAAAAACGAGCGCGACCGCTTGTGCGGCTTCTTCCGCTCCGGCCCGCTGGAATGAAACGACCCGCCGTCGTCGGCTTCCTTGTTCCGCCGTCGTTCCTTGAGCTTGGCCCGGTATTCGGAATATCGCCGATGACTCGACCGCAAAACCGCCATCGCCGGATTGTAGGCGATCTGAGGCGGTAAATAATCGCCGGCCGACGGTAGAATGTGATGGTGCGGCGAACGTGCGGCGCACCATTGCCAGGCTAATCGTGGTTCCGTCGTTTATGGCGAGCGCTTCTATCGTGGGAATCTGGACGGCCGGCTACCGTTCCGCCAATCCAGGGGAGCCCTCGACGGGCCAAATGCAGGAGCATCTGGCCACTGAGCTTCCGAACATCACTGCCAATAATGCCTCCTTCGCGGATCTCGCGTGGCTCTACCAAGACGCCTTTGGACCTTGGGCGCCGATGGGAGGCTTACGCTCGTCACGTACTGCCGCTGTTCCGCCATCTCCGCCACCGCTCGACATCGAGGTGAACTGGACGGCAATTCGGAATGCAGGCGCAGGCAATTCGGCGATCAGCATTGACCAAAGAAATGTTCCTGTTGGAGAAGCGCTCGTTAGAATAGTGACGTCAGCCGGATTGTCAGTTACGGCAAGTGCCACGCTCGTACACATCTCCACGGAATGGGACGTTCATCACCCGGTCGCAATTCGCCGGCAATCGATGGTACGGTGGCCTTGGATTGGTCGTGGGAACATCACGGCTGCCCGCGGCGGTCATCATTCGCGAATTCAGAAGAACAACCCAGGCTCGACTTTGAACCGCGCTGCCAGCCGCCGGATATGGGCCTTGCTCAATTCCCGCTTTCCGTTGAGCACCAGCGACACGGCGGTCTTATTCCCCAGCACTTTGCCCAGGTCGGCGGTGGTCATGCCGTTTTCGCGCATCAGGAATCGGAGGAATCCCAGCGGCGTGTGCTTGCGGCGCACGAAGGTGTGCTTGCGCTCGTCGTAGTCCCGGATGAGCCGTCCGAGAACGTCGGCGTAATCGCGCTCGCCGGCGGTCAATCGGTTGTTCGGCCGACCCAGAAGACGCGTGAGCAATTTGACCGCCCCGGCGTGCTGCTGGCCGTTGCGCAGGGCCTTCAACGGGAAGGTCATGACCAGCTCCAGATAATCGTCCGGCGGCGACGCATGAATGGGTTTTGCGAAAACGCTCATAATCGATCCTTCCAACGATCGCTGCTGTATTCTGGGGGTGTCAGCAATTCACGGACAAGCACGGTAGCCGCCGCGTAGCTGATAATTGTGATCAGTCGGTACTGGTTGCCTTTAACATTGAATATCGTGGCAGCCACGTCCACGCCGCCCGCTGTTTTCATCACTACACCGTCCGCGGTCGCGAACGTCGCCCGCACGTCCTGGAGACTGCCCCAGGTGGCGGCTTCCGTCGTTTGCAGCCATTGGTCAAGTGCCTTCCGCAACGGCGCGTTTTTTCCGCCGGCCCTGGCCAGTACCGAGGTGTTCAAGACGGTCATGGCCACTGGTTACATTATGTAAACCACATCGATGAAATCAAGTGCGTTACTCACTGCTCCCGCCGCTTCATTTCGGCGAGCGACACAGTTGCCTCTGCCCGGGCGGAGACTTCCATCGTCTTCAGGGGTCAGCCTTCTTCCTCTTGCCTGACGTGTGGCCATCTCGGCCCGTCGGTTACACTATCTCACATGGAAGGCATAACCCGTCGTGACTTGCTTGGCTCGTCGGCCCTTCTGGGTCTGGGCTTGTCGGGTGTTGCGGAGGGGCAAGAGGCTGATCCGCAAGCGAAAGTGCGGCTCGTCGTCGCGGGGGCGCATCCGGATGATCCAGAATCGGCGGCGGGAGGGACGATGGCGCTACTGGCCGATGAGGGGCATGACGTGGTGGCCCTCTACCTGACCCGCGGCGAAGCGGGTATCCGGCGCAAATCACACGATCAGGCGGCGGCGATCCGGACCGCCGAGGCGATCAAGGCCTGCCAGATCCTCAAGGCCCGGCCCGTCTTCGCGGGGCAGATCGACGGGAGCACGGAGATTAATTCCAAACGCTACCAGGAATACCGGCAGGTGCTGCTCGATTTGAAGCCGGACATCGTGCTGACGCATTGGCCGGTCGATACGCACCGCGATCACCGCGCGACCGCGCTGCTCACGTACGATGCATGGCTGGCGTCGAAGAAAACGTTTGCGCTCTATTACTTCGAGGTCATGACCGGGACGCAGACGCAATTGTTCCGGCCGACGCATTATGTCGATATCACATCGGTGGAGCCGCGCAAGCGCGACGCGTGTTTCGCGCACGCGAGCCAGGACCCGCCGCACTTTTATGACCAGCATGCCGTCATGAACCAGTTCCGCGGCATGGAGCACGGATGCAAATACGCCGAGGCGTTTGTCAGCGCGGCGCTAAGTCGCGTCGAGGGTTTTCCCGGTTAGGCGGGGGGAAACAAAATGTGCGTAAGAGGGCGGGCGGGAAGGAATTACCTGCCTTAACTACCCGGCTCAACCATTTCAACCGTCGGCGGTATGGATTGTCGATGGACTGCTGGTCAGGCCTTCGCAAGAGCCGGATGACGGGGCTCGCCTTCGCGGCGTGCGCCGTGCTGGCGCCCTGCGCCAAAGCGGCGCAGCCGATCGACGATTTCCGCAAGACGGTGCAGCCCCTCCTTTCGCAATACTGCTACGATTGTCATGCTGACGGCGTCAACAAGGGAAAGGTGGCGCTGGACCAGTTCAAATCCGATCAGGACATCGAAAACAACCGCGAGCTTTGGTGGCGGGTGCTGAAGAACGTGCGCTGCGGGATCATGCCGCCGCAGAAGCGCGAGCGGCCGACTGCCGCCGAGAGAACTCAGTTGGCCGAGTGGATCAAGTACGACGCGTTTGGGATTGACCGCAGCGCTCCTGATCCGGGCCGCGTGACGATCCGCCGGTTGAACCGCGTTGAATACCGCAACACGATCCGCGATCTGATGGGGGTGGATTACAACACGACGGATGAATTTCCGCCCGACGACACCGGGTACGGCTTTGACACGATCGGCGACGTGCTGAGCGTTTCGCCGATGCTGCTGGAGAAGTACATGCAGGCGGCGGAGAAAATCGTCGCCGACGCCGTGCCCACCATCCCGCGGATGGTCGCCGAGACCGAGATCCCGGGAACGCACTTCCGAACCGCCTCGGGCGGGAACAAGCTGGCGCGATTCTCCTTCTACCAGGAAGCCGACGTTTCGGCGAAGCACCGGGTCAAGTTCGACGGCGACTACCGCGTGGTCCTGAATGTCGGGATCATCGGCCAGTTCGACTATGACCCGGGAACCTGCACCCTCGTGTTCAAGGTTGATGGAGAAGAGAAATGGCGCCAGGACCTGCGCTGGCAGAACCGAAAGCAGATTCGCGTCGAGCTGGCCCAGAAATGGCGGGCGGGCCAGCACGGGCTGAGCTTCGAGATTCACCCGACGACTCCGCCGGAAAAGAAAAAGGGCGGGGTCGACGTTATCATCACTTCGGTCTCCGTGCAGGGGCCGCTGGACGGGAAGTATTGGGTCCCGACGAAGAATTTCGGCCGGTTTTTCCCTCGCGAATCCGCGCCGTCAGAAGCTTCCGAGCGCCGGGCTTACTCCCGGCAAGTGCTCGCCGTCTTCGCCAAGAAGGCTTTCCGCAGGCCGCCGGAAGATCGCGTGATCCAGAAGCTTGTCGAAATCGCAGAGGCGGGCTACACGCAGAGCGGCAAGTCTTTTGAAGATGGCATCAAACAGGCGATGGTCGCCGTGCTCTCGTCGCCGCGATTTCTGTTCCGCGTCGAGGGAGTCGTGCCGGGCCACGAGGCCGAGACTTCGTCGCCGATCGATGAATGGGCCCTGGCGTCGCGGCTATCGTATTTCCTCTGGTCGACCATGCCGGACCAGGAGTTGTTCGCCCTGGCCGATCGCTCAGAGTTGCGCAAGAACCTTGGGGCGCAGATCAGGCGTATGCTCGGCGATCCGCGCTCGCAGGCGCTGATCGACAATTTCGTCGGCCAATGGCTGGAGCTGCGCGACGTCGAAGGGATCAACATCAATGTGCGGACGGTGCTCCGGCAGGATAGCCAGGCGCTCCGCAACCCGACCACCGAACCGGCGCGCGGCGCACTGGCTTCAAGCAGCACAACTATCACGGCTCGCCTCTTCGGCAGGACCAATCTGCAGTTGGACACGCAGCTCCGCCTCGCCCTCCGCCAGGAGCCGGAGATGCTCTTCGGCGAGATCATCAGCGAAGACCGCAGCATTTCCGAATTGATCGATACCGACCACACCTATCTGAATGAGAAGCTCGCGACGCTTTACAAAATTACCGGAGTCCAGGGAACGGAAATGCGGCGGGTCGAGCTGCCCAAGGACAGCCCGCGCGGCGGCCTGCTGACCATGGGCGCGGTGCTGATTGTCACGTCGAACCCGACGCGGACGTCGCCGGTCAAACGTGGGCAGTTCATTCTGGACAACGTGCTGGGCATGCCCGCGCCGCCGCCTCCGGCGGATATCCCGGCGCTGGAAGCATCCGAAAAGAATTCCGCCCAGACACTCAGCTTCCGGGAAGTGCTCGAACTGCACCGCAGCAAGCCGCTGTGCCAATCCTGTCATGCGCGAATGGACCCGCTGGGCCTCTCGATGGAGAACTTCAACGCCCTGGGCATGTGGCGTGACAAGGAACGCGGGCTGCCCATCGACGCCTCCGGCAAGCTGCTGACCGGCGAGACTTTCCACGACGCCGCAGACGTCAAAACGATCATCAGGCAGCGCCATTTGTCGGATTTCTATCGCTGTCTGACCGAAAAAATGTTAACCTACGCGCTCGGGCGTGGGATTGAATACTACGATACGGAGATGGTGGATCGCATCGTCGACCGGCTGGACCACGAAAATGGCCGGTTTTCCGCGATGCTGGACGGCATCGTGGAATCATCTGCGTTCCAGCGCCGGCGCAATAATGTGCCGGCACAAAACCAGGTTCGCGCTTCGTCGGGTTCTCAAACAGGGAAGCTCACGCTGAATCAGCCATGAAAGCTCACGATTTCTCACGGCGGCGATTTCTCAAAGGCATCGGTGCGTGCGTCGCGTTGCCGGCCTTCGGTTCGGCCTTGCGATTGGAGGCGTCGTCGGCTGCGGCTGCCACCGCCGGGCCGGCCCTGGCAACCACCGCCACCGGCGCGCCGCTCCGCATGGCGTTCGTCTACTTCCCGAACGGCGCGATCCAGCCGAGCTGGTGGCCCAAGGGTGAAGGCAAGGACTTCCAGCTCTCACCGACGATGGAGCCGCTTGCCCAATTGACCGACCAGTTCCAGATTCTGGGCGGGCTGGATCATCTGAACGCCACCGCCGGAAACGACGGGGGCGGCGACCACGCCCGCGCCAGTGGCACGTTCCTGACCGGCGTGCGCGTGAAGAAAACCGCCGGTGCCGACATTCATGCCGGCGTCTCCATTGACCAGGTCGTCGCCAATCACGTCGGCCATCTCACCCGCTTTCCCTCGCTGGAATTGACCTGCGACGCCGTCCGCAAATCCGGAAGCTGCGACACGGGCTACTCGTGCGCCTATCAGTACAACCTTGCGTGGCAGTCGCCCGCAACGCCCGTCGCACCAGAGCCGAATCCCCGATTGCTCTTCGAGCGCCTGTTCGGCGCTGGATCGCACGGCCAGCGACAGGCCGCCCTGAAAATGCGCCAGGCGCAGCAGCGCTCAATCCTCGATTTCGTGATGGACGACGCCCGCAGCCTCGACGGCGAGCTTGGCAACAAAGACCGCCACAAGCTGGACGAATATCTCACCAGCGTCCGCGACGTGGAGAAGCGGATTGAGGCCGCCGAGCAATTCGGCCAGACGCCTGATCCCAACATCGATACGCCGGCCGGCATTCCCGCGTCGTACGTCGACTACGTCCAGCTCATGTACGACATGATGGTGCTGGCGTTCCAGACCGACACCACCCGCGTCGCCACGTTCCTGGTCGCCAACGAGGGGAGCAACCGCACGTTTTCCGAAATCGGCATCTCCGAAGGCCACCACTACCTCAGCCATCACATGGGATCGAAGGACAAGATCGGAAAGGTGGCGAAGATCGACCGCTTCTACGCCGAGCAGTTTACCCGCTTCGTCAAGAAGCTTTCGGATACGAAGGACGCCGACGGTAACTCGATCCTGCACAATTCGATGATCGTGTACGGGTCAGGGAACTCCGACGGCAACCGCCACACCCACTACAATCTCCCGGTCGTGCTCGCCGGCGCCGGCGGGGGCACGCTCGAGACCGGCCGCTACGTCAAGTTCGGCGGCAAGCCGATGTCGAACCTTTTCCTCGCCATGGCCGACCGCATGGGCCTTTCGACGCTGCCCCGGTTTGGCGATTCGACCGGCCGCATCGCCGGCATTTGATGCTGACGCAATTATTGGGTGACCTCGACTTCTTCTCCCTCTCCCGCCTGGAGAGGGCTGAGGCGAGGGGAAGCCGGAGGAAAGTTTCTTGAGCGAGGCCCTCACCCCGACCCTTTCCCCGGAGGGAGAGGGGGAATAGGCGGCTTCCCTACGTGATCGCCCGGTTCACGATCTGCCTTGCCTCGGCCATGATCTGCGCAAGGTGCAATTCGCTTTTGAAGCTTTCGGCGTAGATTTTGTAGACGTTTTCGGTCCCGGAAGGACGGGCGGCGAACCAGCCGTTGGCGGCGACGACTTTCAATCCGCCGATCGGGGCGTTGTTGCCGGGGGCGTTGGTGAGCTTGGCGATGATCGGCTCGCCGGCCAGTTCCTTCTCCTTCACTTGCTCGGGCGAGAGGTTTTTGAGCAGGGCTTTTTGCGCCGGCGTCGCAGGCTGATCGGCGCGGGTGTAGTAGGGTGTGCCGAATTGCTGTGCGATTTCGCGGAAATGCTGTCCCGGGTCCTTCCCCGTTTTCGCGGTGATCTCGGCGGCGAGCAGGTCGAGAAGGATGCCATCCTTGTCGGTGGTCCAGACCGATCCATCCGTCCGCAGGAAGCTGGCGCCCGCGCTCTCTTCGCCGCCGAATCCCAACGTGCCGCTGAACAGCCCATCGACGAACCATTTGAATCCGACCGGCACCTCGATGAGTTTGCGGCCCAGCGACGCCGCCACGCGGTCGATGATCCCGCTGCTGACCACGGTTTTCCCGACCGCGGTCTGCGCCGCCCATTTGGGCCGGTGTGTAAACAGGTACTGGATTGCCACAGCAAGGTAGCGATTGGGATTCATCAGCCCCGCCGTGGGGGTGACGATTCCGTGGCGGTCTGAATCGGGATCGTTGCCGAAGGCGATCTGGAAATCATCCTTCAGCGCGATGAGCTTCGCCATCGCATAGGGGCTCGAGCAGTCCATGCGGATCTGGCCGTCGTGGTCGACCGTCATGAAGGAGAAGGTCGGGTCGATGCGTTTGTTGACGACGGTCAGGTCGAGGCCGAACTGTTTTTGGATGGGCTCCCAATAGGGCAGGCTGGCCCCACCGAGCGGGTCGACTCCGATGTGCAGCTTTGCCTCGCGGATGGCGGCCATGTCGATGGCGGAGGGAAGATCGTTCACGTAGGGCCAGATCAGATCACTGGGGTGGGTCGTGGGGGCGGGCAGCGCCTGGGCGAGTGGCGTGCGCTTGACGGGGGAGTTGTTGTCCTCCAGCAGGGCGTTAGCGCGGTCCTGGACCCATTGGGTGATGTCGACGTCGGCGGGGCCGCCGTTGGTGGGGTTGTATTTAAACCCGCCGTCCCGCGGCGGGTTGTGCGAAGGCGTGATCACGATCCCGTCGGCCAGGTGCGATTTGCGGCCGCGGTTGTAGACCAGGATCGCATGGGAAATGACGGGGGTGGGCGTAAAGCCGTCGCCCTGCTGGATCACCGTTTCGACGCCGTTGGCGGCCAGCACCTCCAGCGCCGTGTTCTGCGCCGGCGCCGAGACGGCGTGCGTGTCCTTGCCCATGAACAGCGGCCCGTCGATTCCCTTGTCGCGCCGGTAATCGCAGATCGCCTGCGTGATTGCCAGGATATGCGATTCGGTGAACGAGCCGTCGAACGGCGTTCCCCGGTGCCCGCTGGTGCCAAAGCTCACCCGCTGCTGCGGGTCCGACATATCGGGCTTGCGAGTGTGGTAATCCGAAATCAGACGGTCTACGTCGATCAGCAAGTTGGCTGGTGCCGGCTTGCCGGCAAGGGGTGAGAGGCTCATGCGTTCCGATGGTACAGTGCCAGGCGTAGGCCAGTAAGACGAAAAACGTAGAACGTAACCACTCCGGGGGCGGTTACGTTCTACGTTTCACGTTTTACTCGCAGCGATGCAGAAAAAGTCAGCCGTGTCGCCGGCGCGTCATCGCGCTGCCGTCTGATTGAGCTTTTCGATCCAGGCGATGGATTGCTTGATCGCCGGGTAGCTCTTGGGGGCGTTGGTGGCCTTGTCGCGGCCCATGTCGCTCTCGTACTCGATGCTGATGTTGCCCTGGAATCCCTGGGCCTTGAGCTCGTCGAGGATCTCCTTGACCTCGCCGACGCCGGTGCCCCAGGGGACGTCGTGATGCTGGGGACCTTTTTGATTGCGGTCCTTGAGGTGGCTGCTCATGACGCGGCCCTTGAGAATGTGCAGGGCCTCGATGGGATCGACGCCGGACGTAAGCCAGTGACCCGTGTCGGCGCAGGCGCCCATGCGCGGGTCGCGGTCTTTCACGAGCGAAAGGACATAGTTGGGGTCCCAGAATTTATAATTGGGGTTGCGGGCCTGCTTGGGGTGATCGTGGATGCAGAAGTGGACGTCGAATTCCTTGACGAGCTTTTCGATCTCGCCCATGTCCTCGGCATTGGGCTCGGAGGTGACGCCGTACAGGTCCATCTTCTTGGCGAACTCGAAGATCTTTCGCCACTCAGGCCTTCGGTCGTCGAGCGTGCGGCCACTCGGATTGACGACGCCGTAGTTCACTGCCAGCAGTTGGTTCTTGGCCAACTCCTCCTTCACCTGTGCGATCGTTTCATCCGTGGCGGTATTGTGGTTGAACTGCTTGCGGTTATCGGGGCTGAGCGGCTGACCGGGGAACAGTTCGATGATCTTTCCGCCGGCCTCGTGAGTCAGACGGATCGCCTCAAAGAGGGTGAATCCCTGGCTGTAGCTGTAGGCCTGACATCCGACGGCAAAGCCGTTGATCCGGTACTCGTCCAGAATCCGGTCCATTGCCCGCGCCGGAGAGGCGAGCATTCCCAGAACGACCGCCGCCAGCGCACACGATCCCCATTTCCAAAAGTCGCGCATCAGATTTCCTCCGCAGAAAAAGTAGATGGGAGTGATCTTAAGCGCCGCGAACGAAACCGCAATGGAATTCAGCAGGCGGTAGGCTGTAGGCAGTAAAGGCGACTGAAAGCAGGCACTTCTTTCTGCCTGCTGCCTACTGCCTACCGCCTACTGTTGCCCTACTTTCCGAAGATCGACTTGATCGACTTGATCCAACTGCGGGCGGCGGCCCCGCTGTTGCTGCCGAACTTGCTCCGCCGGCAGCGCATGCAGAGGTGTTGGCCGCCGATGTTCATCAGTTGGCCGTGGTTGAACGATTCGCCGCAGCCTTCGCAGATTCCGGCGTCGCTGTGGATGCGGTGCAGGCGGTCCTGCTCGCCGCACGGAACACACCAGTATTTTCCATCATGGTCCTTCATGCGGGGCGAGTGGCTGACGTCCTGGCCACATTTAACGCAAATCTTCTTCGCACCGACAGCAACTGGCGCAGACATGCAGATGCTCCTGTATATGCCCCTCGCGCTCAACTTTGCCCTGCCCGGCTAGATGCGCTGAATTGGTTCGAGCAGGTCCGAAACGAAATGGCTCCGCGGCCGGAGCTTTGGCTATTATATCGCCCCAACGCCGCGAGCAAGTATCAAAATCTCCGGAAATTTGCCGATCGTTGCGCCCGTGCGACGCCCGATTTGCCTCGCTAAAATGGGAAGAAATGGCCGAGGGCCCGACCATTCCGGCGACGATTTGCGACTTCCGCCCTGAAGACCAGGCGGCGTGCGCGGCCCTATACCAGGACGGGCTGATCGGGGGAAGAATCGCCGACAACGACACCGGGCTGGACATTTACGATATCGAGCACACGTACATGAAGCCGGCGGGAAACCACTTCTGGGTGGCCAAATCGCTGGACAACCAGGTCGTGGGAATGATCGGGGTGCAACATTATGACGAAGGCGTCGGGGAAATCCGCCGATTGCGGGTCCGGCAGGACCACCGCCGCCGGGGCATCGGCCATGCCCTGGTGGAAACCGCCGTTCGGTTCTGCCAGCAGCAAAATTACCTGAAGGTAACCCTCGATACGTTCATGGAGCGCGAGCCGGCCCTCCGCCTGTTCGAGAAATTTCATTTTCGCTTGTACACGACCCGGGAATTGAGCGGGAAGGAGTTGGTCTACTTCTTTCTCGACCTCTACGCCGGTGAGGAACGCCCCCGGCACCAGCCGCAGTAGGGCGGGAAACGCAAATCAATGCTGAATGCTGAATGCTGACTGCTGACTGCTGAGTGAATTGGGGTTGAACTTCCATTCAGCATTCAGAATTCAGCATTTCGGTTAACTAGTGCGCATCGGGCCGTAGCGGTCCCGCCAGGTTCCTGAGGAAAAAGAGTCGCCCTGGCAGGCTCGGCATCCAGCTTGACGGAACCCAGATCGACGGGCCGTACTGGAGCGTGACGCACAAACTCATTCCCTGCCACATGGCGCCGCGATCGGGGTAAGCGCCGTCGGCGCCGCCGATGCACCAGTCGGATTGGAGAAACAGACCCGGGCCGATCGAGTTGGCAAAGCACGGGATCAGCGTGAACCGGCTGTTGAAGCTGTGCAGGGCGTTTTGCTCGATGGTCAGCGGGTGAAGCGCC
>DATHPP010000366.1:0-2255 GCA_035483795.1 Tepidisphaeraceae bacterium | reverse complement strand
AACACCGCGCACAGCGCCGGCGACAAGGTCAGCGCATTCAAGGCCGAGATCGTCATCGCCGCGCTGATCGTCACGGCGAACTGGCGGAACAGCGTGCCGGAAATTCCGGGAATGAAGGCAATCGGCACGAACACCGAGAGCAGCACCAGCGTGATCGCGATGATCGGCGCGGTGATCTGGGTCATGGCCTTCTTGGTGGCCTCAGTCGGCGAAAGATCCGGCTCCTCCTCCATCACGCGCTCGACGTTTTCGACCACGACGATGGCGTCGTCGACCACGATGCCGATCGCGAGCACCATCGCCAGCAGCGACACCGTGTTGGCCGAATAGCCGAGTACCAGCAGCACCGCGAAGGCGCCGATCAGGCTGACCGGCACGGCCACCGCAGGGATGATGGTGGCGCGGATATTGCCGAGGAACAGGAACACCACGATCACGACGAGCACAAAAGCCTCGCCGAGCGTCTTCAGCACCTCGGTGATGGTGTCGGTGACGAAGGTGGTGGAATCATATTGCACCAGATAGGTCAGGCCGGCGGGAAAGCGCTGCGAGAGTTTCTGCAGCGTCGCCTGCACCGCCTTCGCGGTCGTCACCGCATTGGCGCCAGGCGCAAGATAAATGCCGATCGGCACCCCGGCACGGCCATCGATCCGCGACTCGCTGTCGAGGTTCTGCGCGCCGATTTCGACGCGGGCGACGTCGCTGATCCGCAGCACCGAGCCGTCCGGATTCGCCCGCAGGACGATGTTGCCGAACTGCTCCGGGGTGGTCAGCCTGCCTTGCGTCTGCACGTTGAACTGAAACTGTTGCTGGTCGCTGATGGGCCGCGCGCCGATGCGCCCCACAGGCGCCTGCACGCTCTGGGCACGGATGGCGGCGATCACGTCGGAGGGCGCAAGATTGAGGCTGGTGAGCCGCTGCGAATCGAACCAGATCCGCATCGAGTAATTCAATTTTGCGAACAGGCTGGCCTGACCGACACCCGGGGTGCGGGAGATCGCGTCGAGCACGTTGATAATGGCATAGTTGGTGATGAACAATGGGTCCTGCTCGCCATTGGCGCTGTAGAGCACGATGAACTGCAGGATCGCCGAAGATTTCTTCTGTACGATCAGGCCCTGCTGCTGCACCTCCGGCGGCAGTTGTGACAGCGCGGTCTGAACGCGGTTGTTGACGTTGACGGTGTTGATGTCGGGATTGGTGCCGAGCGCGAAGGAAACCGTGAGCGTGTAGCTGCCGTCGTTGCCGCTGGTCGACTTCATATACAGCGAGCGGTCGACGCCGACCACCTGCGCCTCGAGCGGCTGGGCGACGCTGGCCTCGACCACCTCCGCGGAAGCGCCCGGGAACACGCCCGTGACGGTGACCTGCGGCGGTACGATGTCGGGGAATTGCGCCACGGGAATCTGCAGCAGCGCGAGCGCGCCGGCGATGGTGATCACGAACGCAATCACGATCGCAAGACGGGGACGGTCGACGAAAACCGCTGAAATCATGGGCTCTTGCCCGCCGGTTTCGCCGCGCCGGCATCGCTTGGCGTGCCGACGTCATTGGCGGAGGCCTTCATGCTGGACTGGATCAGCGGGCTCGCCGGCCCGGGCGAGACCGGCTGGCCGGGACGCACCCGCTGCAGGCCCTCGACGATCACCTTGTCGCCCAGCGTGAGCCCGTTGATGACCGCGGCTATTGTCGGGGTCGACTGCCCGAGTTGGATCCGGTGCTGCTCGGCCTTGTTGTCCGCGCCGACCGTGAAGACATAATCGCCCTGCTGGTCGGACAGCACGGCGGAGCGCGGGATCGCCAGCACCTCGACCGGCTGCACGCCCTCCAGCATCACGGTGACGAATTCGCCATCGGTCAATTCGCGCACCGGGCCGCCTGTGGTCGAGGGATCATGCAGCGGTGGATTGGGGATTGCGCCGCGTACCAGGAACGTATCGGTGCTCTGCGCGACGGTGTTGTCGACGAAGTTTAATTTCCCGGTCTGGTCGTAAAGGCGACCGTCCGGCAGGCGAAGCTTGATCACCACCGCGTTGAAGCCGCCCCGCGTCTCGTAGCGATCGCGCAACTCCAGCCCCGCGCGCACGGAGACCGGGAAGACGACGTACATCGGATCCTGGCTGACGATGGTGGTCAGCACGCCGGATCCCGGGTTGACCACGTTGCCTTCGGTCACCGCGGTGCGGCCGATCTTGCCGTCGATGGGCGAACGGATATCGGTATAGTCGAGATTGATCTGGGAAGACTGCACCTGG
>DATHPP010000365.1:0-39861 GCA_035483795.1 Tepidisphaeraceae bacterium | reverse complement strand
ACGACAAGTGCCCGAACTGCCCCACTGGCCGCTTCATTCCCAAGTCGCGGGGGCGCTTCGGTCGCGTGAACGGCCAGTGTGACGTGCTTCTCGAAGGGGAGTACACCCTTGAATGGAAGCGAAGCCCAGCCGCCGCCCGCCGAACCGGCCCCGCGGCGCCAAATCAGAAACCAGGTCGAGGAAGCGCTGAACCTGCCCGTCGAGCGTGAGCTGCCGGCGACTGAGCAGGCGGAGCATCACGCCTTCACCGATGAGCGGGATTGGTCCCTGGTCGGCCCCACGCGCAGCGACGCCTACGCGATCGTATGCGGGACCAAGCAAATTGGTGTGGTCATCGCCGCGGACGTAGGGGCGAGGGAGTGCGCAGCCAACGCCAAGCTCATTATCCGGGCGCCGGCGCGTCACTTCGTCCTTGAGCACGTCCTGGCCGAGCTGGAAGGCGACGACGAGGGCACGCGCTGGGGCGATCTGGTCGGCATGATCCGCGACGAGTTGAATCGCACGAAGTGATTTATAATTATAGTATTCCCGCGTTTCGTCGCATTGCCGCCGTAAGTCCGATGCCGCAGAGCAGAACGAGGCCTCCCCAAGCTCCGGACGGAAGAGGGGTAATCGAGGGGCTTGTGATAGTGAAGTTGTCGAATGAGCCAGATTGAGCGGCGGTATTCCCGGCTTCTTGATCCATGAAAATGCCAAGCTGGACGGGACCGCCGAACGACGCGAGCGTTGTAGAGATCAAAGTCTGAAACGTGTTCCCGCCATCATTGGAAAAAGAGGTGGTGACCGTGTTACCCGACCGATCGATCCTCAGAAGTTCGGTGAGACTAGAGTCACTGGCGGAGTTGAAAAGTCCCCGTGCTGGCTCCGTATTCGAGAAGATGTTGTTAGGACCGTTCTCGTAAACATCGATGAACGCACCGCCCGACTGCAACATCGAGATCACCATATTACCGCCGACGGCGAGATTCGTGCGCGTGGCATCTACCGTCGCGCTAAAATCGCCCGTGATTGTCAGCGGTGACTTAAAATCTGCGCCGCCATTTCCAGTCCCCGCAGCGGCATTCACATTGAGAACGCCTCCTGAAACGTTGTAGGAATAGCCCGCGGTCTGGCTTGGCACGAGGCCTTCAAGAGTTCCGTCGTTGAAGTCGTAGGTGATCGTGCCACCAAGCGCGCGGCTCGCACAAACGACGCAAACACCAAGAGCGAAACCCAAACGAGAGAGCAGAACCGAGCCCATCCTTCACCTCCCGAGATGCAAGCGAGTTGAATCGCAAGAGATCATAACGATCTATGCCACCCCAAGCAAGTGACATTTTCATTACGATCTGAACCTGGCTTGCCGGGGCGCGAGCTAACCTAACCCATCCCGAACGCCGATAAGATCGGTGGAGAGGGAGCTGAGAATGAGCGACGAAGCAGTGTTGACCGTGGCCGAGGCCGCGGCGGTCTTGAAGTGCAGCAAGCAGACCGTGACGCGGTTGATAAGAAAAGGGAGGCTCCCGGCTACTGACTTGGGAACCTCCCGTAGATCGAACTACCGATTGCCCGTTGAGGGCGTGTTGCATATTCAGACCGCCGCCGCTTTGCCGGCGTCGTCTTCCAGGCCGACGAGACGCAAACTGCCGCCGGTCCCGTCGCTGGCCTGAACGGGGCGGATCAAGTACCGCAGCGACTCGCACACGTCTTTCAGCACGCGCCACTTTGCGGCGTCCAGGTGGTCGTACCACGAGCAGGGTGACGGTGAACCAGAGGCGCCTTTCCCACGCCCCTCACGCCAACTCTCTGCCGAAGGAGAGGGGAGATTGCGTGCCGCGCTCACCCTCCCAGAAGACGGGCAAGGATGACGACGCCGACGCCGGCCAGGACGGCGACGTACAGCCATCCCGCCCGGCCTTCGTGCTCGGCTTCGGGCAGCAAATGGGCGGCGCCGATGAAAAGAAAGGAACCGGCGAAGAAGCCCAACAGCTCCGCGATCCGCCCTGGCGAGATCGAGAGGACCAATGCCGCGGCGCAGCCGACCACCGGGGCCGTTGCATCGGCCAGCAGCCAGCCCAGCGAGTGAACCAGCTTGCCGCGCGATCCGAGCACGACGCCGACCGTGGAAACGCCGTCGCCGAAATCGTGCGCGATGACCGCGATCGCTACCAGGAATCCCGTGCTGGAACTCGCCTGAAAGGCGCTGCCGATGGCAAAGCCGTCCAAAAAGCTGTGGATCGTCAGCCCCAGGGCGGCGATGGAGCCGAAGGCAATCGTCTCATGAGGGTGCTCGTGCCGGTGCTCGTGGCCGGCGGCGGCGCGATGCATCAGCCGATCCAGCCCCCAGAACGCCAGGAATCCCACGACCGCTGCGGCGAGAATCCTCCGAGTCGAGGATTGACCCGATTCGTGCGCCAGGTGCAGAGCATCGGGCAACAAATCGAGCAGGGCCGCCGCGACAAGGATGCCCGCCGCCAGCCCCATCACAAGATAAAGCTGCCGGCGGCGGTGCAGCGCAAACAACCCGCCCAGCGCGGTCGAGAAGAACGTGAGAAATGAGAAAAGCAGAGCGGTCATGGCGATGTTCTTGTGGCACGCGTTCCTGTGGCACGGGCTTCCAGCCCGTGCTGGCGGTCATCGGTGACGAGAACCGCTCCGTGGCACAAGAGGACAAACCACAGAGACCACAGAGAGACACAGAGAAAGAATTCCACAGAAGATAACAAATCGTTCGATAGCCGCTTTCCTCTGTGTGGACTCTGTGTCCTCTGTGGGCTCTGTGGTTTGTTTCTTTCTTCGTGAATCGGCGCGGAATGGTGCACAGCCACTTAGCACAGGCTGGAAGCCCGTGCCACAGACACCCCGTTCGTCGCCGCAAAACTGCGCACTGGCATTGAATCGTCAATTTGAAGACGGCTCAAATCCCGGCACGCCGAACTGCCAGAAGAGGAAGCTCCAGGAATCGGCCATTTCTTCCTCGAGCTGGCTTTTGGTCGAGCCCATGCCGTGACCCGCGGCGTATTCGACGCGCAGTAGCACCGGCTTGCCGCTGGCGCTGGCGGCCTGAAGGCGGGCGGCCATCTTGCCCGGCTCCCACGACGCCACGCGCGGATCGTTCCAGCCGGTGGTGACGAGCACGGCGGGGTACTTCACGCCGTCCCGCACGTGCAGATAGGCGTCCATCGCGTACAGGTCTTCAAAACCCTCCTGCGTCTGCACGCTGCCGAACTCCGGAATATTGGGCGGGCCGTTGGGCGAGAATTCCTGGCGGACGGCGTTGGAGACGCCGACGCGGTCGAGCGCCGCCGCGAACAAATCCGGCCGCTCGGTGAACGCCCGGCCGATCGTGATGCCGCCGGCGCTGGTGCCTTCCCCGGCGAGCCTGGCCGGCGAAGTGTATTTGTGGTCGATCAGGTACTGCGCGCAGGCGATGAAATCGCGCCAGGTGTTGGGCTTGGTGAGCTTCTGGCCCCACTTGTGCCAGTCCTCGCCATATTCGCCACCGCCGCGGACGTGCGCTTCGGCAAAGACCCCACCGCGTTCCATCCAGGCGATCCGCCGCGGCTCAAAGAAGGGGTCGATGGTCATGCCATACGCGCCGTAGCCGTCCATCAGCGTCGGGTTCGACCCGTCCAGCTTGATGTCGCGGCGGTGAATGATCGAGAGCGGCACCATCGTCCCGTCGTAGCTGGCGACCTTGACCTCTTCGGAAACCAGGTCCGCCGGCCGATCGAACTTCCCGACCGGCTGAAGCCGGGTATCGGACACGCGCCTGTTCACCGGGTCGTATCCGTAAATCGAAAACGCCTGCGTCCAGGAGGTGAGGCTCAGCAGCACGCCAGGCACGCGGGAATCCGGATTCTCCAGGCTGACGGCTCCCTGAAGCGGGAGCGGAACCTCGGCTTGCTCCCCGCCGTATGGGACGCGGCTGATCCGTCCGATGCCGCCGTCGAGCAGTTGCAAATAAACCGCGTCCTGGGCCGCGGCGATGGCGGTAATCACCGCCGTCCCCTGGCCCACCAGCGTTTGGGAGTGGGCGACATCAGGATGAGACAAATTGCTGTGCAGGACTTTGAACCGGGGACTGTCTTTGTGGCTGAGCAGGTAAAGCTCTTGGCCGCGAATCGCGGTTCCGGTTACCTGGTCGTCCACGTCGCAGATTTTTTTCCACGGGACGTCGGCGCCGGTGACGGCATCGGCCGGGGCTGCGTAAGCCGTGATTTCGTTCAGCACGCCGTGCTCGACCACGGCCAAGGCATATTTCGATGTCGGATCGGTGACCACAAATGGCGCGTCCATTGGCGACAACTTCACCGCGGCGGAAAGCTCGAAACCGAGTATGGCGGGATCGCTCTCGACGGGGGTGCCGATGACGTGCAGGTACGTCTTGCTCTTGAGTTCTTCGTCGGTGGGCGGCTGATCGGGCCCGAGTTTTTGCAGGCGGTTGTAATAGAACGAATGATTGTCGGCCCGCCAGGCGATGCCGCCGAACCGGGCGCGGTCGATCGTTTCTTTGGCTTCCTCGCCCGTGCCGAGGTTGATGATGTGGATGATGGCGTTTTCCGAACCGGCGGGCGAAACGCCGACAGCAACCCAGTTGCCATCATCGCAAGGCGCGTAGTAGCTGATTGCGTTGTGCGAGCCTTTGGGAGCGGGATATTTGTTGGGGTCCAGCGCCAGTTTCTCGGCGCCTTCGAGGCCATCGCAAATGAACAGCCTGGCGACGTCTTCGGTGGCGAGCCGCTTCTGGTAGAAGTAGCGGTCGGTCGGAAGTCTCCGCACGTCGAAGACCCTGGCCGGCGCCGATTGGCCCAGCTCCTTGATGCGGGCGAGCAATTGCTGGCGGCCGGCGATCCTGCCAAGCACGCCGCGGGCGAATTCATTTTGCTGTTTGAACCAGGACTCGACCTGCGGGTCCTTGAGGTTCTCCATGTAGCGATACGGGTCGGCGACTTTGATCCCGAAATAGTCGTCGATGACTGGCCGAACTGGCGCCGTCGGGGGCGCTTGGCTCACCGACTCCGCCGCCGCGGCGGCGGCGGCCAACGCGGTCAACAACGCCACTATTCCCCGGCTCGCAATCCGCAATTTGCGCATGAGTTCAGCTCCAATTCGCTCGTTTCGATTCGCTCGTTTCGATGAGCCCGGGAACGATTCTGCGCGCCGGCGCCTCAGGCGGCAAGCCGGCGCATTCTTTTAACGCGAAGGGCCGGCAGGAGCTTCTGGAGGGCGATGAAGGCGAACAGCAGCAGGCCGTTGATGATGCGGGCGCGGGAGGCATCGGCGCCCCAGTAGGTCATAATCTGCTCGATGAGCGCGATGATGAGCACACCAAGCAGCGTCCCGGCGACCGAGCCGACGCCGCCCGTGAGCAGCGTGCCGCCGATCACCACCGCCGCGATCGCGTCCAGCTCCCATCCGACGGCGATCGTCGGATCCCCGGCCGGGGAATCCGAGAGCATGATCACCCCGGCCAGCGCCGCCAGCATGCCGCTGATCGTGTAGACCAGGGTTTTTGTGCGCGCCACTGGCAGGCCCATGAGGATCGACGCCTGCTCACCGCCGCCCAGCGCGTAGATGTTGCGGCCAAAACGCGTCGTGCGCGTCACGACGACGCCGGCGACCACCAGCGCGATCAACACGAGCGAGCGGAAGTAAATCGAAACGATGCCCATGTTCAGACGCAGTGAGGTAAACGTGTCGAAGAACGGGTAGGTCTGCGTGTCCAGTGCGATGCGGTTGGTGTGGTTCATCAGCAGCGCGATCCCGCGCGCCAGAAACAGGGTTCCCAGCGTCACCAGAAACGGCGGCATCTCGAAGAATTGAATGAGGCAACCGTTGAGCAACCCGATCGCCGCCCCGGCGGCCAGCGCCGCGACGATTGCCAGCCACGCCGATACGTGGCCCATCGCCACCAGCATGCCCACGATCATCGTGCTGAGCGCCATCACCGACCCGACCGACAAATCGATCCCCCCTGAGAGGATGACGAAGGTCATCCCCACGGCCATGATCCCCAGCGGCGCTTTGCTGGAGAACAGCAACTCCAGCACCGGCAGCGAGACGAAGTTGTTCTGATAAAACGCAATCGCCGCGGCGACGTAAAGCAGCACGCAGACGACCAGCGTCACCAGCAGTGGAAGATTCTTTTCGTTGACCGCAAGCTTCATATGCCGAGCCCGGACGAATTCACTTCACCACGGAGGCGCGGAGGACGCGGACGAAATTCGGATGCTGGTTACATACCGCGTCGCAGCCGCGACGGAAGTGTTCCCCTCCGGGTACGCCGGGAAAGAGTAGGAGTTTTACGGATTGACGACAACCTCCGCCGCTGGGCCGCGGAAGAGGATTTCTAATTGGTTGAGAACGTCGCGACCCAAGATCCGTTCGTTGCCGACGAAATCCACTTGCAGGCGGCACGGATATTCCCGCCCATCGAGCCAGACCCACACGCCAAACACAAGGGTTGCCGCGGAACTACCGACAACGCCGCTAATCAATCCCTGCACGCCGGAACTTGGAGATAACTTCAGCGTTTGACAGTCCGCCCAGGGCAAAACGCTCGCGTCGGCCCCGGTATCGGGAATCACTCGGTCGAAGATGAGCCCTGCTGATCCACTGGCCTGGCGGAACTCCACCCGGACTACCGGCAACGCTTCGCCTGCGTAGGACGCGTCATAGGGGCACGTCAGGCGACGAATGCGGCTTGGTTCATTCTCTTTGCCGACGCAGATGAAGAACGGATGCAGTCCGGTCGCTTCCGCCGCGTGGAATACCGTCACAGGGCTGCTGCCCGAGGCGATGACCTTTCCACCGGCAAAACCGATCCACTGGCCACGGTATTGATCGATAAGCCTATCGCGTGCAGCCCAGTACGCTGCTTCATTCTTGCGCCGGTCGGGGTGGATCTGATTTGCGATCTCGGGGGGAAGCTGGTCGGCAATGGTCTTCATTGAATCCTGCGAAGCATTTGTCGTTGGAAGCGATTGTACTCTCCCTGTGTTCATTCGGCGAGATGGGCGGTGCAAACAACGGAATGCGGGGATTTTTCGCTTGCGAAACAAGAATTTATTCGATAAGCTCGACCGGCATACGAATATATTCTTCACCGGATCCTTCGCATGCCCCGAAAACCCTCGGCTCAACTGAACGACCTGGAACTGGCGATCCTGCGGGCCCTGTGGGACCACGGCCCCAGTACGGTGCGCGAGGTCCATGAAATCCTCCGCCGCGACCGCGACACGGTCTACACCAGCACCGCCAAGATCATGCAGGTCATGTGCGAGAAGCAACTGCTGCGGCGGGACGACTCAAAGCGGCCGCAGGTCTACGCGCCCGCCGTCCCGCAGGAGCAGACCCAGCGCCAGATCGTGCGTCATCTGATCCAGAAAGTTTTCGGGGGCTCGGCGCACAAGCTGGTGCTGCGTGCCGTGGAATCCGAACAACTGCCGCCCGATGAAGTGGCGGCGATTCGCAAGCTGCTCAAGAAGTTGGAAGGAGGCAAACCATGAGCGCGCTTCAGTCCTTCATGAATTCTCCGGTGCTCCATCAGATTGCGATCACGCTGCTGCATTCGTTGTGGCAGGGGGCCGCGATTTTTGCCGGGCTGGCGGTGGCGATGTCCGCCATGGCCAAGACGTCGCCACAGAAGCGATACGCGGTGGCCGCAGGCGCGATGTTCCTGCTGGTCGCCGCTCCGCTCGCGACGTTCTTGTGGATTGGGCGTGCAAGCGCGGCTCCGCTTCCTGCGGACCAGCCGCCGCAATTGGGGCTCGCGACGGACACTCAGATTGGAACCTTGCAACCTGCGCCCGCGGATACCATCTCACGCGAACCCCAGTTGGTTGTCGCAACGCGTACGGTCGGCGCCGGATGGCCGGCTCCGCGCTCTCTGGGCGAGCGGACGGCAGCGGCGCTACCCTGGATCGCGCTGAGTTGGATCGCGGGAGTCGTCGTGCTGGCGATGCGGAATCTCGGAGGCTGGTTTGCGATGCAGCAGATGCGCTTCACCGGGACCGCTGCCGGCGGCCCGGACGCCGAGCGTCTGGCCCGCTCGCTCTCACGCCGACTGGGCGTCAGCCGGGCCGTTCGGGTGCTCAAATCGTCGATTGCTCGCACGCCATTGGTCATCGGGCTGATCAAGCCGGTCATCCTTCTTCCCGTCAGCGCCCTCACCGAGCTTTCGATCGCGGAACTGGAATCGATCCTCGCCCACGAGTTGGCCCACATCCGCCGGTACGACTTCGCCGTCAATCTTCTCCAAACCGCCGTCGAGACCATCTTGTTCTACCACCCCGCGGTCTGGCTGGTGTCCTCGCGCATTCGCCAGGAACGGGAAAACTGCTGTGACGATCTGGCGCTCAGCGTCACCCGCGATCGCGCAAGCTATGTCCGGGCTTTGGCGGCGGTCGCGTCGGTGCGCGTAACCTCCCTGGTTCCCGCTGCTTCCTCAGGCAAGCTTCTTCCGCGATTGCAACGCCTGCTGGGCGTCTCAGACCGGCACGTCGGTCGCCCTTCCGGCTGGAGCGCCGCAGCGGTGCTTCTGACACTGGGCCTCTGCGCCGTGCTGTTCTCCGGATCCCACGCCCAGGTCACGGACAAGAAGGCCGAAGCGGCGGCAGGCGCGGACGATGTCGTCTGGGTTCGCGGACATGTGCTCGATCCCCAGGGCAAGCGGGTTGCCGGGGCGCAGATTTCGACGACGGCGTGGCCCTTCACCTCGCCCCTGTCGCAAGCGAAAAGCGGCCCCGACGGCGCATACGCGATCTCGTTTCGCAAATCTCAGTTTGGCGAAACCTGGAATTCATGGGAATCGACGGTTGTCGCTGCCACCATGCCGGGCTTCGGACCCGGCTGGTCGAGGTGCAATCGCACCAACGACAAAGGCGAAGTGGTCCTGACGCTTGCGACGGATGATGTCCCGCTGCAAGGGCGAATCCTCGACCTGGAAGGCCGCCCAGTCCGCGGCGTCAATGTGGTAGTGACCGCCATCCGCGCACAAGCCGTTGATTTGAGCAAGCTCAACATCGATCGCTCCGATCCTTCGCGTGATGCCGGGGACAACCCGCCGAACCTGGACGGCGCGGCATTGGGGTCCGGCCAAAGCGCAACAACCAGCGCCGACGGCAGGTTCGGCTTCAGTGGGCTTGGCCGCGATCGCACCATCGAGATGATCGCAACCGGCGGCGGCATCGCGCAGTCATACATCGAAGCCAGCACGCGGCTCGCGCCCACGCAAAGCCGCGAGTTCCAGGCGTACATCAGGGTGACCGAGACGACATACGGCTCGACATTCGATTTCGTCGCCCAGCCGGGCCGCACGGTGCGCGGCACCGTTCGCGACGCGGCCACTGGCCAATCTCTAGCGGGGGTTTCCATCAAGACAGGGCTGGTTCGCATGGGCACGGTCACTGATTCCCAGGGGCACTACCAGATGGAGGGATTCAGACCGAGTGAATCGATCCAGCTCACAGCCGTTCCGCAGGAGGGTGCGCCCTACCTGATGCGTGACATGTCGACCCCGCGCGGCAATGGGCCGGCGACGATTGACTTCGATCTGCATCGCGGTGTTCTCATCAGCGGCAGGATCGTCGACAAGAACACCGGTTCTCCCGTACACGGCATGGAGGTCATCTACTATCCCTGTCTCACCAACGCCGCCGCCCAGAAATTGACGGAGTTCCTCAAAGACGATGTCCCCACGCGCTTCGGGCGCTGCTATTCGCATGCAGACGGAAGTTTTCACATCGTTGGCCTGCCTGGCAAAGCGGTCCTGGCAACTCGCGGCGGCAACACACCGTTTCGCAAGGGGACCGGCAAAGAGTCGCTGAAAGTTCCCCTTTCGAAAAATGGGACCATGCAGGTCTTTGGCGGAACGTTCTGGACGCCGCATTCGTTCCTGTGCGTCAAAGACATCGACATTCCGGAAGGCCAGTCGCAGGCCTCGCTCAGCTTCGAAAGCGATCCGGGGATCACTGTTCACTTGCAGCTTGTCGATGGCGATGGCAATCCCGTCAGCGGAGCGACGATTCTGGGTCACAAACCCGACAGAGGTTACGAGCATCTCAAAGGTGACGGGGCCGACGTTATCGCGATCGCCCCTGACGAGACCCGCCGGATCACGCTCTTCCAGAAGGACCGTCAACTGGGTCGAGTTCTCATGCTCAAAGCCGCTGATTTTCCATCCGGCACGGCCCAGGTGAAGCTCGAGCCGGTGTCGTACGTAACCGGCCGGCTACTGGGCGCCGACGGCCAGCCGATGGCCGACGCCATGGTTCAGGGACCCCTGTTCCAGCAGTATCCCGCCGGGACCGATGCCAACGGGCATTTCAAAATGCTGGTGCTGCCGGGATTGCCTTACAACCTCTTCGGCATCAAAGGCCGAACCGACTTTGCTACCGATGCAAAGGGGCTGACGCTTGCGCCCGGCGAAACGCGCGACTTGGGTGACGTGCACGCAAACCACTGAGGCGCGCGATGCCGTAGTTCGCTTCGGCCGACGCCGCAGACCGTTGTTGCTGAAGTTTTTCCTTGCGGTGGAATATGTCTATTACCACACGACACTAATGCGCATTGAGCTGAAGATCCATTTGAATCAGCCAACACCGGAGGCGCCCGATGCGTCGCAAACTCCAACGTCGATCTGGTTTCACCTTCGCACAATTGCTCGTGGTGGCGCTGGTTGTTGCGGCGAAGGTTCAGCGGCCGGCCCTCGCGGACAAGGCGCCGCAAACACGACCCAATTCGGATGACATCGTCGTGGTTCACGGTCGCGTGCAGACGCCCGACGGCAAACCGGCCGCCGGCGCCCAGGTGTTCGCCGCACCGTACTGGCCCAACCGGCTGGACGCGGGCCGACCCGCGTTTGTTTCCAGGACGACCGCTGGCGCTAATGGCCGATTTCAGGTGTCGTTCAGCAAGTCTGCCGTCTCGCCGTTCGCCTTGGGCTACGGCGAATCGGGAGCTGATCTGTGGCAGAATGTGCAGATTGCCGCCAGCGCCAGTGGGTTCGGGATGGACTGGCAGGCGTTTGATCACCGTGATCCAGCCGGCGACGTTGTCCTCCAGCTCGTAGCCGACGTGCCCATCAAAGGCCGGATCATCGATCTGGAAGGCCGACCCGTCCCCGGCACCACCGTCACGGTCCAAGGGGTGGCCAGCCACATCTTCACGCCCAAGTCTCCGTCGGAACGTCGACCGGAGAACTTTCGTGGGATCGGCCATCCGCTGGCGGCAACGGGTCAGGCGGACACGGTCGTTTCGGATGCCGACGGTCGTTTTGAGATCAGCGGGCTCGGCCGCGATCGCCGCGCGACGCTTACATTCGTCAGCGATCAAGTCGCAGTCCCACGGCAGTGGGTGGGCACGCGCGAAGGAAAAACTTCGTTCAAGCTCATGGGATCCATTGCCCGGGAAGCAAGCATGGAGATCCTTGGCAGTACGTTTGAGTTGACCGCGCCGCCCGCACGGTCGGTCACCGGCATCGTTCGCGACGCCCAGACGCACCAGCCCGTTCGCAATGTTCACGTATTGACCACCTACAGCCGGATCGACGTGGCAACCGTCACGGATGCTGAAGGACGCTATCGGCTCAGCGGACTGGAGCGCGGTCAACACATCGAGATCACCGCCAGATCCGATGATGAGCCGTACCTCCCGGCGGTCTTTGATCTGCCCGAGAAAACGCAAGCCGATCCGCTGTCACACGATATTGAGTTGACTCGGGGGATCTGGATCAAGGGAAAAGTGGTCGATGGCCAAACCGGTGCGGCGGTTGCGGCATCGGTAAATTACGCACCGCTCGCGGCTAACAAAACCGCCGCGGCAATGCCGCTGTTTCAACGAGGCTCGGCTCAGTGGCCCTGCAACACCCAGACAGCGCCCGATGGAACGTTCCGCCTCATCGGCGCCAGCGGAGCGGGCGTGGTCGCGGTTCTCGTCCCACTGAGCACGGACTATCCGCCCGGCCAGGGCTTCGCTTCAATCAAGAGCAAAGATGCCAGGGGAGGCGTGGCAACTGTCTCCGACCCCTCGCTGAGCCCGAACTTCTACACCGCCGCGCGCGAGATCGACGCGGCGCCCGACGCCCCGACCAGCGGAATCGATTTTATCCTGAGCCGGGGCGGGACCGTTCACCTTGTCTGCAGCGCTGGGGACGGGCGGCCGGTTCAGAAGCTGTGGGTCTTCGGCAGGAGTGCCTCGCGGCTTGGTTTACCTCCGCTCATCAACGGCGGGGAGTTTGATGTCGTGGGGCTCCGTCCCGGACAGCCGCGGCTGGTAGTCATCCGGGATGACGATCACCGTGTTGGCAAGACGATCAAGATCGACCCTGCCGAGGCGGGGAAAACAGTTCAGGTTCAGCTGGAGCCGATGGGGAGTGTCACCGGTCGCCTGCTGAGCACGCAGCAGACACCAATTTCGGGCGGAAAGCTCCGAATTGACACGGCGGTCGTCGAGCTTCGGCAGGCAAATCACATCGCCGTCGAACCCGATGAAAGTTATAGCGGGCCCGACGGCCGCTTCAGGATCGACATGCCGGTCGGCTGTCCATACCTCTTAGCCGCTTCCATCAGCCCCTTCGGCGGGGAGTTCAAGTTCTTCCAAGACAACCTGATCACGCTCAAGCCGGGTGAGGTCAAGGACATGGGTGATCTGCAACTCGATCCCCGGATGATGCAATGACCGGCGCGTGGCAAACCTTCAAGCCAACAGACACCCAGCCATGGGACCTGCGCCGGGTGGTTCACCTGCATCGCAGCGCCGGCTTTGCCGCGACCTGGGACCAGGTGCAGCAGGACCTGCGTGATGGTCCCGACGCGTCAGTCGATCGGCTGCTTCAGGGCAAGAGCTCAGCCGTAATGCCTGCCGCAAAGTTTGAGGGGCTGTCGCAGCAACTCGCAGAAGGCGCGGTCGTCTCTGATGATCCGGAGCGGCTCAAGGCCTGGTGGTTCTTTCGGATGCTTTTTACGCCGGACCCGCTGGGGGAGCGGCTGGCGCTGATGTGGCACAACCACTTCGCCACCAGTAACGCGAAGGTGATGGACCTGGGGGCGATGCATCGACAGAACGAGGTTTTCCGCAAGCTGGGGCGAGCCCGCTTCGGCGATCTGCTTCACGCGATGCTGCATGATGCCGCCTTGCTGACCTGGCTTGACGCGCCGGAGAATCGGAAGAACCACGGGAACGAGAACCTCGGCCGTGAATTGATGGAGATCTTCACGATCGGCGTGGGGAACTTCACCGAAGACGACGTGAAGCAATCGGCCCGCGCTTTGACGGGTCTTTCGGCGCTGGACGGAGAGTTTCGCTACGTCCCCGAATGGCACGATTCTTCTGAGAAGACCATCCTCGCCCAGACCCAGACATTCGACGCCGATTCGCTGTGCGATCTGCTGACCAAGCACCCGGCGACCTCCCGGCGAATCGCCTGGCGGCTCTGCGAAACCTTCCTGGGCGAGGGCGTTGTCTCCGATGCGCAAATCTCCGAATTGGCCAGCGGGCTGCACGAACGCGAGCTCGATATCGGATGGGGCGTGGAAACCGTGCTTCGGTCGCAGCTCTTTCATTCCGATGCAAACATTGGATCGCATGTGATCGGACCGTCGCAGTTCCTGGTCGGCGCGGCGCGAGCGATGCAGATGTCCGATCCGCCGCCCGGAACGCTCCTGCTGTCCGACTGGTCGCGGCGACTCGGGCAGGATCTGTTGTATCCGCCAAACGTTGGCGGCTGGGCCGAGGGAAGTTCCTGGTTGACCACACGCGGCGTGATCAATCGGGCGAATTTCGCCGTCGCCCTCGTACGCGGAGAATTGAATCGCGCAGGCACTGCTCCCGACCTGGCAGCCATCGCCCACCGCGCCGGACATGGCGCGACAACACCAGACGCGCTTTTGTTTTTCAACGAGCTGCTCCTGGGCGGCCGGCTCCCTCAGTCCAGGCTCGATCCGATCGCAAAGCAGGCCGGCGATTCGCCGGCCGACGGTGTCGCACTCCTGCTGGCGACCCCCGAGGCTCAACTTGCCTGAAAGGTGCGCCATGAAAACACGTCGTGAATTTCTGCGGAACACGGGCCTGATCGCACTGACGCCGCTGGTTCCCAGCTTCCTGGAAGAATTGGCTCACGCCGCCCCGGCCCAGGCGGATCCTCGAATCCTCGTGATCGTCGAGTTGGAGGGCGGCAATGACGGAATCAACACCGTCGTTCCCTTCGCCGACCCCGCCTATGCCCGCAGTCGGCCCAATCTTCGCCTCAAACCCGAGGAGGTCCTCAAGATCGATCAGCAAGTCGGGTTCAATCCCTCGATGCGCCCCATGGCCGACCTGCTCGGAGCCGGCCGGCTGGCGATCGTTCAGGGTGTCGGCTACCCGAATCCCAACCGTTCTCATTTTGAGAGCATGCGCATCTGGCAAACGGCCCGGCTCAATCCCGCGCGCGACGAGCTTGGCTGGATCGGCTCGGCGCTCGATGCGCTACCCCAGCATCAGGCGCGCGCCGGTCCTGACGCGCTTTACGTCGGCGACGCCGAGCGGCCCGAAGCCCTGTCCGCCTCTCATGCGGAAACCGCCGCGATTACCAGCATCGAGGACCTCCAGGTGCGCCTGCCGGGCCCCCAAGCTGATTCTTTGGACGCAACCGAGCAGGACACAGCCGGCTACGTCCATCGAAGCGTGCTCCGCGCCTATGGCACGGCTCGCGACCTTTCCCGCGACCACACCGTCAAGCGAGCCGGCAATCCCCCGTATCCCGCAACCAAGCTCGGAACACAGCTCGAGGTCGTCTCGCAAATCATCAAATCCGGGGCGGCGACGCGCGTCTATTTTGTGTCCCAGGGCAGCTATGACACGCACGTCGCGCAACTTCCCCGGCACGAGTCATTGCTCGCTGAACTTTCATCCGCGATCAAGGCGTTCATGGACGATCTTCGCGGGTCCGGATTGTCCGAGCGGGTTTTGCTGATGACCTTCAGCGAGTTCGGCCGGCGCGTCGCCGAGAACGGCTCGCTCGGCACCGACCATGGCGCCGCCGCCCCGGTTTTTCTGGCGGGTGAAAGCGTGAAACCAGGACTGTTCGGCAAGACGCCCGGCCTGTCCGATCTTTCGGACGGCGATCTGCGGGCCTCGATCGACTTCCGTCGAGTCTATGCAACCTTGCTTCGAGACTGGCTCAAAATTACGCCGGGCGAGGCGATTGCGGCCTTCGAGCCAATGCCGCTGATCAAATAACCGTGATCGTCTCGGGGAACCGGCCTGAACGGGCGAGCGAAGGCACGATGCTGCGACATATTTTCGCATTTTTCGGGACGAAAAAGAGAGGCTGCCAGGAGGCTTCGCACCTTGTACGCCGCGGCGACGATTATTAAAATCCCATCCTTCAAATCCGTGGATTGAGCTATCAGTTCGAAGGGTGGTGACATATGTCCGTTGCCGAGGCCATTGTCGTTCGATGCGCGTGCGGGCGCAAGCTCACGGCGCCGGCGGGATCGGAGGGAAGAAGGGCCCGCTGCCCGGCATGCGGGGCGAGCCTGGTGATCGGGTCTGGGGCGGCCGGGGAGCGGCAAGCGGCCTCAGCCAAAGCCCCCGCCGTGGCGAGCCGTTCATCGGCAAATGGTCATTCAACCACCAGTTCACCAGCCGGTCCGAACCGGGCAACCGCCGCGGCGGCGAGCGCCCGGGCGAATGCCGTCGCGGCCGCCGTGCCCGCATCGGCTGCCGCGCCCACGGCCGGCGAACAGGACGATCGATTGCAATCGATTTACGACGTGGCCGACGAAATGGAGACAGCCTCGGCCCAAGCCCCGGTCGACCAGGTGCCGCGCTGCCCGCAGTGCCACTCGCCGATGGGCGGCGGAGCGGTCCTCTGCGTCAGCTGCGGATACGACTCCCGCACCGGTCAACGCCTGAGCACCGTCGCCGTGGCAAAGCCCAGGTCGCGCCTGCTGGCGTACCGCGGCGCAAAGAAAAAAGCCGAAGACCGCATGGCCCCGGATGGCTCATTTGTCATCGGGCTTCTGCTCAGCGCCGTTTTCGCCCTGACGGCAAGCCTGCTGTGGATCGGATTCGCGTGGCTCACCGGGTTCTCCATCGGGTGGATCGCGATGCTGATCGGCGCCGCGGCCGGTGCGGGAATGCAGATCGGTCAACGCGGATACAGCGCCGCCGGCGGTCTGGCCGCAGCGGGGATGACGGTCGCCGCGATCTTCGCCGCCAAGTTCGCCGTGCTCCTGCTCGTGGCCGTGCCCCTTCTCAACCGCGCCGGTCAGAATTGGACCCTTTCCGATCTGAATGTCGCAGCCCTGGGCTGGTACTTCTTCAACCCCATCGGCTCCCTCATCATTCTCCTCGGCGTCGGCATCGCCTACAGAACCGCCAACGGCTCGTCGTCGAACTGAGCATTCAGCAAGAATGTGACAAATGTCCCATTTCGCCCGAAACATGGGACAAAATGGGACATGTGGGACATGAGATGCAGGAGAGCAAGTGGGGATCGTGAAGGCGGGAACGTTTGAAACAAAACGGAACGATTTCAGCGATGATTTAAAAAAAACGCGGAAAACGTTCCATCTTGTTTCAAGCGTTGCGAGCTTGAATCGGACAGCGGCACGTCCTCCCGAAGTCCGGCGGTGTCCGTCATGTCCCCTGGGGACAACGCAAAAAAAGGGCATTTGACATTTGGGGACATTCGACATTCGGACATTCGGGGACATTGGGGACATGCTCACCGCCGGCGGAGGATTTTCTGGCGGAAGGCGTCGGATTGGAGCAGGCAGATGACCAGCACGACGACCGCCTTGGCGACCAAGGCGTATTCGACCGGCACCTTCGATTGGATGCTGGTCGTAAGCGTGACGATGAGCACGGCGCCAAGGACCGCGCCGAGGAGCGAGAAGCGTCCGCCGGTCAGGGACGTGCCGCCGATCACCGCGGCGAGAATCGCGTCCAGCTCCCAGTAGATTCCCAGTTGTGAGGCGTCGGCGCCGCGGACGTCGGCGGTCTGAAGCAAACCGCCGAGCCCGGCGCACAGGCCGCAGAAGACGTAGACCAGAAATGTGACGAGCTTGACGTTGACGCCGGCATACCGGCTGGCGGTACGGTTGTTGCCCGTGGCTTCGATCAGCAGGCCGGCGCTGGTGAGGCGCACGAACGCGGCGGTGAGGACAAACGCGAGCAACCCGACGAGCCCTTCGGTGGGCAGGCCGAAGGTGGACCCGCCAAGCCGCTCGAAGATTTTGCCCGAAACCGCCACATGCGCCGAACCACCGATCGTCTGTGCGATGCCGCGGCCTGCCACCATCAGCACTAGCGTCGCCACGATCGGCTGGATGTCCAACAGCGTCACCAGCGCCCCGTTCCAGGCCCCGGCCGCCAGGGACGCGACGATCGCGGCGCCGATTGCGAGGCCCGGCGGCCAGCCACTCGTCGTCAGGAGCTGGGCGCAGATCGCGCCCGCCAGCGCCATCACCGCGCCGACTGACAGATCAACGCCGCCGGTTGCCAGCACCAGCGTCATCCCGATCGCCAGCAGGATTTCCGGGCCCGACCAGCGGAAAATCTCCACCAGCGTCCCGGCCAGCCGGCCGTCTGCGATGCTGATGCCGAAGAAACCGGGGATGAAAATCGCGTCCAGAATCAGCAGCAGCACGAGCCCGATCACCGGCCAGAGCAATCGGCGCGCGCCGGCCAGCGGGGAAGCCTTACGCGCGGGCGGAGAATCCGGGGCGGCGCTTCGTCCTGCCACCGGCGTAGGCTGAAGAGGGTCCGTTGCCGGCGCCGTCATGTCGTTCTCTCACCCGCGATGGTGTGCATGATCGTCTGTTCGCTGATCCGTTCGCCTTCAAGCTCGGCAATTTTGGCGCGGTCGCGCAAGACCGCGACCCGGTCGCTGACGCGCACGACCTCTTCCAGCTCGGAAGAAATGAACAGCACGCTCATCCCTTCTGCGACAAGTGAGAGTGTGAGCTTCTGGATCTCGGCCTTGGCGCCGACGTCGATGCCGCGGGTTGGCTCGTCGAGGATCAGGAGCCGGGGCTGCGCCGCCAGCCAGCGGGCGAGAATTGCCTTCTGCTGGTTGCCGCCGCTGAGGTTCTTGATTGCCTGCTCGGCGTGCGGCGTGGCGATGCCGAGGGCGCGGATGTAGCGATCGGCAATCTCGCTCTGCTGCCGGCGCGACAGCGACCGCAGCACGCTCCCGCGGGCAGCCAGCGCCAGCACGATGTTCTCCCGGACCGACAGGTCGGGAATGATTCCGGAAGTCTTGCGGTCTTCCGGGCAGAAGGCCAGGCCGTGGCGGATAGCCCGGCGCGGGGAGGAAAGGTTGGTTTGGACTCCATCGATCGCCACCGTGCCCGAGTCGGGGCGGTCGATGCCGAACAGCAGCCTGGCCGTCTCGGTTCGTCCCGATCCCAACAGCCCCGCCAGGCCGACCGTCTCACCTGACCGGATATCCAGGTCGAACGGCTGCATCGACCCAGCCCGGCCGACGCCGCGGGCGCTGAGCAGCGGAAGGGATGCGGCCTTCCGGGTCGATTGCGATTCGCGAGGCTGGTGCTCGAACTCCGCCAGCTCCCGGCCCATCATTTTGGCGATGAGCTGGCCGCGAGGAAGTTCCGCGGTTGCGTACTCTCCAACCAGATTCCCGTTGCGCAGCACTGTGATGCGATCGCTGACCGCGTAGATCTGGTCTAGGAAATGCGACACGAACACGATGCCCATCTGCTGGCGGCGCAGGTCTCGCATGACGGAAAAAAGCTGCTCGACTTCGCCGGCGTCGAGGCTGCTGGTCGGCTCGTCGAGCACGAGCAGCTTGGCCCGCACGTCCAGCGCCCGCGCGATGGCGACCATCTGCTGGATCGCGATCGAGTAGCTGGAGAGCTGGCGGTCGACGTCGATGCGGATGCTCAGCCGCTCGAGCGCCTCGATGGACCGGCGACGAATCTGCTTCCAGTCGATCCGGCCCAGCCGCCTGGGCTGGCGGCCCAGGAAAATATTCTCGGCGACCGAGAGCGTCGGGATCAGGTTGACTTCCTGGTAGACGGTGCTGATGCCCAGCTTCTGGGCCTCCATCGGCGAGCGCGGATCAATCGGTGCGCCCTCGAGAAGCATTTCTCCGGCGTCGCGCGGGTAAGCGCCGGTCAGGACTTTGATGAGCGTGCTCTTGCCCGCCCCGTTCTCCCCCATCAGCGCATGGATCTCCCCGCGCCGGGCGACAAAGTCCACGCCCGCCAGCGCAACCACGCCGGGAAAGGTTTTGCGAACGTTGCGAAGTTGAAGTAACGCTGCGTCGGACATGTCATCTACATCTTCGAGCGCCTCGCCCTTTGTCCCCTCTCCCTCCGGGAGAGGGGGCAAGAGGAAAGTCGCCTTAATTGGTCACCCAAACGTGCGCATCCAGCCCATCGCCAATGACGGGGAACGCGCTGATCCGCAGGCGGGCGGCGCCCATGGGGATCAAGGTAATCGTCTGCGCGGGTTGATCCGATTTCACCGGGCTTTGCTGGAGCGGCTCGAGCAGCCGGTTCTTGTCCGTTTTCCACTGCGGGATCTGTTTGGCGCTGGCGGTCAGTCGAATGGGCACGCTGTCCGGGGTGAATGGCTGCTGCGCCAAATCAGTTTCCTTTTGCTCGACCTTGAACGAGTCCGCCGGGTTTTGCTCGTCGACGATCAGGCCATAATTCCATGGCGTCGTGGGGAACACCTCGTACTCCGGCCAGCCGGTCGCACTGCCGTATTTCTCCCACTTCTCGCCGATGGCCAGGGCGAAGGTAAGCGGGCCGCGGTCGACGGAAACCGAATTGTGGTTCCGGTGCCAGACTCGCAAGGCGATCTTCATCGGCAGGCGAAGGGTCACGCGGTCGCCCGACTTCCATTGACGACCAATTACGATGAACGTGTCGGGTTTGGCATCGAGCTTGGCCGGCTCGTCGTTGACGCGGACCTCAAGCGCATCGCACCATCGCGGCACACGAAGATACAACGGAAACTCGACCGGCCGCGACATCGTCAGCACAAAGGAAATAGTCTCCGAAAACGGATACTGCGTGTCCTCGCTGATCGTCACTTCCTGCCCATCACCCACCTTGGCCGTCACATCGGAGGCGCTGTAAATGGAAGCACACAACCCGTTGTCCGGCGTGGCCAGCCACAGTTCCTCGGCAAAATACGGCCAGCCCATCGCCACGTTGTGCTGGCAGCAGCGATACACCGCGCCGGGGCTGTAAGAGAACATCGTTCCACGATTGTTGATACCCGGCGCTTTGTTGGTGCGGTCGAGGATCACCTGGTTGGGGCAGGTGAGATAGTGCAGGCCCTTTTCATCCGGCGTCAGGGCGGCGGGGAGGGAGTTGAACGCCAGGTCCTCGCAGCGGTCGATCCATCGCGGGTTGCCGGTCATTCTTTCCAGCATCTCGAAGGAGTGCATGAATTCAACGATTCCGCAGGTCTCGAAGCCCTGACGGGGATCGACGTAGCCCTTGCGGGCGTTCTCGTCGGCGCCGAACCCGCCGCCGGGCACCTGGCCCCACGTGCCCATGACCGTGTCATACTGGCGCTGGGTGGCGTCGAGAAATTTGGGGTTCTTGGCTTGCTGCCAGTACTCGGCGGGTTCACGGAAGCTCTGGGCGAAATTGACATTGTGCAGGTTGGGTGGGCCGCTGGTCCAGTTGTAGGTGTGGTCGTGGATTTTTTTGGCCAGGTCGAGCAGCCAGGCTTCGTCGGTGCGGTTGTAGAGCCAGTAGACGCTTTCGAGATTGTCCCCGCCGCGGATTTTCGGCCAGTAGCCGTGCAGGAAGTCCTGTTCGGGATAGTTGAGTTCCCATTTGAAATAGCGGGTCATGAAGGGGATGACGCGGTTGTCGTGGGAATACTCGTACCACGACTGCATGATGTTGAGCACGAGCATGTTGGGCCAGAGGTCGACGTGCCCATCGCAGTCGCGGCTGTGCAGCAGGTCGCGCGGGCCGAACCAGCCGGTCTCGTCCTGCCCCTTGAGAATCACGTCGATCCACCTTTTGGTTTCGTCGATGATCTTGTCGTTGTTGAGCACGTAACCGAGGTCGCCGTAGCCCTTGAGCCAGTAGGGGAGCTCTTCCCATCCCTGCTTCTGCGGCGAAGTCGGATCGGCCCACCCGCTGTTCTTGACGCTGCACCAGTGCGAGATTTCCTCCAGGTGCCCGGTCATCCCGTCGGCTTCGAGCAGCAGCTCGTTTCGCAGCCAGCCGCGGGGCGTGATCGAGCCGATCGGCAGCTTCACGAATGCGCTGGGCCGGAGCGGCTGGCGATCGGAGACGTAGAACTGATTGCGTGCATCGGGCGGGGGCACGTGCACAGTCTGAGCAACGCCGGCCGCGTCCGCCGAGATGGCTATGAGAATGAGCAGAATGTGCGGAAGGATTTTTCCGATCACGATCGGTCTCCAGTCGCTTGCGCACGTTGACATGTCGAGGTCGGCTGACCTGTGGCACGGGCTTCCAGCCCGTGCTGGCGATGCTCGCGGACAAGTACGTCCACGTGGCAAGTCTGTTCTGATGTCGCGCCGCTTGCACGGGCTGGAAGCGCGTGCCACAGGAGTCATTCAATACTTCCGTTCCGCCAGGATCTCCTTGGTCATGCTCTTCTGGTCGAACAGGGCGTCGGCCTCGGTCTTGTGCTTGGGGAGCGTGTCGCCCTTTTGGGCCGCGGCGACGGCGTCGAACGCATCCTGGCCGAGCATGGGATTGCACTCCACGATGCAGTTGATCTTGCCATCGAGGATTGCCTGAAGTCCGTCGTGAATCCCATCGATAGAGACCACCTTGATGTCGGTGCCCGGCTTCTTGCCGGCGGCCTCGATCGCCTGAATCGCGCCCAGGGCCATGTCGTCGTTGTGAGCGTAGACGGCGTTGATCTTGTCCTTGCCGATCGTCAGCAGGAAGTTGGTCATGACCTTCTTGCCCTGCTCGCGGGTGAAGTTGCCGTCCTGGCTGGCCAGGATGTGCATGTTGGAATGCTTGGCGATCTCCTCGTCAAAGCCCTTCTTGCGGTCGATCGCGGGGGCGGCGCCGGCGGTGCCTTCCAACTCGACGATGTTCACTTCGGACTGGTCCTTGGTGTCGTTGGCCAGCCACTGCGCGACACGCTGTCCCTCCTGCACAAAGTCGGAGGCGATGAGCGTCGTGTACAGGCTCGGGTCGGCACTGACGCCGCGATCGACCAGGATTACCGGGATTTTGGCGTCGCGTGCTTCCTTGAGGACCGGCTCCCAGCCGCTTTCATCCTTGGGGGCCAGAATGATGGCGCTGACGCGCTGCACGACGAACGAGCGGACGTCGTTAATTTGTTTCTCCTTGTCGCCCTGGGCGTTGGCGAGGCTGTAATTCACGCCGCGTTTGTCCGCCTCTGACTTCATCGACTGGGTCTCGGCGGTCCGCCAGGCGTTTTCATCGCCCTCCTGGACGAAGCCGACGGCGTTGCCGGTTTTCTTCTGGTTGCAGGATGCCGCCAGCATCGACGCCGCCACGGCCAACGGGATGAAACAGGTCCGCCTGGAGACAAGAGTCATCAAGAGCCTCATGGAGTTAGGTTGTTCAGACATGGTAAAGGACTCGCAGAGGCGATGCCAGCATCGAGCAAAGAGGCCGAGCCAATGACTTGCTATACTTCGGACGGTCCGATCTCACGTTGACCGACGCAATCGCGCCAGGGAAGCTCGATGAGCGACAGCGGCACTCACGATCCGCGCATCTATTTCGCCGCGGAGCGAACGTTTCTCGCCTGGATTCGCACCGGATTGGCGCTGATGGGGTTTGGGTTTGTCGTGGCACGCTTTGGGATCTTTCTTCAGGAGATTGTGCTGGATCGCGGACGTGAGCCGGTGCAATCGTTCGGGGTTTCGGTCGGGCTGGGAGTGGCGCTGGTGATCACGGGCGTCGCTGTCGTGTTGGCGGCGTCGTGGCGACATGTCGTTCTGATCAGCGCGATCAAGAGGGGGGAAGCGATCGCCGTAAGGCCCTCGATCCTTGCCCTCCTGCTGGCGTTGGCGCTGGCGGTGGTCGGCCTGCTGATGGCATTCTTTCTTATCCACGCCCGCGGCGCCGGCGCTTCACCGAATTCAAAGGAGAATCCCATGCAGACGCAAAACCAGAACGGGATCATCACCCGCTCCAGCGACCATTCGGTGGACGAAACCGTGGCGCGGGTGCAAAGCCTGCTCGAGCAGCGCAACGTCCGGCTGTTCGCCCTGGTCGATCACAGCGGCGAGGCCGCGAAGATCGGCCTGAAGATGCCGCCGACCAAGCTGCTGATATTCGGCAATCCCAGGGGCGGCACGCCGGTCATGCTCGCGGCCCCGACCAGCGCGATTGACCTGCCCCTCAAGCTGCTGGTGTGGGAAGACGCCCAGGGAAAGACCTGGCTTTCCTACAACGACCCCAAATACCTCCAGGCGCGGCATCAAATTCCGGCGGACCTGGTCCAGAACATCGGCGTCGTCGGCGCCCTGGCCGACCTGGCGGCAAAATGAAACAAAGTCGCCATTGTGCGGGCGCGTGGTAGAATAACGTTAGACCAACACGATTTCGGAGGCGGCATGACTCAGTTGTACCATCGCCATCGCTTCCACCGGGGGCACGAGCGCTCACCTTTTCCTGTTTACCTGGTTCGCGACAGCGACCATGTGCCGGACATCGAGATGATGATGGAGCGGCACCGCCTGCTGCGCCTGTCCGATGCGCCGGCCTGGCTCGAGCACGTGACGGTGCAGCGGGTGGCGTCGGGATTTCTCGTCTATGCGAAGCTCAGCGACGCGACGCAGATGGCCCATCACCCCGAGTACCAGGCCTGGCTTAGCGAGGCGCTGCCGCTCGACGATGCCCTCGGCGCCGGCTGGCGAACCACCACCCAGGCCGAAGCGCGACAAATGCTGGGAGATGAGGCAGAATGATCGTAAAAGGTCTCTCATGACCCTGAGCTATCGCGACTTGTCTCGGATGATCGATCATTCGCTGCTTCACCCGACGCTGAGCGACGGCCAGATCGCCGAAGGCTGTCGGCTTGCGCGCCGGTACGAGGTCGCGACCGCCTGCATCAAGCCGTACTCAATCGCGCTGGCCAGGGACATCCTGGCAGGCTCGAAAGTCGGCATCTGCCCGGTGATCGGATTCCCGCACGGCAACAGCACGACCGCGACGAAGGTTGCCGAGGCCGCCGCGGCGGCCCGCGAGGGCGGGGCCGAGATCGACATGGTGATCAACATCGGCAAGGCCATGGGCGGCGACTGGGGCTACGTCGCCGACGAAATCCGCGCCATCAACGACGCCGTGCTCGCCCACCGCGCCATCCTGAAGGTCATTTTCGAGAACGATTATCTTGCGGACGAGCAGATCGTGCGGCTGTGCGAGATCTGCTCCGAGATCGCCGTGGCGTTCGTCAAAACCAGCACCGGCTACGGCTTCGTCAAACAGGCGGATGGGTCGTACAACTATAAGGGCGCGACCGAGCACCATCTGCGGCTGATGCGCAAGCATTGCGCCCCATCCGTCCACATCAAGGCGGCGGGCGGGGTGCGAACGCTGGACGAGATGCTGAAGATTCGTGCCCTGGGAGTCAGCCGGATCGGCACCTCCGCCACCGAAGCGATGCTGCGGGAGGCGCTGTCCCGCGGATACGGCCCCGTGCCCGCCGGGGTCGCCATGCCGGACCGTGCAGCTCCGAGGTGAGATTCCCAAGGTGTGGCCAGTTTTTGTGCCCGATTTGGATCTGGGATGGCGAGGCTCCGGCCGACCCGAACTTCCCGCCGCGGAAAGGTTCCGGCTCGGCAGGAGACTCGGCTTCCCAGCCGACCGCAAGGCATGGCCGCAACGGATCCCACGTCGATTATCGCAGCGCGCAGACAGCAGACGTACTCAGCGGTATTCTTTCCACTTGTTTAGCAGCCCCTTTTTCCCAGGAGGATCGCCCATGAAGCGTTTGGTTGCTGTTGCTCTGTTTGTCGCTTGTGTTTCGTCCTTCGCGTTTGCCGCGGTGCCGTTGACGGTGGACCCGGTTCACTCTTCGTTCGTGTTCAAGGTCACCCATGCGAACATCGGCCACATCTGGGGCCACTTCAGCGATTATGGCGGCACCTTCGTCATTGACGATTCCAATAGCGCGTTCGACATCACGGTGAACCCCGCCAGCGTGGACACTGGCGCCAAGAAACGTGATGAACATCTCCAGGCCCCTGATTACTTCAACACCAAGCAATACCCCGCGATCACGTTCAAAAGCACGGCCGTCAAAAAAGTATCGGATAGCCGGCTGGAAGCCACCGGCGATCTCACCCTGCACGGCGTGACCCGGTCGATCGTGGTGCCGATCGAGATCGTCGGCAAAGGCGAATTCCCCAGGGGAACCGGCCGTGTCGGCATCGAGGCCACATTCTCGGTGAAGCTCAGCGATTACAAAATCAAGGGCGATCCAAAGTCCGTCGCAGATGAGATCCTCATCATCGCCTCGCTCGAAGGCAAGGACAAATAATTAGCCGGAACAGCTCATGTTGACCGATCGGCAGATCTGGGTCGGCATCGCGTTGCCTGGATTGGTGTCGATGGCGCTCATGCTGATCGTCATATGGCGACGATGGGCGCTGGCGCTGCCGACGGTTCTGGGTATCGCGATCATGATCGGATACTGGCTTTTGCGGCGGCCGGAACTGCCGCCGCAGGATGGCTGCGATTGGTTGTTTTGGATGCAAGTGCCATTGATGTTGGGCGGCACTCTTTTTCAACTGTTGGGCGCGCGTTGGGCGGCGGTGGGGGCGATCGCCGGTGCGGTAACGTATGCGGTACTCAGACCGATCATGCCGGCGATCGGACCCGCGGCGATCTGGAGCTCCCTGGTCGTCGCGACGCTGTGGGGAACGACGGTGGCGATCACGCTGCCCTGGGCGGCACGTCGAATCGATTCGATGTGGATCGCCGCAGCTCTGGCGGGCATCGTGGGCGCGTCGGCGGTAATCGTTCTATCCTCCAACTTCCTGACCTATGGCATCATCGGAATGGGAGCTGCGATGGCGATCCTCCCCATCGCAGTTGCGCTAAGACGGACGGCGCATAGGAGCGGAAACGATGGCCCGGGCATCATCCGCGGGCTGTCCGTCAGCATCATGGGACTTCTCGCGGGTTTGCTTGCCGGCGGTCGATACTATCCCCATACCGGCGTGAGCCCGTTCCAATTCCACGTCCTTGGAGCCGCACCCTTGCTGATCCCCTTGGCTTGCTGCCTCCCTGGAAAACGAGATTGGGTCCGCTGCGTGGCGGCGGTCGTGCTGCCAAGCGCAATCGTCTGGTGCATCGCGATCCCGGCAGCATGGGCGGCCAGACACGCCGCCGAAACCACCGACTCACAGGTTCCGCGGGGTCTGTGAATCGCGCGATCAACTCGCCGTCCCGCTTGCCTCCAAATGCATGGCCAGATTATCCAGAATTTCGCTCTGCTCCTCAGCTACCCATTGCAGCCGGATCTGCCACTCGTGGACGCCATCCAGGGACACGAAGAACGACATGCCGTCGTGGTAAGGAACAAATGAGCAGCCCAGAAAGATCCAGTCTTCGCCGATGGGATGGACGGCATGGTCGAAGTCGACAAACTCGCGGATGACGCGATAGCGCTGTCCCGCGACCAGGAATTGATGTTGCCTGTCGTCGGCCGCGACGATCGAACTCCACGTGCCGGCTGGTTCGGGTCCGTACATGTGAGACAAGCGATTTCCTGCCTGGCCTCGCCGACCCGCAAGCCGGGATGAGGATTTGCTCAATCATAGGGATTTTCGTTTGGATTGCTCCGCCGGGCTATTTAGAATTGTTGCCGCGAACCTCGACCATCTGAATCGGAGCCGATATGAGCCAAAGGGTTTCCCGACGGAAGTTGCTGACCTTCACCACATCCGGTGTTATGACTGCAGCCGTGGGGCGGCTGACATTCTTGTATGCGACATCGTCGCGGCCTGCCCGGACAATCCGATGGGGTGTCATCGGCACGGGTAGGCGCGGCGCATGGGTGCACATTCCTGCCTTGAACGAGTCGCCCGAAATGCGGGTCGTCGCGCTTTGCGATTTCTCACCGGAGCGTCTGAGCTCCGCTATTTCATCGCTGGAGCCTGGTGCTAGAGCGTATAGCGACTATCAGAAGCTGCTGGCCGATCCGGAAGTGGATTCGGTTGCGATCGCAACGCCCAGCGTACTTCACTCCGAGATGGTTCTCGCGTCGATTGCGGCGGGAAAGCACGTTGTATGTGAAACGCCGGCCGGTGTAACTTTCGCCGAGGCGAGGGAGATCAGGCTTGCCGCGCAATCGGCCAAAACGGTGGTAACGTTCTGCGTGCCGCGCTCAGATGAGGCTCGCCGGCAGAGCATTGTGCAATCGGTCGCCGCCGGCTCAATCGGCGAGGTCCGCTACATCTCGCTGACCCGCTCGGGGAGCCAGCCGAATCCAGGCGAGCCGCCGGCGAGCTGGCAACTCTCTCGCGAAACCACGGGTGGAACCCTCAACGAGTTTGCCAGCCAGGACTTCGATTTGTTCCACCGGATCACCCGGTCGCATCCAGAGAGTATCTGCGCCGACGGGGGCACCCTGTTTCATCGCGATGAACGCGACAGTTGGGACCGATCGTCGGTCACGCTGAATTATCCCAACGGAGTCAGAGCCGTTCATACGTTTTGCCTTTTTGGCCCGAACCGAAGCGAACTGCGTGTGATCGGCGACAAAGGCGCGCTCATCGCTTCATCCGCGCAGGCATTGCGGCTCCTGCGCTTTGGTGCCCGTGGCGCCACGCCGAAGATCGAGGACGTTGCTCTTGCACATTCCGACGCTGGCACGCTGCTTTACGAGGATTTTCTGAAACAGGTCAGAGAGGGAACCAAACCGGACGGAAACGTCGACAGAGCTGTCGCCGCGTCACGGACTTGCTGGCTCGCGGAGCTTTCCTCGGCTCGGAAGACCGAGGTCGCATGGGACGAAGTGGTAGCGTGAAAGTCTTATCTGAGGGGCCATGAAGCAGACCGCGTGCGCGCGAGTTCCATTCAAGATCTTTGGCCTTCAGCGAACCGGCACAAACCTGATGTCGGCGCTGTTGAGCAAGAATTTTTTTGCCAGATCGATTGAGCGGTGGACCGAATGGAAGCACGGGCAGGCCACCCAAGCAGTCGGTCAGTGGAAGGGGGAAGTCCTCCGCTACGTCATTTGCGTCCGAAATCCCTACGCGTGGCTTCTGGCCTGCCATCGGTATTTCCAGAAAGCCGCCGGTCGCGATCCGACGCTGCCGCCGCAGTTTCAGCAGAATCCATCCATGTCGTTCGAGCAGTTCGTCACAGGCCCCTGCTACGAATCTCCCGACCCCGTGCACCGATGGAATTCTCTCTACCACAACTGGCTTGCGAGCTTGCCGCAGCGCCAAACCAGCATTGCGAAGCAGGAGGATCAGCTCTCTGACCAGGCTGCGGTCCTGCAAAGACTGGAATTGGAGCTGGAGCTTCCGAGGCGAGAGCAGCACTTCCGCGGAATTTCCAGGCGAGTTGACATCATCCCCAGATATCACGAACCGCTCAGGCCGGAGTACTACCAAAACCGCGAATACATGGCGGAATATGAGCCGTCAATCCTCGAACATGTCAACGGCCAGCTCGACCGCGATCTGCTTAGGAGGTTCGGATACAGCTTTGAGGACCACCCCTTATGCGAACAAAAGATCGGCGGAATTGTTCTGACGATTCCCGCGGGCTGCACGGAGCCCGTGAGGACCGCGTTGGACTTGTACGACTTTGAGCAGATCAATCGGTGGTCCGCCCGAATCCAGAGCATTGTGGAGATCGGTGCGGGGATGGGGGCAACCGCGCTTCTGGCGAAACAATATTGGCCCGCATGCGAGGTAACGGCATATGAAGCTTCCCCGCAAAACCTATGGCTGCTTCGCATGAATGCCCGGCGTACCTCGGGAGTGACGCCGGTTGAGATGACGACGATGGAGAAAGCGTTCGACGATGGACTAAAGCATTTTGGCGGCGAAATCGACGTGCTGAGGATCTCCAGCTCCGAACCGATTCTTCCTTTGCTCGCATCTGCGTATTCCCGGGGGCTTCTTGACCGCGCCCGATGGATCTGTGGCGAGCTTCACGCTGACAACGGCAACAGGAAGCTTCTCATGGACTACCTCGGAGCGCTGCATTCGGTTGAGACGCGGGCGACGGCCCAAGGCGAACGCTTCCTGGCCCGGCGCATCCGGCCGCCGCGTCTCCGCGCCGATAGCACGGTCGAGCGGAAAGACAAGCTCACCGTGGAGACGGCATTTGACGCCGCGACCCGGTTCATCCAGACGATCGGCGAGTATCCCGCCGCCAGGTTTCGCGGCAGAGGAATCGTCATCTGCGGCGGGGGACGGTACTACTTCCCCTGCGCCTGGGTGTGCATCAACATTCTGCGCCATCTGGGCGTTACGCTGCCGATCGAGTTGTGGGGGCTAAACGCCGGCGAGGTCGATTCCAAAATCCGTAGATTGGTCGAGCCGCTCGGCGTCCGCTGCGTCGATGCGTCGCGCGTCCGCAGGCGATACCCCGCCCGGATCCTGGACGGCTGGGAGCTCAAGCCCTACGCGATCATCCACAGCCGTTTTCGGGAGGTTCTGTTTTTGGATGCGGACAACGTCGCCGTACAAGATCCGACCACACTCTTTGCCGCCACCGAATACGAGCGGCATGGGGCCATCTTCTGGCCCGCCTATCGACGATTGCCGCCGGAGGATCCAATCTGGAAAATCTGCCGCGTTCCCTATCGCGATGAACCCGACTTTGAATCCGGCCAGATCGTAATTGATAAGAAGCGGTGCTGGGAGCCGCTGCAACTGACCATGCATCTCAACGAAAACAGCGATTTCTATTACCGTTACACCCAGGGTGACAAGGAAACGTTTCACGCGGCCTGGCGAATGCTGGGACGTGAGTACGCGATGATTTCAACGCCCGTGGAGCGCATCGAATACACGGCGTGCCAGCATGATTGTCAGGGCCGAAGGATCTTTCAACATCGTTACGAGATGAAATGGAGCATTGAAGAAGCAAACCCAACTGTGCCGGGATTCACACTCGAGAACGATTGCATTCGATTCTTGGAGAGACTGAGCCAGGAATCGAAGGCGCCTGGAAACGCATCTTCAAATCATCGAATTTCAATATGATGGTCATATGTGCCATCTCTCTGAAGATCTCATTTTTGGCACTGACATTTGAAGTCCTGAATATAAACGTCTGTGAGCACGCCGTTCACGCTCCGTTGGACAGGGAGCTTCGTCATGAATGTATAGACTACACAACCTTTCGGACAGCAGTCGCTGCCGGAACTGGGGGGAGGCTCGCAGGCGATCCAGTAATTCCAGACTGGGTCGGTATCGGAGAAGTTATGGAATTTAGAATCAGCGCCCAAATACTGCTCCTGTTGCAAGAACGGCTGCCAATTCACGTTAGGCGGATAATGCGGCTTGGGATTCGGGTTAGGCAAGGTCGTGCCTTGGCAAACGTACACCTGAACTTTCTGACACGGTTTAACAGAAGGAAACGGAAACGGAGCTTGGTCGCCCGCGCAGTGCACGGGCTTCTTCGTGCCATCGTCGGGTCTTTGCTGGCCAGCGTTTGCCGCCGATCTATCGCGCTCTTCTCGTTTTGCTCTGGCTTCCTCCTCGATCCTCGCCGGTTGCGTTGTCGGCGGGCTGCTCCAGTCCCAATCCCAGTACCAGTGCGCAGACATCACTATCTCCTGATTCGAGCAAAAAGATCGCTTTCCCAACTATCACGCAGAAACATACCCGCCGCCTGCACCGAACGCAACAATAAACTAAAGTTGGACGGGGAATCATCTCCTGCCGTTAACGGTAGAGACCTGGTCCACTGCCTCACGGCGTGCCAGATCACAAAAGATCCAATCTTCGAACTGCTCCAAGTCGTCTTTACCAGGCTTTGGGGCACCTGATTCCCAGAGGTGAATTCCAGCGTTGAGGAATGCGATCGCCTTCTCGTGTTGGTGCTGGCGGGCGTGAGCCATGGCGATGTAAAAATCGGCCATTGCGTCACGGTAGATGTAGACATGGTCCTGACTCACGGACAGCAATTCGATCGCCGACTGGAAATGTTGTGATCGATATTCCGCCATTCCCAAGCTTTGCAGGAAGAACGGGTTGATCGTCTTCAAGAGGCGATGATCTTTCGCCGGTAAACTGAAAGGCGCTCCCGGCGGGAGAGACAATCTCACTGCATTCTCGGCCATCGCGGTAGCAGTTTTCAGGTCTTCTTCATCGTCAAATTCAAAGCACAGTGAGCTTTTGGCAATGGAATGCAGCACCTGAAAGTCCTGTTTGCCCTTGAATTGGCTCAGCGCTTGTCGACGCCTGGCGCGGAACTGGTCCGTTTGCCCCGTCTGCAAATACAGCGGGAGGCACCAGTGCCACACCCTCGCATTGCGCTGATCCATATCCAGCGCCTTACTGCAATCCTCCGCTGCACTCTGGAATTCGCCCCGACGTCCAAAAAAGGCCGCGCGTTCGAGCAGAAGACGACGGCGATTTGGTAGGTTCAGCTTCAATTGTGCTGTGACGGCATCTGTCCGTTCGCGCAACAGACGGAGATCTTGTGTTTGTGAGGCGAGCCCAGGTGCAGAAAGAACGTCGTCCGCTGCCGCCCAGTTGGCCCAATCCCCCCGATTGGCGGCCGTTCTGGCCATACGCCGCATGGGGCCGACCAGACCCAGCGGCTGAAACTCGAAAACGCGAGCATACATATTCCGTGCGCTGTCGAGCCAACGGTCACCGTCAGGGTTCCTGATCTCCTTCAGGACATCGCCCTGGTGGGCCAAGCTATCAGCGAGCTGCGGGCTATCGGCGGGATTCTTCTGTCGAATTGCGAGGGCTTCCTGATAGAGCCGCTGGGCGCTCGGCCAGTCGCCGCGGCCGGCAAGAACGCTGCCGCGCAAGTCCAGGGTCCATGCCCGGGCACTTTCATCCGATAACCCGGCTTGGGCCTCAATTTGCGTTGCCCTATTCAAAAACGACTCCGCCTGCGTGAGATCATCATCGGAGACAAGCGCGTCAGCCAGTTCATTCAGATTGTTGATGAGTTCGGGGCTGTCGGGGCCATGCAGCTTTTCATTCAGGTCCATTGCCGCTTGGAATTGTGTGATAGCGCGCTGGTAAAGTCCGATCGCGACATAGCGCTGACCGAGCACCAAACGAGTGCGAGCCGCGATCGGAAGGTCATCGCCTAAAGCGCCCGCGTCGAGTCGCTGTGCCGCGTCGTCGAGGACCTGCACAGGTGTCCGGCGAATTCCATCTGCGGTGATTGGTGATAGTACGTCCTGAAAAAGCGTGCTCACTCGGTCGGCTGTCAGATTGGCCTTAGCCGCCTCTTGGATCTTCGAGCTTGCGAACCGCTTCTGGACGAGGGCATAGGTGGAGGCGCTAATCCCAACAAGCAGAGTGAGGAGAATTGCCGTCGCTGCAACGACGTCAGTGCGATGTCGGCAAACGAACTTCCCTAATCGATAGCCGGTGCTCGGCGGGCATGCCGAAACCGGCTCATCATCCAGGTGCCGCCGCAGGTCCATCGCCAGGCCGTTGGCGGTGTCGTACCGGCGGGTGCGGTCTTTCTCCATCGCCTTCAGGATGATCCAATCCAAATCACCCTTCAGTTCTTTGCGGAGCGTGCGTGGGTCGGTGTGATGCCGCTTGGCGATCTCGGTTGCATCGCGTGTGCGGCGGGACGGGGCGCGGAGCGTTTCCGTCAGTCGCGCGCTGGGCTTCGGCGGGTCGGTTTCCTGGATGATGCGGGCCATTTCTCCGATGCTGGCCTTGCGGAGTGTTTCGGATTCGAAGGGTAAAGTTCCGGTGAGGAGTTGGTAGAGGATAACGCCCAGCGAGTAGATATCGGTGCGGGTGTCGACGTCGAGGCCGCTGCCGGTGGCTTGCTCGGGGGACATGTATTCGACGGTGCCGACGACGCTGCCGGTCTGGGTGAAGAGGGTTTTGTCGGTGAGCCGGAAGTTGGCGGCCTTGGCGACGCCGAAGTCGATGACCTTGGGAACGGGCTTGCCGTCGAACATCGTGACCAGAATGTTCCCGGGCTTGAGGTCGCGATGAATGATCCCTTTCTGGTGTGCGTGCTGGACGGCCTGGCAGACGGGGATGAACAACTCGAGGCGTTCTTTCGTCGTGAGCTTGTTGGTGTCGCAGTAGGAGGTGATGGAGACGCCGGGCACGAATTCCATGGCGAAATAGGGACGGCCGGTCTCGGTGACGCCGGCATCGAATACCTTGGCGACGTTGGGGTGGGACATCAGGGCCAGGGCCTGCCGCTCGACGTCGAAGCGGGCGACAACCTCCTTGGTGTCCATCCCGAGCTTGATGATCTTCAGCGCGACGACCCGCCGGACCGGCTCACGCTGCTCGGCCTTGTAAACGACGCCCATTCCCCCTTCGCCAATGCACTCGATGATGCGGTAGGGACCGATCGATTCGGGCAGGACGTGGGGCGGCCGCGGGGCGGCGGCGGTCGAATCGCCCATCGTCGAGGCATCGAGATCTGCTGGCGTTCCCAGCACGTTGGGCATGGCCGTTTCTCGCAGAGACGCCCCCACGATCCCCGAATCTGTCTTTGACTTGCGTCGATTGGTTCCACGACCCCGCGGTGAATTGCCGCCCCGCGGAGACATCTATCGAAATCTTAACCAACCCGCTTCCACGGGCAAAGAGAATTATTGGCAGATATGTGCGGCGGGTTGATGAAGCGCGCCCTCGAAAGCGGTTGTGGGGGGCTATTTCCCTTCGACCAGTTCGTAGAACCCCTGGCCGTCGTGCTTGAGGTAGCCTTTTGCGACGAGTTCTTCCCAGATTTCGCGGCCGAAGCCGAGCGGCGGTTGAATCGACACAATTCTCTCGCTGGCGCCGCCGCTCATCGGGCCGTGGCCGAGGCGCGACTCGTCGTCGAGCCGGGTGAGTTTCAGCCGTTTCTTGAACGCCTTGAGCGCTTTCTTCAAATCTTCTTCACTGGAGGGCATTAGAAACTCGTTCCTTCTACGGGAGCAAATCACTCACGCTCACTGCGGTCTTTGCAGACAACGGCTGGATCGTTTCGCCGGCTTTTAGAATCGCAATCGATGAATAGCGATGGCGAAACAGGTGCGAGGGATCGCGGATGGGATCTCGATGAACCTCAACCTGCCGGTCGATCAGATTGATGATCCAGTAGTCGGCGATGCCGCGCTTGGCGTAAAGGCCGGCTTTGGTCCGCCGGTCATAACGCAGCGTCGTATCGCTTACCTCGATGATCAGAAGCGCGGTCCGGGGATGCCCGGTCGCGAGGTAGTCCCGTGGGTCACCCGGAACGACGGCAATGTCGGGTTCCGGTTCCGACCACTTTCCCAGGTGGAGCGGAAGCTGCGGTCGAAACCAGAATTTGGGGCCGAACGCGGCGCCGCTGGCGCGCTCCGCGAGCCCGATGACGACCGAGTGAAGGTTGAGTTGTGGTGCCATCTGCACGATCCTCCCACCGATCAGTTCCACCCGCTGTCGGCGGAAAAAGCCCAGACTCGCCAGTCGATTGAATTCGGAACATGTCCAACGCCGTGTGCGGGCAGCAGTCAACGTCATCGCGAACTCCTCGTATGCATTATACCATCCGCAGGGGTTTGGTGAGCAGCTTTGGCAGTGGAGATTTGTGATGCATCGATATGTCCGGAACCATCGGGTGTATGTTCTTGGGTTCATCGTTGCGGCTGCGCTGGTGGGATGTGCGCAGGACGAAAGAAAGTCTGGGACCAGCGACTTGTCATCGCGGCCGCTGCCCGAGCCGCTCGTCACCGGCCGGTCGATCGATCCGCGGCCTGCATCGGTTCAGAGCGTCGGCAGCATTCCCATCAACATGATCGCGAGCCCCGACGGGAAATTCGTCATCACCACCGACCAGGGTTTCCGCCAGCAGCTTTGGTCGACGCGCGTTTCAGACGGCTTTGGCGTTTCCAAGCTGAACTTTGGCCGTGACGTCCCGGACGCACCGGGCTATGGGCTGTATTACGGTCTGGCGTTCGGCCCGGACGGCGCGCTGTACGCCGCCCAGGGCGCCAACGATACGATCGCCGTTCTGCATCTGGACGAGCAGGGGAAACTCTCCCGGCGGGGCGTAATCAGAACCCGGGCCGGCGATTTTCCCTCCGGACTTTCCGCCGACGCGCGCGGCCGCCTGTACGTCGCCAACAACGACACCTATGGGGCGGCGAGTCAACCCTACAAGTTGCCGGGCAGCATTGCCATCTACGACGCCGCTGATGGAAAAGAGATCGGCCGGTTCGAGTTCATGGATAGCTTCGGAGGCACTCCCAATTTTCCCATGGCCATCGCGGCACTGGCTGATGGCAGCAAAGTATACGTCGCCAGCCAGCGCGACGGCGCCGTATATGTTCTGGACGTTCGTGATCCCGCGCAGCCAAAATTGGCCGCCAGTCTGACCGCCGGGGCGCATCCGGTTGCTTTGCTGCTGGATCGGTCGCAGTCGCGCTTGTTTGTTGCCAACGCGCAAAGCGACACGGTATCGGTGGTCAATACCACGACCGATCAGATCATTTCGACCATTCTGCTTCGCCCCGAGATTGCCCGGGGCTTGGCCGGTTGCACGCCCAATGGCCTGGCGCTCTCAACGGACCAGAAGCGGCTGTATGTGACTCTGGGAGACATGAACGCGGTTGGCGCGATCGATACGGCCGATTATGAACTGCTGGGGTACGTGCCGGCGGGCTGGTATCCGACTGCGGTGGTCGCTTCGCCGGACGGGCAGCGCCTCCTGGTTGCCAACGCGAGAGGAACAGTTGCCCGGTTGCCCAACCCACCTACGACGCGGCCCGGCGCTCGGCGTGTCAGCCCGATTGCTTTGCTCGATGGGAACGTGATCAGCATTCCAGTACCGGGCGGTGACGAGTTGCACACTGCGACGCAGCGGGTCCTCGAGCTCGATCGCCTCACGCCGCGTCATATGCCGGCTGATAATCCGCTTCGCGCGATTGGCCTTGGGGCCGGCAAGATCACTCACGTCATCTATATAGTGAAGGAGAACCGGACATACGATCAGGTGCTGGGCGACCTGCCGCAAGGCAACGGCGATCCGTCCCGCTGCCTGTTCGGCCGGCAGGTGACGCCGAACCTTCATGCCCTGGCCGAGCGGTTTGTTCTGCTGGACAATTTCTACGATTGTGGCGAGGTGAGCGGCGACGGATGGACCTGGAGCACCCAGGCACAGGCCAACGAATACGTCAGCCGCAACGTTCCCTACTCCTATAGCGATCGCGGAAGAAGCTACGATTACGAAGGACAGGTCGAGCAATTCCCGGCGGCCGGGTTCCCGGCCCTCGACCCCGACGGAAAACCGTTGTCGCAAGACCCTCAGTACAGCAACGGTGCTAAAGCGGTGCCGGACGTCGGTGAAGCTGCCGGCGGCCACCTCTGGGACATGGCCCGCAAGTGCGGCCTCTCCTACCGCAACTACGGCTTCTTCCTCTCCGACGGTGTCTACGACAAGAAGAACAGCGTCCTCATTCCCGACAATTATCCCAATTCGACCGGCCTTCAGCCGCCGGGTCACGACCTGGCGGGTGTGACCGACATCGACTTCCGCCGGTTCGACCTGAATTATCCCGACAGCGAAGGTCCGAAGATCCTGGCCGAGCAGCAGCACGATCAGGCATTCCTTCGTCCGATGCGCGGCTACGGCAAGTACGATGCGCCCAGCCGATTTTCCGAATGGAAACGAGAGTTCGATCAAATGCTCGCCAAGTCGCCGGGTGGCAGCGCCGTCCCGGCATTCATGACCGTCCGCTTCTGCGTTGACCACACGATGGGTACCAATCCAGACCATCACTCGCCCAGATCAATGGTAGCCGACAACGATTTTTCGGTTGGACAACTGGTCGAAGCGGTCAGCCACAGCCCGATCTGGAAATCGACGGCGATCTTCGTCATCGAAGACGATGCGCAGGACGGCCCGGATCATGTCGACGCTCACCGCTCGCCCTGCTACGTCATCAGCCCGTGGATCAAGGCCCACAGCATCGATCACTCGTTCCAGAACACCGTGAGCCTGATCCGGACGATGGAGCTGATTCTGGGCCTGCCGCCGATGTGTCAGTACGATGCGACCGCCGATCCGATCATGGATTGGGACACCGGGCCGTCGAATGACGCTTCCTACGAAGCAATCCTCCCCGACGCGAAAATCTTGCGCGAGGTGAATGGCGCGAGAAGTCCGCGTTCGCCGATCAGCCCGGAGCAGCAGGGGATGATGGACGAGTCGAGCCGGATGGATTTCGCCCACGCCGACGCCGCTCCGGCGGCGCGGTTGAACCAGATCATCTGGAAAAGCGTGAAAGGGTATGACTCGGTGATGCCGCCCACGCCGCACGGTCCGCCACCGCTTCGATCCGGAGTTGCTCCAAGAGATGATGACTGACCCAAGAGATGATGACTGACCGATGCCCGTCACGCAGCCGATGACTCGCTCAGCAGGCGATGAAGCTTACGCTTCATGCGATGTTCCGTGACCCACACCTGCCCGGGCTTCATGCCCAGCGATTCGGCCACCTCGCGGACGCTGCGGCCCTCGATGTGGCGCATGTGAAGCACCTGGAAACTGCGATCCGACGTGACGCCTTTCAGCGTTGCCAGCGCGCTCCGCACGGCCTGGCGCTCGGATTGGCGATCGAGCTGACGAGAGGGCTCGTCGCTGGCCGGCGCGACGGCGCGGACCGAGGAGAGGGCCCCAGCGAAGCGGTCCCGCGCCTGGCGGCGAAGCTGGTTGGTCGCCTTGCTGCGAACCACCGTGTACAGCCACGAACTGAATTTCCCCCGCGAACGATCCAGTTTGAAATCCGGCAAGGTCCTCAGAAGGTCGGTCCATACCTCCTGGGCGCAATCGTCCTGGTCGATCTGGCGCGGGGCAATCTTGCGAGCGAATTTGCGAATCAGCGAATCGCATGAGCTGTAGAACTGCTCCCAGGCGTCGCGCAGCTCGACAGATGGCTGTGTACCAGCGCCGTTACAGCGGAGGTATTCGCTTGCCTGCTCGATCAACGACGGAGACAGCGTGGGGGGGACCGGCGCCGCAACTGCGGATGGGGCGGCGGCCTGGGCAACCTGCTGGGCGGGCGCGGTCGCCGACCCGGTGAGCGAAAGCAGCAGAACCGCCGGTACGAAATTGCGACGCGTCATCTTGATTGCTCCAAGTCGAAGCGCATCAATGATACGGCGATTCCATGAGAAGCAACTGAGAAATTAAATCCTGGCGAGAAGAAAGGATCGATCGACAACCGCGGACTACCGAAAGAGGAGCGCGATTTACTCGATTTGGCGAATCTGAATCGTGTCGATGACCTTGTCGTGAGCCAGCGCGTTGGTGATGACGACCAGCCATGTCCCGCTGGCGCACCACTGGCGGCGCTTGAGATAGTCCAGGGCATTGAGAATCGTCTGTTCCGGGTCCTGGTCGAAGAGCATCAGGAACGGTTCGACGCCCCAGGGAAGCAGCAGTTGGCGAAAGAGCGATTCGTCGTCGGTGAACGCGTAAATCGGTACGCCAACCGGGCGGATGGCGGCCAGCGTATAAGCCAGAAATCCACTGCGCGTGAAGACCACGATGCCGGAGTTGCCCAGCTCTTGCGCCAGGACGGACGCCGAGCGGAGCATCTTTCCCTTGGGCTCGACGACGCGGATCTCGTGATTCAGCCGCCTTTTTTCCGTCGGCTCGACGCTGGTCACGATGTTTTTGAGGACCTCGATGCACTCCAGCGGGTAAAGGCCCGTGGTGGTCTCCCCCGAGAGCATGACTGCGTCGGCGCGTTCGCGAACACTGTTACACACGTCGGAGATTTCCGCCCGTGTGGGCATGGGGGCGGAGATCATCGATTCAAGAAGTTGCGTTGCGATGATGACCGGCTTTCCCTCGACCAGGCAGGTCTCGACAATTTCGCTTTGAACCAGCGGCAGGATGTGGTATTCGATCTCGATGCCCAGATCGCCGCGGGCGACCATGATTGCGTCGGCGGCGCGGACGATGCTCCGGAGGTTGCGCAGGCCGCTCTGGTCTTCGATCTTGGCAATGATGCGTGCGCGGGAGTTCAGACGATCGAGTAGCGCGCGAAGGGCCTGAACGTCTTCGGCCCGGCGGACAAACGAGAGGGCGACGAAATCGATGCCCGCTTCGACGCCGGCGACGAGATCGCGCTCGTCCTTCTCGGTGAGCGACGGGAGATTGACGTCGACGCCGGGCAGATTGATGTGGCGCCGCGACCCCAGCTTTCCTGGCGTGATGACGCGACAGCGGACGTGCGTCGCGTCCTTCTCCAATACCTGCATGCGAATCATGCCGCTGTCAACCAGTACCGTCGCGCCGACATTCACATCATGGGGAAGTCCGGGATAATTGACGCTGACGCCCGCGATGCCATCGCTGGCCGTGTCGGTGAAGAATTCGAAGCATTCCCCGCAGCGAAGTTCGATGGGGCTGGGGACCACGCCGGTGCGGATCTCCGGTCCCTTCACGTCCATCATGACGGCAACGTGGCGCTGCACGTCCGCCGAAATCTGCCGAACGCGCTTGACCAGTGATTGAACCCACGCACCGTCGGCATGAGCCATGTTGAGCCGGAAGACATCGACGCCAGCCACGATGAGTTGCTTGAGCCGTTCATCGGCTTCGGTGGAGGGGCCGATCGTGGCGATGATCTTCGTATGGCGGTAGGGAAGCGGCGTCCGGCAAGAGGCTGGATCGGGATCGTGGGAGGTTGAGGAAGCCGAAAGTGAAGGCCTCACGCCGGCCAAAGAAGCAAGCGACATTCGAGGCCCATGGGTTAGGAATACGC
>DATHPP010000364.1:0-9121 GCA_035483795.1 Tepidisphaeraceae bacterium | reverse complement strand
CTAAGCGCTGATGCAAACCACGGCCTGCCTCGGATGAGCACATGATGAGCGCGGTCCGGCTGCGAACCCAGGACCAGGCCGTGAGGCTTCACCACCTCGCGAATACTTTCGGGCGTGAAAAGCGAAACGTGCCCGTTGCGCGGCGCGATATACCACCAGCCAGTCCCCATCCGGCCGATGTCGTCGGGCTGGAACAGCGTCGAGAACAGAATGATTCCCGAGTCGGCCAGGAGCGAAACCATCTCGTCAAACGTCTGCCGCGGGCGGGGCGAGTGCTCTACCGTTTCGACGCTGACGATCAAATCGAATTTTACCGACGGCCGCAGGGAGAACTCCTGCACGAACGGGTCGTAAATCTGCACGTTCGGAAAGCCGTGTTCTCCAAGTGTCTGTGCCAGCACCCCGGTGCCGCCGCCATAGTCGAGGACGCGGATCTGCCTGGCTGAGCCAAAGATTCGCGCAACTGCCTCTCCCTGCCTTCGCGAGCGCGCCCCGCCGTACTCCGGATCGAAACGCCGGTATTCCTCGTTGTAAATCTCACGCCGGAAATCGTCATCCGTAAAGTCGTCGAACGCCGGCGTGAACATAAACCCGCATCGCGGGCAACGGTAGTAGTAAACCGGCACACCCGAGAGGGGAACCGGCGGTCGCGTGATATCCTCGCAGCTGCGGTTGAAGTCGACGACTCCGAACAGCGTCGCCGGTGCGTCGCAACATTTGCAAACGGCCGATGTCGCCGCGACGGCCTTCAGGCATGATCGCATCCTCGACGCAGCATACAACGACAACAGCAACTTGGCATGCGCAGGGCGTCAACGCCCTGTTTCCGCCGGCTCCTGTTTGGTCGCAGCCTTGGCCCTTTCGGGGAGCTCCGTCTCACCTGGGAAACGGGACTGAACCCGTCCTCGGTCGCGTGGCCGCTCGTCGCGCGGCGCATTCTGATGCCGCTGCTCCAACGCCGTCGGCTTGAAAACCTTGAGTCCGAGGGCCGCGTGATATCCGTGGATCTCGTGAACATCGAGCTTCCGCATGAACGTCACGATCTCCCGGCTGATCACCTGCCCCGGCACCATGATCGGAAAGCCCGGCGGATACGGAATTACGAAGTTCGCCGACACCAGTTCCGGGCCCTTCTCGAGGCGTCGATCGATTTCTTCGCTGTTCAACGCGACGTGCTCGCAGTATTCGCTCCGGTAGCCCATGTAGAAGGCGTCGCGGATCAACCCCTCCGGGGTCTTGCCCGGAGGGTCGGCACGGAATGCGTCATGAAACCGGCTGAAATCCGGCAGCTCGGGCACGTCCCTGGTGAGACTCTCGACACGCCGCCCAAACTCCTCCTGCCGCGCCCGGGTGGCCCGGATCTGGCCGTCGTCGATCTCCGAGGCAATCTCGCAGAGAACCTGGATCAGATGAGCGCCGTCGCTGCGCGTGTTGTTGATGTTCGTCTGCACCAGCACGCTGTTGCGGCTGGTCTTGTTGAGCTGAATGTCAAATCTCTCCGCCAGCAGGGTTTTGAACTGCGTCCCGTCGAACCCCGCCGCCCCGCAGGTGATCGTGACCCGCGTGGGGTCCAGTGCGACTTCATCGGATTCCCATGCATCAAGCATCTGGTCCCACCGCACGGCGGGCGGATAATCCGCCACCCCGGACTCGCGAAACGCCCCCGGTATCATTTCCGCCGGCGTCAGCGCCCGGAAATACTTCGAGATCAGCGGATGCCCGTTGATCTGCCGCCGGATCTGCATCGCCAGGGCCGTCATCTTCATCGTCAGCTCGTAGCCTTCCAGCTCCATCTGCCGCCGGGCCAGGTCGATCGTCGCGATGATCTGGAGATTCGGGCTGGTTGAGGTGTGCGTCATGTACGCCTCCTCGAACGGCTCCTGCACTTCCACAAAATCATCGTCCGCCACCAGGATCATCGACCCCTGCCGCAGCGCCGACATCGATTTGTGAGTCGAGTTGGTCTCGTACACGCGAATTCGTGCCCGCCCGGCCAGTTCCTTGCGAAGTTCCTGGGCGGCGTGCATCGCCGAGCGACGCCGGTGCAACGGATCAAACCGCGCGAAGCCGAACCACGCTTCATCCCACAAAAAGATCAGGTCCGGCTTGATGGCCAGGCATTCCCGCATCACCCGCTTCACGTTGTACATGTGCCCGTCGAACGTGCAGTTGGTCAGCGTGATCATCCGCACCCGATCGAGCTTGCCGGCCTCTTTCAGTTCGTTCAGCGCCCGCGTGATCGTTGCAATCGGCACGGCCCCATACATCGAGTACTGCGTGAGCGGAAACGCCTCCAGATAAATCACTTCCGCGCCCGCCAGCACAAATCCGTAGTGGTGCGATTTGTGGCAGTTTCGATCCGCCAGGCAGATGTCGCCGGGCCGGCACAGCGCCTGAGAGACGATCTTGTTCGATGTGCTCGTCCCGTTGGTCGCAAAGTAGCAGCGATCGGCCCCGAACGCCCGGGCTGCTTTTTCCTGGGCGAGGCGGATGTTGCCGGTCGGCTCCAGCAGGCTGTCCAGGCCGCCGGTGGTGGCCGAGGATTCCGCCAGGAACAGATTTGTGCCGTAGAACTCGCCCATGTCCCGAATCCAGTGGCTCTTGAATACGCTCTTCCCGCGTGCAATCGGCAGCGCGTGAAACGTCCCCACTGGCGTCCGCGCGTATTTCTTCAGATTGTCGAAGTATGGCGTCGCGTACCGCTGGCCGACTCCTTCCAGGATCGCCAGGTGAATCTCCATGAACTCCTCGACGTCGTAGAACACACGCCGCACGATTTGCGTATTCAGCCGGCACGCCAGCGACTCCGGCGCCTTGTCGGTCAGCAGGTAAACGTCGAGCTGCGGCCGGCAACGGTAAATCCACTCCGCCAGCGCGATCCCGTGCGACGCCGACTCGATCTGTTCGGGCTTCATCTCCAGGTGGCGCCCCAAATATTCCCCCAGCGTCCCCAGCCCAAGCTGCGAGGAAAATGGAAACCCGTCGTAAATCACGACCGCCTGCACATCGAAATTGAAGATGGTCGCCAGGGCCGCGTCTTCAAACGATGGGACGAACACCGGCTCGTAATGAAACGGATCATCGTGCCGGCGAAGCCTCCGCAACTCGTGCCGCACCCGCTTCTGAGACTCCGGCTCTCCGACGCCCACCACGAGCAGCTCGAAGTAGAGGGGCTCCTCACGCCCGTTTGCCGCATAATCCGGAACCCGCAGCAGCGACGCATCGGCAGCGGATTTGTCCGGCCGGTCGTGACCGATCCCGCGCCGATACGACGACCCCAGGAGCGACCGGGCGATCGATCGCGTCAACCGCGCGAAATCCCTGGCGTTGCCCGCCTCAAGGTCTTGCGCGACCTGCGTTGCCAGCGCGCCCGGATACGCGAAATACGTTTCGATCGGCTCGAGCTCCGCCAGCAATTCCCTGGCTTCGCTGACGATCCCCTCGCCCGGCTTGGCCGCCGCCTCCGCAGCTATCCACGCCTGCCCCAGCCCATGCAACTGCTGCCACCGGTCCCGCCGGCCCTCGATCACGCCGAACAGGTCGTCGAATGTTGTCGTCCCCTTCTCGCCGCATGCTTGTGCTGCCATAACTCACCTCACGTGCGCTAACCCGCGTCGCCCGCCAGTTGGCATTGTATCCTGATTGGCTTGCGAGCGCGGAAAGACAAGAGCGCTGACGAGCACGCTTCCGCCGCCGGCCCGGAGAGCCGCGCGGGCGGCCTATTTCACTCCCGCGTTGGCGTAGTCCGCCGGCTGGGGGATGGCGCCGCGCAGAAGCCAGGTATCCTGTTGCGCCTGCCACTGCCCTTTCACCTTCTGCACGCGAATGGCTTCCGGTTGGAAATCGACCCATTGCGTCCAGCGGCCCCGCTGGCGGTTGACGGAGAGCCCGAGGTTCGACATCCCTTCCAGCAGCAGCCCCGCATCCCCCGCCTCGCGGCACGGCGCGGATTTGAACGTCACCTCCCCGGCCCACTCCATCCCGTTGAGGCGGTCGGAATCGGTAAGCTCGGATGATTGAACGCCCTGGACGGTCAGCTCGCGCATCTGGCGAATGTAGCGGTCGGGCGCGTAGGCGCTTCCGGAAACCCTGGCTGTGGTCCATCCGTCGGGGCCCTTGGCCCAATGCTTCTGGATTTCCCCCATCGCCGCGGCCTGCGCCTCACCGTCAAGCGCGGAAGCTCGGTCGCTGCCTGCCGACCCTGAATCACTCGATCCTGACTTCTTGCAGCCGCCGACCGCAACGGTGGCGATCAACAGGAAGTTCACGAGCGAGAACACCTTCTTGCCGGTCATAACGAACTTTCTTTTTGCAAGAGCTGTCAGCATTGAATTGGCCATAACCGTCCGAATCGATTTCGCTACTTTCGCCCTGCCCAAAACGGCTGTCAAATTTCAACAAGGCCTGACGTGAATCACTATTGGTGTTTGGTGTCTCCACACACAAAATCCAACCGGCGGAAGTCCATGAACATCTCCATCTGCAAGACCGCATTGTCGATGCTGCTGGCCGGCATCGTTTTGGCGACGACCGTCGCCGCCCAACAGGCTTCGCCACCGACGACGCGCCCCGCGCGTCAGTCGCGGCCGGCGCCGCCGACCCGCGATCCCAACTCGCCCGGATTCGTCAAGGCCACCGAGCTGCCCGACGGCGCCGTTCCCCCCGCCGACGCCGACGGCAACTTCATCATCGGCACCACCCACAAGCGCGCCCCGGAAATGTCGGCCGATCCGGGCGTGCCCAAGGGAACGGTACACAACTTCACGATGAAGTCATCCGACAGCAAGCTTTACCCCGGCGTCGCCCGCGAGCGGAATGGCGCCGCTGATCCGTCCGACCCGGCGAAGATGATCGTGAGCAGCCACCCCGCTCCTTACACGCGGCGAGTCGCGGTCTACGTCCCCAGCCAATACGTTCCCGGAACCGCCGCCCCGTTCATCGTCGGCGCCGACGGACCGGATGGACCGCTGTTTGTCGCTCTGGATAACCTGATCGCGCAGAAGCGCGTGCCGGTCATGATTGCCATTTCCATCGGCAACGGCAGTGGCGACGCCCAGGGCAGCGAGCGCGGCCTCGAATATGACACCATGTCCGGCCGCTACGCCGAGTTCGTCGAAACGGAAGTCCTCCCGCTGGTGGAATCAAAGTACAACGTGAAATTGACCAGCGATCCTGACGGCCGGGCGACAATGGGATGCAGCTCCGGCGGGTCCTGCGCCATGATCATGGCCTGGTATCATCCCGAATGGTACCACCGCGTCCTGACCTACTCAGGCACCCAGGTAAACCAGCAGTGGCCGTACAATCCCCAGGTTCCCCACGGCGCATGGGAGCTTCACGAACACCGGATCGCCGAAAGTCCCGCCAAGCCGCTGCGAATCTGGATGGAAGTCGGCGACCGCGACCTTCTCAATCCCAACGCCATGCGCGACAATATGCACGACTGGGTCATGGCCAATGAAAACATGGCCAAAGTGCTGGCGGAAAAAGGCTATCACTACCAGTTCACCTTCGCCCGTAACGCCGGCCATTGCGATGGTAATGTAAAACAGCAAACCCTGCCCGAAGCGCTGGAATACCTGTGGAAGGGATATTCCGTCGCAGTCAGCAAGGCTGCCCCTTGATGTGGATCATCCATCTCTCCGGAGAAATCGATGAGAAAACTCCTGGTCCTCGCGGCGATGTTGTGTCTTGCGACAGGTGGATTCGCACAGGAAGCCAGGCCCCTCCGCGCCCTGATGTTCGTCGGCGGGTGCTGTCACGATTACAAGACCATGCCTGGCTATCTGACTCAGAAAATCAGCGGTCTGGCAAACATCACCTTCGACATCCGTCCCATGGCCAATGCCCAGGAGATGGCCGCGGCGTTTGCCGATCCCAAGTTCGCCCAGGGTTACGACGTCGTGGTCTATGACATCTGTTTCGGCGAAGCGTGGAAAGACGGCGATTATGACGGCGCGCTGCGAGCGGCCGCATCAGGAATCCCGGCGGTGTTCATCCACTGCTCCATGCATACCTACCGCCCGCCGCGAAATACCAAGGACCCTCAGCTCAAGGCCCGCGAGGCAATCGCCGACGCCAAGTGGCATGCGCTCGTTGGCATGGACTCACGCGTCCACGACAAGTATCAATCCTTCTCAACCACCAAGGCCGACAAGACCCATTCCATTCTGACGAGCTTTCCCGATTCCTGGACCACGCCCGGCGACGAGCTTTACAACACCATCAAGATGATGCCGATGGCCACGCCGCTCCTCACCGCCAAAAGCCCCTCCAGCGGCAAGGTCCACACCGTCGCATGGGTCAACGTCTATCAAGGAGCCCGCGTCTTCGGAACGACGCTCGGGCACGACATGAAAACCGGCTCCGATCCGGCCTATCACCGCCTCCTGGCCTGCGGCCTGCTCTGGGCCTGCGGGAAGCTTCGCCCCGACGGCACCCCCGAGGCGGGCTACAGTCCAACCCCGCCGCCACCGCAAGGTCGCCAGTGATCGCTCCGCTTCCGTGCCCCCTGCGGGACGAACAAGGACGTTGCTTGTGACACGGGTTTGTAACCCGTGCTGACGACGCAAAATGATGAGAACTTTGACGAGGCAGGAGCCTTCTTCGACTTGTGCCGCCAGCACGGGCTGTCTTCCACCCTGAGGCTGAGCCTCAGGCTCAGACCCGAAGGGAAAACCCGTGTCAAAGGACAATCGATTACCCGCGCGGTGAATAGTTCAGGTTAGCACGCCGGATACTTCCACGGCCCCCGATAAGGTCGCGACAACAGCGCGCTGGCTTCCGGGTCTCCCACGATCTGCTCGCTGGCCCCGTCCCAGGCGATGCTCCGGCCGAGCCGGTAGGAAACCATGCCCAGCATCGCCATGACCGACGAGCGATGGGCCGGCTCGATGTCAGCCACGGGGCGGCGGTTCTCGTCGATCGCCTGCATGAAGTCGGCCCACAGCAGCTTGATGTTGTGCCCGTCCGGCTCCTGCAGCTGCGCGTTTTCATGATGCCCCTGCGTGCGCGAACTGCCCGGGTAAAACGTCCATCCGTCGCGCCAGCCAACGTGCAGCATTCCCTTGGTTCCGTAGAAATACGCGCCCAGGCGGTGCTTCTCGGCGCCGTTGCCGCCGAACTGACGGTTCTCCCACGTGACGGTAAATTTCTCGAACTCGTAAACCGCGACCTGATGATCGGGCATGTCGGTGGTCTGCTTTTTTCCGTCGTTGACGATCGGCCCGCGGATCGGCCGCCCGCCGCTGCTGAAGACGCGCTTCGGATATTTTTCCTCGAGCATCCATTGCACCTGGTCGAGCCAGTGGACGCCCCAGTCGCCCAATTCGCCGTTGCCGTAGTCCAGGAAATGCCGCCAGCCGCCCGGATGGATTCTTGTGTTGAAAGGCCGCAGCGGCGCCGGCCCGCACCACATGTCCCAGTCCATTCCCTCCGGCGGTTCGCTGTTGGCCGCAGGCATTTCTTTGCCCCCGCCGCCCACCACGAACAATCGCACCATGCCGATCTCGCCCACGTTCCCCGCCTGGACAAACTTGCGGGCGCTGACGTGGTGCGGCCCGATCCTTCTATGCAATCCCACCTGCACCACGCGGCCGTTGTCGCGCGCCGCCTTCAGCATGGCCCGGCTTTCGTTGACCGTGTGCGACGTCGGCTTCTCGACGTACACGTGCGCCCCGGATTGCACCGCGGCGATGGTAATCAGCGCGTGCCAGTGGTCCGGCGTCGCGACAATCACCACCTGCGGCTTCTCCTTCTCCAGAAGCTCGCGGAAATCCTTGTACGGTTTGGGCGAGCTGCCGGTCAGGTCGTTCACCTGATCGACGGAGACCTCCAGGTTGTTGGAATCAACGTCGCACAGCGAGGTGATTTTGCACCGCCCCGAGGCGATCGCCTCCTTGAGCACGTTCTTCCCCCACCAGCCGCAGCCGATTAGCGCCGTGGAGAATTTCGCGTCCTTCTGGTCCGCATGGACGTATGGTGCCCCAATCAGCGCTCCCGCGGCCCCCACCGCTTTCACGAAATCCCGGCGTGTCGGATTCATTGTGGTCTCTCCGGACGAACTCATTTTCCTCTCACATCAACGCAAACGACGTCCCCGCGTGCGTTCCGGCAGTAGATTCGGCCGTTGGCCAGCACCGGCACCGTCCAGCACTTGCCGCCCAGCACCTGGGCGCGGGAGGTTACGTTGAAACCGTCGGGACTCGCCGGCGCGATCATCAGTTCGCCGTGCTGGCTCATGACGATCAGCTTTCCATCGGCCGCCGCGATGCCGCCGACCGGAATGTCCGGCTGCTCCCATTTCTGCTTCCCGGTCGCAAACTCGATGCACTTGAGCGGCGGAGAATCGGGCGCGTCCCCGTCGGCGGCATACACGAACGCTCCGATCCGCACGCCCGGATTCGTCTGCGTGCGGATGATCCTGCTTTTCCACAGCACCTGCGGCTCGCCGACCAGGCTCATCTTCAATAGCGCCGCGCCCTTGTCGTACCCGGACGAAATGAGCGCCAGATCGCCGTCGAGGATCGGATCGGCGGCGTTCACGCCGTACTGCGTCAGCCACTTGATCCGCCAGGCTTCCCTGCCGCTGGTCGGATCGACCGCGATGTACGCCTTCTCCGATGCCGCCAGCGCCAACCATTTGCCCCCAACCTCGACCGGCAGCGGCGTCGAATAGCCCGAATCCTTCTTGGCCGACTGCCAGACGATCTTTCCCGTATTCTTGTCCAGCCCCATGCCCGCCTCGCCCACGTTAAGGAGGAGCAGGTCGTGAAAAACCAGCACCGATCCGCCGAACCCCCACCCCGGCACGCGAGCGCCCGCATCCCGGTGCAGGTTCTTCGACCAGACAACATTCCCGCTCGCGGCGTCAAAACAGAACACGTCGCCCCACCGGCTCAAAAAATACGCATGATTGCCGTCGACGCTCGGCGTGCCCGTCGTCCCGCCCTCGAAGAACTTGTCGCCCAGATCCGATGTATACGAATGCTTCCAGAGCACCTTGCCGCTCTCAGCGTCAAGGCAGAAAACCGTGTCCGTATTGTCCGCGTTCCCGGCGGTGTAAACCTTCCCCGCCGCCACCGAGAACGACGAAAACCCCGTCCCCACGTTAGCCTTCCAC
>DATHPP010000363.1:0-13046 GCA_035483795.1 Tepidisphaeraceae bacterium | reverse complement strand
GGACGACAGGGCCCGCCGCAAGGTGACCGAGATGGACCGGCTAACCCGGGCACTCTCCCAGCTCATGCCGCCGGGCCAGGTCGGCAAGTGGCTCCGTGAGGAAAACGACGCCTTTGGCGGGCAATCGCCCCTCACGCTGATCGAGCGCGGAGAGTCCGACCGATTGTGGCAGATGATCCACCAGATCGACGCCAACATCGCCACGTGAGGATCGCATGCCGCCTTCCCGCGGCGGTCTGGGCAAGATGAGGCAGTGCCCCAGCGGTCCCTACTCGTCCTCGGGCGGAACCTCGATCCGGCGGGCGGATTCGGACCAGGCGTCGGGGTAGTTCGTCGGCTTGGGCCGCTGCCGATTGCGCGGTTGGAAGAACCGGCCGACCTTGAACGTCAGGATCAACCCCACCAGCAGCATGAACAGCAGCAATGCCAGCAGCAGGCTGGCATGGGCGGACAGGATTTTCTTGTCCTTCGGCGAGGCATTGCCGGCCGCCTCCAACGCGGGGTACAGGTAATACCGACTCACAAAGATGATCAGCACCGCCCAGCCGAGCAGAAAGGCGATCACCCGCGCGAGCCCGAAGCCCGCGGAACGTCTCCGACGCTGGCCAAACGAAGACTGCACGTATGCATCATACGTGCAGTCCAGCGGTTGGGGGATTGCCAATTTCCAAATGCCGAATGCCGAAATGCCGAATGCCGATTGCCGAATGCCGAATGGATCGCTGTTTCGAGCGGTTCCCGATTGCCGAATATCGATTTCTTTCATTCGGAAATCGGCAATCGGAAATCGGCAATGTGCCTCAGGATCAATCGCGCCGCAGCTTGCCCAGGTCTTCGCTGATTCTGGCGAGGCGCAACTCCAGTTCCAGCAGCTTCTCACGGGTGCGGAGCTCGGATTGTTCGACGACAGTGCGCAGCAGCATCACTCCCGCCCCAATCAGGAAAACGATGCCCATGACGGTGAGGCCGACGCCCTGGATGGAACTGATGCCGCCGGCCGTCATCAAGAGGGTCACCAGCAGGACGACGAAGACCCAGATGAGGGCGGCCTGCTGGCTGGCGTCGCGGTTGCGGCGGAAGGTGCCGCGATACAGCATCCGGCCCAGCAGCACGAGGCCGGCCAGGCCGAAGATTCCGCCGAGGGCCATCGCCTCGAGCACGGCGGGGGGGCCGGCGCGGTAGCGGAAGGCGATCGTCGCACAGAGGACCATGGTCGCCGCACAGGCGAGCATCGCGAATATCGATCCGAATTTGCGTGAGGGTGTCAGAGGGGTTTCAAGCATGGCTTTAAGTCTCCTTTCGTATTCGGCGCGCAAGGCGGGGTCTTCCGCCTCGGCGCCGATCAGTTGGTCTCGAAATTCCGGGTTCATGACGACTCCGCTTCCAGAAGCCGGCGGAGGGCCAGCTTCGCGTAATGCAGTCGCGATTTGACGGTGCCGGGCGGAACGCCGACCACGTCGGCGATTTCGTCAATCGGCATTTCCTCGAGGAAGAACAGCGTGATCACCTGCCGGTGCGGAAGCGACAGGCGGTCCAGCGCCCGGTGAATCTGCTGTGCGGTCTCGATGTTCCAGTCCGCATCCGCTGGCTCGTCTGCGAGCTGCTCGACGTCGACCGAGCCGTCAGGCTCAGGGAGATCGCAGGTCGTGGCACGCCGGAGGCTGATCGCCCGACGGTGGGCGATCCGATAAAGCCAGGGCCGCAAGGCCCGCGGATTTTGCAGCGTCCGGAGGTTGCGGAACACCTCCATCCAGGTCTGCTGAAGCGCGTCCCAGGCGTCGCGCGGATCGCCCAGCAGCCGGCGGATGTAGTAAAGCAACCTCCGCTCGAACAGCCCGACCATCTCCCGCCAGGCATCCGGGTCGTTCCGCCGGCAGCGAAGCACCAGCAATTCACACTGAATTGCCTCCACTTCCCCGCCCATTGCCCGGCCGCTGTCGCTCACGTGAACATAGTCGCCGCAAAGGTGGCGGAGGTTCAAATCAGGAGACCAGGGGCGTCGCGATCCGGTGCCAGCTAGACTAGATCGCCCAGGCGCGGATGCGATGCCGAATGGAGCTGATTGGATGAACGCCGCCTCGCCTTGATACTTGCATGGTTGACCGGAGCGAATCTGCATCCACATGACGCCAAAACCCTCGCCCACTCGCTGTTGGCGCGGCACGATCTGAGCGGCTGGTCATTCCGCTTCGACCACGCCCGCCGTCGCTTCGGGTCCTGCCGGTATCGGGCGAAGCGGATCACGCTCTCGCGGCCGCTGACGCTGCTCAACGACGAGCTCCAAGTCCGCGACACGATCCTGCACGAGATCGCCCACGCCCTTACGCCCGGCGACGGCCACGGTGCCCGCTGGAAGTCCAAATGCATCGAGATCGGCGCCAATCCGACGCGGTGTTTCGACGATGAGTCTGTCCGGTCTCCGTCGCGGCCGCCCGTCCGCTACCGCCTGGGATGCCGGCGGTGCAACTGGTGGATCGACCGCCGTCGGCTCACGCGTACCCGTTATGTCTGTCGCCACTGCCGGGAGCCGCTGGTGTTCCAGGAGAGAAAGTTGATCCGAATGGACGGGGTGTGAAAGCCGTGTCACGGACGGCGGTTGGATCGTGCTATCATGGAAATCTGCTTCATGGACGCTGCCGACGGTCCAATCCGCGTGGGTTCTCCTCCCGAAGCGGAGCTTCCGATTCCCAAGCGGTTCTGGTGGCTGAAGCGGTCGCCGGTCTTTCTGGTGCTGCCGGTGCTGGTTCTGGCCGCGGCTCGCTCATGCTCGCTTTACCTGGCCGATCGTCAGTTCGCGCGGGAGCTTCAATCGTTGCGGGACCGTGGCGAGCCGGTGGACCTGAGCCCGTTTCGGCAAGCACCCGTCCCGGCGTCGGAAGATGCGGCGCCGCTGCTTCGGCAGGCGGCCCTTGCCGCGTCGAACAGCTATCGCACTTCGGCGAACCTCACGGTCCAGCAGTGGGTAGCTCGCAATGCAAACGCGCTGAGGCTCGTTCGGCAGGCGCGCTCTCTCTCCCGTGCTTACTGGGGCGACGGATCCTCCGACCCAAAGCAGGGATTTCGCTCGACATCGCCGAGGCCGCTCGAGCTGATTCGACTGAGTGAGTTGCTGTCGCGGGCGGCCGACCTGGCGGCCCGGCGGGGAAATGCAACGGCGGTAATCGAGTATATGCGCGACAGTTTGCACGCCGCGGCACTGGTTGGCCAGGCTCCTGACCCGGGGTCACAGAATGTCGCGATGGTTTGGCAAATGATGGTGACCCGGACGCTCGACGGGGACAGCCCCGCACTTGTAAAGAGCAATGTGAACGATGGGGTGAATAACGCGTCGCTTGATACGTCGACGTGTTCGTTGATCGCGGAACTGCTTGACTCGACCGATGTGCCTGACGCCCACCGGCTGATTCGGGGAATGCGATCCCAAGCCATTTTCCTGATGACGGACCCTCGCGTCGAGCAGGAAGGATGGCTCTATTTCCGAAAACCGACCCGATGGGAGCAGTTTCTGCTGTTCCTCTTCCGCGCGAGGATTCGAAGGGCCGACCTGCAATACCTGCAATATCTGAATGGAGTGGATCGAGGTGCTGCCGATGTGCCTTACCCAGTGCAATTGGACCCGGCCCACGTGGACTTTGTCGATGACAGGGTAAGCATGAACGGACGCCAGGGGGTGTCGATGTTGCTTCATCGCCGCACCGAAACCGTCGCCCGGCGGCGAATGGCGGCGCTCGGCCTTGCCATCTCTCTCTACCAGCGGGAACACCGTGGGAAGTTCCCAGGGTCGGTTGACGAGCTGGTCCCCAAGTATCTGGCGGAGATTCCGCGCGACCCGTTCGATCCGGCGGGTTCGCCGCTTCGATTGTCGATAGACCAACCGCTTCGAATTCACGGTGTCGAACGGTCGTTGTTCTTTGGGCTCGATCATCCCATTGCTCCGATGCCGACATGGGGAACAACCTCGCCATTTCGCAGTCCGCGCTTGCGGCCGCCTTCGCGACCGCAACCGGCCTCACGCCCCGATCACTAAGATCGACCATGCCACGGCGGCGGGAATCCCAAGCACCAGGAGCGGCGCGCCGATGAAGAACCACAGCACAATGGTGAAGGCGCAGGCGAGTTGCCGGAGAAGGCCACAGCCGGTGGCGCGCCCCAGCAGGCGGACCGTCCGCCACAGATAACCGATCAGGCCGATCGCGGCGGCCAGGGCAAAGAATCCCAGCACGGTCGCCACGACGACGGGAATTGCCTCCCCAGCCTGGCTGGTGTTGATGAGCCACATCGCCACCAGACCGAAGTCAAATCCGATTGCCGCGGCGACCAGCATCGCGGACGGGTAGTAGCTGAGGGCGACGGCGCGGTTCTGGCGGGTCATTGGCAAACCGTGGGGGTGAAAGAAATAGCTGGCGACGCCGGTCAACACGGTCACGTATGCAAGAACGCCCGCGGCGGCGAGTGCGAACGTCCAGAGGCCCATGTCGATCGGAATGAAGGTTTGAATGTGGTAATGCCAGTCCCAAGCTCGGCGCTGATAGTCGTCGCTCGACAGCCACCATAAAGCCGCGATCACGACCGGCGGAAGCGAAATCACGAGTATGCCGATCCATCGAAACTTCTGTGCATCGCGGTAACTCACAGGCCGGGCGACCTCCACGCCCAGTTGCCGCGGGTTTGCGACGACAAACTGGACGGTTCGCCAATACGCGCGCCAGGCGCCGATTTCCCCGCGATGTACCCAAGGGATTCGCGAGACGCTCAGGCTCTGCCGATCGATTGCCAGCCCACACTCGGGGCAGCGGTCGCTGGCGGAGCCGCGCAGGTCGTAGCCGCACTCGGGGCAGAACAGTTCTTCCGAAAGCGAAGGGATCTGCGAGCCGGATTGAGCGGCGGACGCGGCCACGACCACATCATCGAAATTGGGCGGCAACGAGCAACCCGGTCCAGGCCCGTGGGCTCAGCATGACCGGCTGTCACGGCGGTCTGGGCAAGAGCGGCCGAGCGGCGAACTCGGTCGAGTCGCGTCGAAGAACGCAGAGGGGCGTGCCTGTGCAAGATTTTGACAAATGGCGCGATTTGGCGGTGGCGCGGTGGCGCGGTGGCGCGGTTTGGCGCGGTTTTGGCGAAGTAGCGCGGTGGCGCGGTTTGGCGCGGACATCGAAGGGCCTAGACCACGGCAGATTCCAGGGGTTGGGCGGGGGGGGCGGCGACGTGGTTCCAACGCGGCTGGAGCTGGATGGCGACCATGGTGAGGTCGTCGCCGAGCGGATGGCCGGAGCGGAACTGGTCGATCGATTTGACGATGGCGCCGACGAGGTGCGGGGCGTCGCCGGTGGAATGGCGGATGGCTTCGCGAAGGCGGTCGGCGCCGAAGCGGTCGCCCTTGCGGGACTCGGCGTCGATGACGCCGTCCGTGTAGAGCAGGAGTGTCGAGGAGGCGTGAAGGGGGAAGGTTTCGGTGGCGTACTGGGCGCTGGAGTCGACGCCGAGGACGAGGTTGGGCTCCATCGCGAGGGTGCGGAGGGTGTCTTTGTCGCTGAGGATTGGGTAGGGGTGGCCGGCAGAGGCAATCTCGACAGTGCCGGCGGTGGGGTCGAGGATGAGGATCTGCAGCGTGACGAATTGCCCGTTGAAAATCTGCGTGCAGAGCTGGCGGTTGATCTCTTCCAGGCAGCGGCCGGGGTCTTCAGTGAGCGGGAGGGTGTTGCGGACCAGGAGCTGGGTGGTGGCCATGAGGAACGCCGCGGCCATGCCGTGACCGGTGACGTCGCCGATGACGACCGCGGTCCGTCCGCCGGGCAGCTCGAACCAGTTGTAAAAGTCCCCGCTGATCCGGCTGGCGGGCTGGTTGATCGTGGCGATGTCGAGGATGCCGTCGTTGGCCCGCGGCTGCGGGAGCCAGTGGAGCTGGATTTCCCGCGCCTGGCGGAGTTCTTTCTCAAGAAGCTCGTGGCGTTCACGTTCGCTGCGGGCGCGGTTGCGGATGATCTGGATGGCGGTGGACACCAGGATCGCGGCGATCGAAATGCCGACGAAAACCGCCCACAACAGGGTCTTGTGAAACAGCGCCGCGACCACCGTGTCGACGTCCGCCTGCGGCTGCACCAACACCACGTACCACTGCTTGTCCAGGACTTTTACCGGATCGACGGTGATGATCGACGGTTTGAAGGTGCGTGCGCCCATCGTGAAGGGCTGGCGAATCACGCCGCTCCCGTCTTCGCCCGATCCGCTCAGCTCGCGGATTTTGCCGGCGGCTGTGTCGTCGATCGAACCGCCGATCCGATCGCTCTTGGACGCGGACATGCACGTCAACTGCTCGTCGAGCAGAAAGATCGCGTTGTCGCCCGATTGATTGACCTCGTCGAAAAACCGCTTGGCGATCTGGCGGACCGGTACCGTTGCGATCAAAACGGCGCTGCGGCTGGCACCGTTGCCAAGCGGCACGCCGATGACGCTCAGGCCGCGAACATCGCCGCTTGAACCCGTGAACTGCTCGAGAGAGATGAACGAAGGCCGTTCCACCGAATCGAGCCAGTCGCGATTTCTCGCGGCGACTTCCTGTATGCTGGGCGTCGTTGACTGCGGCCCCAATCGGTTCGGGTTATTCGACCCGTCTTTATAGACCACGAACAAGTGCGATACGCGGCCGCTCAACTGGAGCGGAAGCACGTCGCGCAGAGTCCGCATCTGCGGCGGCATCGATCTGGGGACCATCAGCCGACGACCCGGGATGCCGTTCGATGGCGGTGTGGGCGGCAGAAACGCCTGGTCCTCGGTGGTACGGTCATCCACGTCTTCCGCGTCCGGGTCGACGGGCTTGAACAGTTCCAGATCGCTGAAGATCGAGTCGTAATACCCTTTCAATCCGCTGGCCGTCTGGCTGGCCAACAGTTCCTGCTGCTTCTGGACCTGCTTCTGGGCTTGATCGTGGGTGGAGTGATAGACCTCGTGTGCCGCGGCAAACACCAGCAGCAATAGCGGCAGCAGCAGTGCCGCATGCACCAGGACAATCCGCCAGGCAAAGCGTTTGAGGCTTCGATTCATTCAGAAATCCCAACCGAGGCCTTCGCAACGGCCCGACATACACCAGTACCTCTTCGCAAATGAATTATTCATGAAGGCCGACGGAATTCCGGGTGTATTTTAACGCAAGTTGCTGTCACACAAAGCGAAACCGGCCCGCCCTGTGCGAGGACGGGCCGGGTGCGGCCTGTTCCGCCGGCACACGGCGACTATAGGTCGTCGCGCGCCCGGCGGGTGTATCGTGGGCAAAATTATGCCGCGTCCAGATGGGCGGCGATACCGGAGAGGAACTCGACGCCCGCCTCCATCCGCCCGCCGATCCGTTTGTCGTCGCGGTTTACCCAGACCACGCGGGCGGGGATCATCTGCCGGCGGTTGGCCAGTTGCTGGCCACTCTGGTTGAGGCCGACGTGAATGCTGAGGGTGTCGCCGGGCCGGATCGGTGCGTAGGCGGGAAGCTCGACGCGAAGGCCGGTGACGCTGATGTCTTCGGTCTGTCCGCCGAAGTATCGGGCGGCGGCGCCGTCGAACACCTTCACCGCCCGGTTCTGGCGAATGCGCAATCCGCGGCGGCGTTCGATTCCCTCCGCGCTTTCGGTCGTCTCGTCCCCGGCCACTGTCTCGTTCAATAGCAACATCTGCTCTGCTCCCAAGTCTTCCTCTCCAGTCCTGTTATCGGAGCAGATGGGGGTGGAATTGGAGAAATTTCAACAGTAGGCAGTAGGCAGTAGCAGAGAAGGCCCTCGGTATCTTCTGCCTGCCGCCTACTGCCTACCGCCTACTCTCCCGCTATCATTCCCCTCCATGCCCTATAACTTCACGGCGATCGAGAAGAAATGGCAGCAGCATTGGCTGGAGCACAAGACGTTCCGCGCTCTCGATCCGGATGAGGCCGGCGGGCTGCCCAAGGCCTACGTGCTGGACATGTTTCCTTATCCCAGCGGCGCCGGCCTTCACGTGGGCCATCCGGAGGGATACACCGCCACCGACATCGTCTCGCGTTATCTACGGATGCGGGGGTGCAACGTGCTGCATCCGATGGGCTGGGATGCGTTCGGTTTGCCCGCCGAGCAGTACGCCATCAAGAACAACGTGCACCCGCGCGAGACGACCGCCGACAACATCAAGAATTTCCGCCGGCAAATCCAGATGCTGGGGCTCAGCTACGACTGGGACCGTGAAATCGATACGACTGACCCCGACTATTACAAATGGACCCAATGGATTTTCCGCCAGCTTTTCAACAGCTATTTCGATCCCGTCGCCCAGAAGGCCAAGCCGATTTCGCACCTGATCAACGAGCTGCAAAATGAGAACCTGGTAGCGGGGCCGGACGGCTCAGTGCGCCTGAACCCGACCGCCGAGGGTCTCGAGGAGCTGGCCGGCGAAGTGCGGGTCGAGCGGCTGTGGCGCGAGCTGAGCGTCGAGGAGCAGTACGACGTCATCGCAGGTCAGCGCTTGGCCTACACCGACGAAGTGCCGGTGAACTGGTGCGAGGCGCTGGGCACCGTTCTGGCCAACGAAGAAGTCATCGACGGCAAGAGCGAGGTCGGCGGGTTTCCCGTCGAGCGGCGGCCCATGCGGCAGTGGATGCTGCGAATCACCGCCTACGCCGACCGGCTGCTCGAGGACCTGGACACGCTCGAATGGCCCGAGCCGCTCAAGGAGATGCAGCGAAACTGGATCGGCCGCAGCGAAGGGGCGCACGTGGATTTTCCGGTTGCCCCGCCCGAAGAGCGCGTGCGCCAGACCGATGCCATCCGCGGCGAGCCCGATGATGGCGACGGCGACCTGACCATCACCGTCTTCACCACCCGCCCCGATACGCTCTATGGGGCGACATACATGGTCCTGGCGCCGGAGCACCCGCTGGTTGACCGCATCACGCCCTCGACCCACCGCGAAACCGTCGAGGCTTATCGCGCCGTTTGCGCCGCCAAGAGCGAGCGCGAGCGGATGGCCGACACGAAGGAGAAGACCGGCGCCTTCATTGGCGCCTATGCGATCAACGCGCTGAGCGGGAAGCGCATCCCGATCTACATCGCCGACTACGTGCTGATTGGCTACGGCACCGGCGCCATCATGGCCGTGCCGGCGCACGATGATCGCGACTTTGAGTTTGCCAAAAAATTCAAGCTGCCGATGCTGGCGGTGGTGATGCCGCCGGACCCGTGGCTCAAGGACAATTGGCGCGGCGGGTCGGCGATTCACGAGCTGCGCGCCGAGTACCAGCGCGACCCGGCGAACTTCGCCATCGCCTTTACCGGCAACGGCATTGCCATCAACTCGCCGCGAATCGATGGCCTCCCGACCCCGCAGGCCAAGTCGAAAATCATCGACTACCTGGAGGACGAGGAGCTGGGCCGACGCGCGGTCACCTATAAGCTGCGCGACTGGCTCTTCAGCCGGCAGCGCTACTGGGGTGAGCCCTTCCCGATCCTGCTGGATGAACAAGGAAACGCCTACGCGGTGGATGAATCGGAGTTGCCAGTGACGCTGCCGCAGGTGGCCGATTTCAAGCCGACCGGCACGCCCGAGCCGCCGCTCACCAAGGCGCGCGAATGGGTCACGGTTTTCAAGGACGGCAAGACGTTCTACCGCGAGACCAACACCATGCCGCAGTGGGCCGGCTCGTGCTGGTATTACCTGCGCTTCATCGATCCGCGGAATAAGGACCGTTTCGTCGACCCGACGAAGGAGAAATACTGGATGCCGGTCGATCTGTACGTCGGCGGGGTCGAGCACGCCGTGCTGCACCTGCTTTATTCGCGGTTCTGGCACAAAGTGCTCTACGATCTGGGCTACGTCTCCACGCCCGAACCGTTTCAGCGGCTGGTGAATCAGGGGCTGATCCTGGGCGAGCAGGAGTACACGGCGTTTTTTGCCGGCGACACGCCGATTAGCATCAGCGACGTTCGCGACCTCACTGAGGAAGTGATCGAGCAGAAGGTCGCGATGGTCGGAGTCCACAAAGAGTCGGGCGACAAGCTGATCGGTCGCCGCGTTGGCGAAGAGGAGGTCGAGAAGCGTGCCGATGGCTACTACTACCTCAAAGGCCATCCCGCCGTCCGCGTCGACGCCCGCGCATTCAAGATGAGCAAGAGCCGCGGCAACGTCGTCAATCCCGACGACATTGTGCGCGACTACGGCGCCGACTGCTTCCGGCTCTACGAGATGTACATGGGCCCGCTGGAGCAGCAGAAGCCGTGGAATACGCGCGACATCGTCGGCATGTCGCGGTTTCTGAACGCCGTCTGGCGGAACCTCATCGGCGAGGACGACCCACCGAAGGGCAAAACTCGAATCGCCGACGGCGCGATCCCCGAAGCAATCGACCGCCAGATGCACCGCACGATCAAAAAAGTCGGCGAAGACATCGAGGCGATGCATTTCAACACCGCCATTGCGGAGTTGATCAAACTGAATAACGAGATGAGCAAGCTGCCGTCGATCCCGCGCGAGCTGGCGGAGAATTTCACGCTGATGCTTGCGCCTTTTGCCCCGCACGTTTCCGAGGAAATCTGGCAGCGGCTGGGTCACGAGCGGAGCCTGGCCCGCCGTCCCTGGCCGACCTACGACCCCGCCAAGCTCGTCGAGAGCACGATGGAGCTGCCCATCCAGGTGAACGGCAAGCTGCGCGACAAGATCACCGTCGCAGCGGATGCCGATGAGGCGACCATCCTGGAAACCGCTCAGAACGCGCAGGGTGTGCAGCCATGGTTGAATGGAAAGAGCATGAAGAAGCGGATTTACGTGCCGAAGAAGCTGGTGAACCTTGTCGTTGGATGATGCGTCATCAAGCCGCGTGCGCCGCGGTGCGGCGTTGGTCGTACTCGCGGCGCTTGTGTGGGTCGCGAAGGATGCGGTAGGCTTCGGATACGGCCTCAAACATGAAGACGCGGTCGGCGGAACGGTTGGCGTCGGGATGATACCGGCGGGCGGCCTCGTGGTACGCGACGCGGACCTGATCGTCGGTGGCGGTGGGCGAAATCTTCAACAGGCCGTAATAGTCGGGGATGGCGGACTTGTGCTTCTTCTCCGGTTGGACGTGCTCGCCGCCGCCGCGCTTGTCGAGATTGGGGATGAATCCGAACCGCGCCAGGTGGTGCAGCGCGTTTCGCAGGCCCGGCCTGATTTCGACGAACGCCAGCCCGATCTCGCACTCGCGAAGGCCGTTGCGTTTGATGCGGACGACGCGGCTCTTGAGCGTGACGTGGCACTGGTCGGACCTGAGCGTGACCGGCATCACCTGCCCGACGACCACGCCCGGCCGGCCGGTCTTGCGAACGCGCACGCCGGTTCCGGAGAGGTCGACGACGTCGCCCAGCGTCGAGGTGAGCAAGTCGGTGTGAAACCGCTCCTCACGACGCTTGCCGCGACGCCCGGCCGCGGAACTGCCCTTTAAGCCGAACCATCCCACAGAGTTGTATTCGGACCAACCGCCAAACGGCTTTAAGACAGTGCGCAGCCGTGTTGGTTCCCTGCCCGACTGGGCGCTGCCTGAAACGGTTATCGGCATCGGTTTGACGCGATTCGATCGTCAACTGATACTGGCAAGTAACTGGCGGTATCAGTCGAATGAGCATCGGTTTCATCGTCGCGATCGTCGTGTTTGCCGTCGTGCTGTGGCTGCTGCTGGCCAAATTTTATCTGACCGACCGGCGTCGGATGACCTCACAGACGACTGGCCGCGTCGTCAGCGCCGAGCAGCGCGTGATCGTCGATTCCACCGCCCGCCGGACGCAGACCGAGGTGGTCGCCCGCTTCACCGCCGGTGGGCACGAACACGAAGTCCGGCGGATGCTCCAGGGCGAGCGGGCCAGACAGTTTCCTCCCGGCCGTGAAATCTCCATCCGCTACAATCCGGGCAGGCCCTGGATGGCTGAGGTTATCGTTTGAACGGCCTTTTTGCGGCTTGACGCCCGGCGCGTTTCCGCTACGCTTTCACAGTCCAATCTTGGGAGCCCACATGAGATGTTTCGTCTATTCGTGCAGTGTGCTGCTGGCGATCGCGCTGGGGCTCTTGGTGAGTTCGTCCGCGACATACGGGGCGACGCCGGCCAATCCGCTGGGCGCCCCCTCGCGGAACGGCGTGGTGGCGGCGCTTCAGGCGGCGTACTCGGTCTTGTCGCGCGCCGACCACGACTACCACGGCCATCGCGTCAACGCGATGCACGAGATTCAGGCAGCGTGCAAACTGTTGGGCGCCGACCCCACCGGCGACGCCACCGGCAATGAGCCCCAGGGCACGTCCGATGCTCAACTTCGAACGGCTGGGCAGATTCTTCTGAACGTTCGTGCCGTCGCCGCGTCAGGGAACCAGATTCAGGTTGTGCAGCACATCGACAACGCCATCAACCAGATCAAAATCGCCCTCTCGATTAAGTGAGTCGGACCCAAGTCGCCCGCCGGATCGGCCAACCAACGTCCGCGTGCCGCCGCGGTAGTAACGTTCAATCACTACCGCCATGAAAAACACCAACCCGATCGGAAGATTTGCCACGGCGCTGGCCGCGGTTTTTGTGTGCAATTTGTGCGGATTTGCCCGGGGGGCCAATCCGTTTGTGGGCGCCTGGGAGCTGACGATTCCCGGCGGCGGCGCCGGTTGGCTGGGTGTCGCCGACAACGATAGTAAGCTCTCCGCGCAGCTTCTGTGGGGCGGCGGCAGCGTTCTGCCTGTGGACCAGGTCAAGCTCGACGGCAACACCCTGGTGCTCACCCGGCATCAGCGCTCCCGCCGCGGCGGAGGGTCCGATCAGATCATCACCGCCACCCGCAACGGCGACGCCCTCAGCCTTACCACCGTCACCAAACGCGCCGACGGATCCGAAACCGCCAAGGCTTCGTTCAGCGGCAAGCTTCAGCCTCCGCTGCCGCCGGCCCCGGATCTCTCCAAAGTGAAATTCGGCGAGCCGATCCAGCTGTTCAACGGCCGCGACCTGACCGGCTGGCGCCTCGCCGAGCCGGATGCCTTCAACGGCTGGCGGGCTCAGGACGGGCTGCTCATCAACGATCAATCCACGCCC
>DATHPP010000362.1:0-10146 GCA_035483795.1 Tepidisphaeraceae bacterium | reverse complement strand
CCCCGCCCTTCCTCGGGCCAAGCCACCCAACCCGCCGAACCCGTCATCGACATCCATCAGCACACCAACTATCACGCCCGCACCGACGAGCAGCTTTTGCGGCACCAGCGGGCCATGGGCGTGACGCAAACGCTCCTGCTTCCGTCAGGGGCGCCGGTGAAACGGCCATCCACCCGCAACGGCAAGACCAACGGCCTGGAAGCCGGGTGCGGCGGGCCCGATACCTGCATCCGCTTTGTCACCGATTATCCGAACGAATACTTCTTCTATTCCAACGAGGTCCCCGACCTTGCGGGCGCGCGGGAGGTCCTCACCGGCTACCTCAAGATGGGCGGGATCGGGATCGGCGAACAGAAATTCTCGGTCCCATGCGATTCTCTGCCGATCGAGATGGTCGCCCAAGTCGCCCAGGAGTTCGGCGTCCCTGTGCTGATGCACTTCCAGCACCAGACCTACAACCTGCACATCGAGAATTTCCACAAGATCCTGGAGAAATACCCGAAGGTGAATTTCATCGGCCACGCCCAGACCTTCTGGGCCTACATGGACAGGAACTGTGACCCCAAGGTGATGTACCCGCGCGGCAAGGTGACGCCCGGCGGCCTGACCGATCGCTATCTCACCGATTATCCCAACATGTTCGCCGACACCTCCGCCGGCTCGGGGCTGAATTTCATGTTCCGCGACGAGGATAATGCCCGCGATTTTCTGGCCCGGCACCAGGACAAGCTGATGTTCGGCAGCGACTGCGCCGACACCGCCGGCCGCGGCCCCGCCTGCGACGGGTGGAACATTCTCCATACCCTCCGCCGCCTCGCGCCAAGCAAGAGTATCGAGCGGAAAATCCTCTACGAGAACGCCAGGCGGCTGTTCAAACTGTGAAGCTCTTTGTTCAAAACGTTAAGTTCGAATTCATCCCCACCAAGCCGGGCGCAAAGCGCACCGCAGCCCCGGATCCTCGCCCGCGAAACCGAGATCCGGGGCTCCGCTACCGCTTCGCACCCGGCTCGGCGAGTGGCCAAAAATGGCCTAAAATGGCACTGCGTTTAACAAAAAATTGCGTTTGGCCATTTGTCTAAATGCTGCTATGGCCTTCCGGCCCGCACCAGAACGTGCCGCCGCCCAAGCCGGCCCTGGGTTCTGTTCCCTTAGCATTCAGCAATCGGCATTGGTTCGTCGTGCCCGGCTCATCTTCATCACAGTCGTACCCGCCGTCCGACCGCAGGCCACCGGCCCGGGACACGAGAAGATCGGGAAGGACGTAGCGGATGTCCAAGTCGGGATTATCGAGCTTCGCCGCGTCGAATTGAACGATGATCGCTGCTATCGGGTGCGAATCTAAACGCCCGAGCAAGCGTTTGCCCGCTGGCCGGCTATACTAGCCGACGTTGGCGCCGAAGATAGAATATCGCGGATGAAAGCGTATCGGGGAATGAACGAGGACCCAAACCTCCAGCAGCCGGTCATTGCCGTGCCGCCCGGAAACGTTCCCTTAGCGCTAATGGTGCGGATTAGGCTGCACGGAGCGCCACCCCCAGCGAATCCGAAGACTCGATTCGATATTCATGCTGATCCCAACGGGGAAGTCGCTCCAAACAGCGGGGGCATGTCGGTCTCGAGAAGCTGGGACGACTTGCCCTCCATTCTCCATTAACCGCAACCGGCTGTGTCACGTTAGGCGCTTGTTACGACGCATTGGGAGAGAACGATGCCGCGCTTCGAAGCTACCGCGCCGCACTGACGTTGCTGCGTGATTTGAACGAACACGCTGCATCGGCAGCTCTCCAAGCCTACATCAGTGAGAGATTCCGGCCCCAGCTCGGTCCGACTGCCACCGTATCAGTCGAAAGCAGAAATGTGAAATTTGCGCTGTCATCGATGCTTACTGAGGCTGTTGGGGCATAATCGTCGGGATCGGAGCACAGCCAGGGTTTTGTGATTCTCCCCTCACCTCGGCGATATCCATCCAGATTCATGAACCGCGTTCCACGCGGCGATGAACCCGTGGACGAACTTCGCGAACTTCTTCTGCGCGTCGGTGCTCACGAAATCCTAAATTAGATCGTGGATTGCGAATCTTGAGCTTTATTGAGGGACGGTGGGATACATCTCTCGGCGATGAGACTACGAAGAAGAAGCTCCTTAAGCTTGAATTCGTGAGATCAAGAGCGAAGTCCTGACAACGCACACGTTGTCGACGGGTGAGGCACGAGGTCGGGGAGGACGACGTTCACATTGAATCCAGGCTTCACTGACCCTCTCCCTCAGGATCCGCAGCCGCTCGGCGAACTCGGGGGCGCAGGTCCAGGGGGCGACGGCGGTCGGGGTCTGGGGGTCGCCGGGGGTCAGCTCAGGGGTGCGCCACAATCCACGCAGGCGTTTCTGGGTGTCCTGTCAGGCTCGAAAGAGCAAACCGCGGAGGATCGCGGAGGAACTGTGGATGAGGGAGATCAACCAGATCAGTGCTCAGATCAGCGACGCCGCCATGAAGGTGCATTCGGCGCTTGGGTCAGGGCTGCTGGAAAGCGCCTCCGAAGATTGTCTGCTGCATGAGGGAACCCTCCGCGTCCCTCCGCGCCCTCAGCGGTGAAGCCGCTAGCTGCCGGGGGAAACGCTTTGCGAGGTTGGCGGTTGCACCACTACAACTCGGTCGACCAGAAGGTAATTCTTTCCCCGGTATTCGGTCATCATTCCGGTGACCCGAAACTGCGGTTCGACGCCCGCTGCCGCCGCGTCCTCCATCCTGGCCAGGTCGGAATTGGCCATTAGCGTCAATTGCAGGGTCTTTCCGCCCTTCTCAAACACGAAAATCGGCTCAGCCTTCTTATTGTGCGTCAGCCGCCCAACTTGATCGACCAGGAACGTCCCCTCGCGGTACTGAGCTTCCGGCGCCGCTGGCTGCGTCGTTCCCTCCTTCACCGGCTCCAACACCATGCTCGGGCGAGTCGTGGAATCGGAGGATGAACGAGTGGTTGGGGCCGAATCGCTGGATGAGCGAGTGGCCGGCGCCGTCTGTTGAGCGGCGAGCCATGCGACCGAGCCCAGAACCAGCAACAGCAACGCGGCGAGCTTCATCGAGTTTGTCCTGGCCGCAGCTTAACGCCCCTCACGACACCGCCGCCAGGATCTGCTTCATGCCCAGGTCGAGCCAGTTGAGCACATCATCCGGTTCGCGGCCGCTCTTGGGGATTCGGGTGACGTAGAGGCTCTTGAGTTTGATGTCGTCGCCAGAGTCGGCGATGGCGGTGGCGATCTCGGCGTCGAGGCCGCCCGTGTAGTTGTCCTCGACGGTGACGATCTGTCCGCCGCTCCGCGCAGCGATCTCGAGGATTCCCTGGGTCTTGAGCGGCATCGAATAGGCGTCGATCACCGCAACCTTGCGGCCTTTCTTGGCCAGCTCGTCCGCCGCCTTGAGGCATTCGTGGACCATGTATCCTGCGGAAACGAAGCAGCCGTCCTTGCCTTCGCGCAGCACCTTGAACCCGCCGACCTCGAACTGCTCATCGTGCTTGTAAAGGATTTTCGTATCGGCGCGCAGCGTGCGCTGATAGCAGCAGCCATCGAGATTGGCCATCATCTCGGTGATCCGATAGCAGCTCACGGCGTCGGCGGGGAAGAAATACCGAACGGCATCCTGCCCGTTGTAATTCTTCGTGTGGCAGAAGCTGCGGAAAAACGCAACGTCCGGCAGCGACATCTGGCTGGGCCCGTCCGCCGCCAGCGTCACACCCGCGTGCGACCCGGTGACCTTGATGTTGGCGCCGCTGATGATCGCCATCTCGACCTGGTCGTAGGCCCGCATGACGAACTTGGCGAAGGTCGAGCAGAACGGGATCTTCCCCGCCGCCGACGCGCCCGCCGCCACGCTGATCATGTTCTGCTCGGCGATCTTGCATTCGAGATATTGCGCCGGAAACTTCCTGGCGAACCACTCGGCGTGGGTCGAGTTCTTCACGTCGCAATCCAGCCCGATCACCCGCTTGTCCGCCTCGCCCAGCGCGACCAATGCGGCCCCATACGCTTTGCGCGGCGCGATCCCCTTGCCGGCACTTAAATCCTTGTCGAGCCCGACCGCGGCAAGCCCCTCCGCAAACGGCTTGATCTTGATCGGTTTCGCCCCAACTACAGGTGGCTTGGAAGTGATCGACGGAATCTTCAACTCCCCTTCCGGCTTGTAATCCGCAACGCCCAGCTCTCTGGCCGTGCGATCGAGTTCTGCGAGCACTGCCGCCAGATTTTCCTTTTTGACCGGCGTCCCGTGCTTGCCCAGCCCCTGCTCATCAGGCGCGCCCCATCCCTTCACCGTCCGCGCCACGATCGCCATGGGCCGCTGCCCGTTCTGGATTACGCGCAGCTCGCTGAGCGCATTGTCAATGTCGTGCGGATCGTGGCCGTCCACCTGGCGGACGAAGAAGCCGAACGCCTCGAGCTTGTCGGCCAAGCCCTTATAACTCTGCTGCGGGCTGACGTAATCGCTCTGGGCCAGCTCGTTGCAGTTGAAGATCGGAATGACGTTGGTGAGCGCGTGATCGACGACGAAATCCGCGGCTTCCCAGATCTGCCCCTCGCGCGATTCGCCGTCGCCGATGATGCAGTAGATGTTGCGGTCAATTTTGTCCATTCGCGCCGCGGCGGCGAGCCCCGCGGCAACCGAAAGCCCCTGCCCCAGCGATCCCGTCGCGGCGTCGAAAAAGTGCACGCCGAGCTGCGGGTTCGGATGCCCGTCGATCGGCGAGTCGATCGCCCTCAGCTTCATCACATCCTCGCGGGTCATCGGCCGTGACTCGGCCTTGTTCTTGCCGACCGCAGCCCCCTGGTCCGCCAGGGCCGCATAAATGATCGGGACGGCGTGCCCCTCGCTCAGCACCAGCCGGTCCTGCGCCAGGTTCCACGGGTCCTTCGGATCCCAGCGCATCTGGTGGTACATCAGCACCGTCACCAGATGAGCCAGCGACAACGACGTCGACGGATGCCCGCTTCCCGCGGCCGTCGTCATCTCCACCGCCAGCTTGCCGATATCGATTGCCTTCCGATTGACCGCAGTTTCAAAGCTCATGACCGACTCCATTTCCCTCGACTTGAGTTCTCTTTGAAAGCCGAAACGTAGCGAATGCTAGGCGCGATGGCAATGAATAGACCCGTGACACGGGTTTTTAACCCGTGCTGGTGACGTTCCCGACGAGAACCGCTCCCAAGGTCGGCCTTTGTCGCTCCGTCGTTTTTTTCTATGATCGTGCCATGACCGAACCCGACGTTTCGGGGCTGATGACGGTTCCACAGGCGCTGCGCATCCTCGACGGCATGCCGGTTCGCCCCCGCGTCCTCCGCGTGACGCTGTCGCAGTCGCTGGGGCTGCGGCTGGCGCAGGACCTGAAAACCGACCGCGATTATCCAGCCTTCGAAAAAAGCCAGATGGACGGTTTCGCCGTCCGGCAGGCCGACGTGGTTCGAACCCCGATCGAGCTCAAGCTCGTCGGCGAAATCGCGGCGGGAGGCTCGGCGGCCGCCCCGCTGGAACCGGGGCAGGCCGTCGCCATCATGACCGGCGCCCCCTTGCCGCCGGGCGCCGATGCGGTCGTGCCGGTCGAAGCCACCGAGAGAATCAGCGCCGAGGCGGTGCGGATTCTGGAAGCCGACCGCCCCGCCCGGTTTGTCGCCGCCCGCGGCAGCGACGCCCGGGCCGCTCAGCTCGTCGTCAAAACAGGCGCCCTGATCGGTGCGCCTCAGATCGCCGTCGCGGCAACCGTCGGCGCCGCCGAGATCGACACCTACCAGCGGCCGCGGGTCGCCGTCCTGGCCACCGGAAACGAATTGGTCCCCATCGACCGCGAACCCGGTCCCGCGCAAATCCGCAACGCCAACACCCCGATGCTGGTCGCACTGCTGACGCGACTCGGCTGCGACGTCACCGACCTGGGCGTCGCCAGAGACGATCCCGATACGATCCGCGATGCCCTCGAGCGCGGCCTCTCGTTCGACGCCCTCTTCATCACCGGCGGCATGAGCATGGGCGAATACGACTACGTCCCCCGCCTGCTCCTCGAGCTCGGCGTCGACCTGAAAATCACCAAGCTCCGCATCAAACCGGGAAAACCGTTCGTGTTCGGGGTCTATCCCGCTGGCGCCAATCCGCCGGTAGCGGATCAAGACAAGGAGACAAGGAGACAAGAAGACAAGGAGAAATCCACCACCGCGAGCAATCAGCAATCAGCAATCAGCATTCAGCATTCTCCCCCTCCCCCCTCCTCCCCCTCCTGCTTCATCTTCGGCCTCCCCGGCAATCCGGTCAGCGCCTTCGTCTGCGCTTCGCGTTTTGCATCGCGAATCATCACGCGTCTATCCGGCGGCACGCCGGACGAGCGCTGGCTCACCGGCCGGCTCGATTCCGGCATGCCCGCCAACGGCCCGCGCGAGTTCTACCAACCGGCCCTCCGCACCGTCGCCCCCGGCCGCGACAGCACGCACGGCGAGTTCGCCTCAATCACCCCCCTCAAATGGATCGGCTCCGCCGACCTCTTCACCCTCGCCCGCGCCAACACCCTCATCGTCCGCCCGGAAAACGATCCGCCGCTGCCCAGGGGTACGATCCTTCGGGTGCTGGAGATCTGACCAGGACCGTTCGGCCGCGCCCCATCTTCCGCGCTTATAATTGACGCCGTGAGCAATCGGCGGTGGATAGGTTTTGCCGCGGTCGCATCGTTGGGGATGTGCGTCGGATTGACCACGAAGGCTTTTGAGCTGTTCCGACACCCGTTTCCGTTTTGGATGGGCGACGCGCCGCAGTGGTACGACCAGGTGCTTGCGGCCGCAATGTACCTCACCGTCGCGGGAGCGTGCCTGGTTTACCTGCACCGGACCCGTGAGCAGTCGCCGAAAACAATTCCCGCGCGATCACGTCCCCGGCCAACGCGGTGGCGGGAGCGAATCGAATTGCGCGTCGTCCTGTACTGCTTGGCAACATTGCTCGCGATTCAGCTCCCGCTGGAAATCATGCAGGCAGTCCGCGCGGTCGACTACGCTCGCGCGAGCCTTCCGTACCGAGTCGGTTTCTGGGATGCATTTTCAATGTCGAGCTGCTTCGGCCCGCTGGTCGCATTGGCCATGATCTTCTACGACCGCCGCCGGATCAGACGGGAACGGAAAGACTCCGGCAAATGCCTGAACTGCGGCTACGAACTGCGCGCTTCCCCGGACCGCTGTCCCGAATGCGGAACGCCGGTTCCGCACGGCCGCAGTTCCGGCGTGTGATCTGACACGCCTGGCGCGCCGACAGCTTTACCCCGCGCGCCTCTTCGAGGCGTGAGGTCGCTGCACCGCCTCCTGGTGTGCCGCGAGATACGTCCGAAGGGCCAGAGCGATCAATTTCGAGCGATCCAGTTTATTTTTATTGGCTGCAACGAACGCCTCAACGGCCGTCAGCAACGACGGGTCCATCGACACCATGTAGCGGACCGCTTTTTGACCTTGCGGCTTCCGCGGCCGGCCCCGGCTTCGCTTGGCCAATTCCCACAACCCGCGCCCCTTCGCGGACAGCGGCTTGGTCTGATCAAAGGAGACTTCCTTGTCCAATCGCGCCAGGTCCGCCTCTCGCTCGGCGGGCGACATTTTTAGGAAGCTCTTCTTCACGGGTTGCTCCATAGTTTGCGATATTGGCTGATCTGACGGGCCGACATCGGCATGGCGTGGCAGACGAAGACCGCCGCCGCGGCGCCCGAATCGACGATCGCCGTCCAATCCAGCATCGACAGCGACTCGAATTCGAGGTCCTCGGGCAACTTGATCACGAAAATCACCTGCAAATAACGCCCGGAACGAGTCCGTCCCCACACCAGGTACTTGTCGTCGGCAATTTGGCGCGGGAAGGGGTTTCGGGCATTTCGAACAACATACTCCGCGTCGGCGCGGTTGGAACCATGCTTTCGCACGTGCTTCGTGTTCCAATCGTCCCACGCGAAGATCACCAATTAACAGTATATACCGAAAATGAGTGGCCTGCAACCCGACCGGCAAGGTGCGGCAATTGAATGTCTGCATCGGACGCATGCGTCGATGTGAACTGCGACCCTGGTGTCCACGCCGATGCCCGGGTCCACGATGCCTGTTCCACGTCGCGCATCAGCCGCGCCGCAAGGGATGTTGTCGGACTCGCAGCGCACCTGTTGAGCCGGATAATCAGATTGGAATTCGCAACCGATGTTGTGGGCATGGTTGCATTGCTGAAGATGCCACGGCCGTACCGCGGGCCGGTGCGGATCGACCGGCGGACGTTTCCCCGCAAGGAAGTGCACGCCGAGCTTGAAGTGGCGCGGATCGACAACACGCTCGATGCGCTCAAGACGCCGAAGGTCACGCTGTATCTCCGCGACCTGTCGCTGGGCGGCATGTCGGCGATCAGCCCGCTCCCGCTCCAGCAGGGCGAGCGGCTCGCGCTGCATTTCCCCCGCACCGAAACCTACGGCGGCTGGGACGCCGTCGGCCACGTCCGCCGCTGCGTCCAGAGCGCCCTCGGCTACCGCGTCGCCGTCGAATTCGACCCCCTCCCCGCAGCATAAAAGATTGCTCACCACAGAGGCACGGAGGACACTGAGGAAGACAGAAGGGACAGAGGGCGCGAACACTGCGTTTTTCACTTTGTCCCTTTGTCCCTCAGTCCCTTTGTCCCTTTCCAATTGTCCTCGTCAGCGCCTTCGTAGTGAACCCTTTGGGCAAGCGAGCCTTCGGCCCTACAATAACCGGCGATGACGACTGCGACCGCACCGCCTGAACAGAAGAAGCCCAAGGACCCATTCAACCCCGACGACTTCCGCATGACGATCGGGGAGCACCTGGAGGAGCTGCGCAAGCGGCTCGTTCTGGGCCTGGTGGGCTTTGCCGTGGTCATGATCACCTTCATGGTGCCGGCGGTGGGTTATCGCGTCGTCGCGATCCTCTGCGATCCGCTGGTCAAGGGGATGAAGAAGCATGGGCTTCCCCCGCAACTGCACGTCATCGGCCTGACCGAAGGCTTCATGACGTATTTGCAGATCTGTATCGTGGCGGCGTTCGTTTTCGCCGGCCCCTGGCTGATCTACCAGCTCTGGCTGTTTATCGCCGCCGGGCTGTATCCCCATGAGCGCAAGACGATCACCAAATACATCCCGCTAAGCTTGGCGCTTCTCGTGTCCGGCGTGCTCTTCGTCTACTTCCTCGTGCTGCCGCTGACGGTGGATTTCTTCCTGTCATTCAACGCGGACATGCCGCTGCCGGGAGGGTTGAACAGCCAGATAACGGTTCCCAATGCGAAGCTGCCGTTGGACATCCCGATCCTGAAGGGGGACCCGGTCGATCCGACGCCGGGCAAGCTCTGGTACAACGAGCTGGAGGACAAGCTCAAGATCAAGCTCCCGCCGATCGACGACAAACACCCCGGTGAAATCCGCATGCTCCAGTTCACGACGACCAACCTGCTGGCGTCGACGATCACGCTGGACGACTACATCGGGTTCGTCTTCACCTTCATGCTGGTGTTCGGCGTCGCCTTCCAGTTGCCGCTGGTGCAACTGGCCCTGGTGCGGGTCGGGCTGGTCGAGATCGAGTTCTTCAAGAAGCAGCGGAAGATCGTCTGGTTCGTGATGACGATCGTCGCCGCGGTCATGGCGCCCGGCGACGTCGTCACCTCCATGATCGCCCTTCTGGTCCCCATGGTCCTCCTCTACGAATTCGGCATCTGGCTCGCCCAATGGGGCGAGAAGCAGCGGAAGCTCGAGGAACAGAAGGAAGACGCGGCCAACTGACGTGCACTTCCACACGCCTGCCTCGGCAGCTTTCGCGAGTTGGAGGGGATGCTGGAATCCCCCAGCGCCCGCCTGTAGAATTCAGGCGTGCAACCACTTGATCGCATCACGATCGATCCCAATCAATGCGGCGGCCGCCCGTGCATCCGCGGGATGCGTTTCCGCGTGGTTGATCTCCTGGAATTGCTGGCGGCGGGCGCATCGCACGAGGAAATCCTCGCCGACTATGCCTTCCTCGAACCGGCCGACATCCACGCCGCCCTGCTTTACGCGGCACGACTGCTCGATCATCCCATCGTCCCCGCCGCATGAGGTTTCTCATCGATAATCAGTTGCCCGTCGCACTATGCCGCTGGCTGACCACGGTCGGAGC
>DATHPP010000361.1:0-29685 GCA_035483795.1 Tepidisphaeraceae bacterium | reverse complement strand
ATTTGGGGATGGAGCAGGCCGGCGATGCCGAGATCTGGGCCTCGTGCGCCACCGAGGGCCGCATCGTCGTTTCCAAAGACGCCGACTTCTTCCTGCTGGCGCACCGGCCGGGCGACACCGGACGGCTGCTTTGGGTTCGAGTCGGCAATTGCCGAACGCCGGCCCTGCTGGCCCGCTTCGCCGTTGCATGGCCGACCATTCAAAATGCCTTCGACTCCGGGCAGCGGGTCGTGGAATTGCGATGAGAACGCACACAACAAGCCAGACATTCCGCAAGGCACTAAAAGGTGCGGGCGAAGAAGAAATCGCCCGCATCGTCGCCACGGCTCGCTCGCGATGAACGGATAACGTCCCCCCTGGGGCGAGCTCGACACTTCATGCGTTGGGATCGGCACTGAAGGCTTCGATGCCCAGCGGCAGCCCCAGGTTCCGCGCCAGGCCGGCGTAATCCTGCGGACCGTTGGCCGAGTAAAACAGATGTGAGCGGCACTTTTCCACCCGGCTGGATGACACGAAATCCCAAACGGCAAAGCCGTAATCGAACCGCCCCTCGGCCCAAGTCCGGGCCGTTTGACACTTTCGCGCGTCCAGCTTCCACGCCAGATCCGACACGAACTTCTCCGGCATGAACCGGCCCGTGTTCCGCAGCATCAATCGCGTCATCTCCCCCTCGATCTTCTCCGACCGCCACTCTTTCACCGCCATCCCCATGCACTCGCTGCGGATGGGCATCCCGAAATGCCGGCAGACGTTCGCGTAGGTCGCGTACTGCGACACCCTCGCCAGTTCCGCCAGCCCGGCGACCCAATTGGTCAGCGGAATGAACCGGCGCGACATCTTCACCAGCAGATCGATTCCCCGTTCCTGGGCCCAGCGTAAGCCGCCCACGATCCCGCAAAGATCGCCCATCGGATGCCCGAGCCGGGAACTGGCCGTCTCAAACTCCACGCCATAGCGACCGCAGAGTGCTTCCAATTCCGTTGTTCGCCGGCTCGCGTCGTCATGCACCAGGGTTGGAAGGTCGGGATACAGCTTTTGGCGTACCGCCAGCGCAAGTTCCACGTACGGCAGCGCCGAGTAGGTGCTGATGACCAACCCGACCCTGGGCGCGCCGGGAAAGAGGTCAGGCCGTGGATCCGGAATCTCGCGCCGACCGAGCGCCAGCCGATGGCCGCTGGCCGGACGGACAATGAAGAAATCTTCTTCCATGGTCCTGTCCATCCTAAGCCAGGAGCCCGTAAGGCAGGAGAGGGCAACCTGAGCGAAGAAGAACAACGCCTGCTCGACTCCGCCCTGTACGAGGGCCGCATGCGCTACGTGCAGGTGGCTTCGCAGTTTGTGTAATCGCGTCGACAAAACGCCGCCCCCGTCCGCCCGTTCCCCTACCAGCTTGGATGGAAGCCGTCCCGGTCACGACGCCGTCACGGCCTCGGGCCAGCGCTGGGCGCAGTACGCAATGCTGGGCAGTACGCGCGGATTATTGCGCAGTTTGGCCAACTCGCATACATAAGTCAGTGACTCGGCGTGCGGCCAACTGTGCGGTCGCTGTCGATCGTGGCAATGACCGACGCGTGAAAGGGCTGTAAGATGACGACCACATTTTCTCCCGAGGAACGAACTATGGCGACACGTCCGCTCACCGAAATCGAGCGCCAAGAGCGCGTCGTCGCCGCTCTGGGCGACGAGTACCTGTTCCCACCATTTTAACGGGCGTCAAGCGCGTACAAAAACACGCCGCGCGCTGCCTGAAAGGGCACTGAGCGCCGCCGGGTTCACCAAGGACGCCTCAGTTTCTTCATGAGTGTGGAGCGGTATCATTTCGGGACTTATGCACCTTCTCGCTTACTGGCGGTTGGACAATTACCTTCGCGATCTCGACGAGGGCGCCGGCTTTAACTTCAATTCACGGCAATCACGACTCCATTCAGCGATCGAATTCGGTGAGACGTTGTGGCTTTTCACGGTTGTCAAGAACCCACCGCGCTTCTTCCTCGCAGCAAAGCTGGTTGTGCGATCCAAAACGATCAACCCTCCGACCTTCAAATACGGCGCCTACCGGGTGTGGGGCGACCTCCGACGGTCTCGTTACTTTCGCGTTGATCCAATGGCCAAACGGAGCGAAGCCTTTCGTTTCCTACAAGGCCTTCCTTTGGAATCGGGCACATTCTCGGACTGCTCCCCAACTACCCTGCCCCAGGCGTGCCAGACAATACGTGGAATTAGTCCGCGCGGTCATCAACTGCTCGAAAGGTTCTCGGAAAGTCTTGATGATGAAGATCGAGCGAGACAGCTACTCGACGAATATGAACTGGAGCGACAGCTACTCGTCGGTGGCGACGCGCTGCGGGAAACATTGGAGGTCGAACACCGTGGAGTGTCGGACGCCCGCCGTGAAGAATTGCTGGCAAACGCCCGTCGCGATCGACGGTTGGCGGCAGAACTGCACGACCGGTACGCCGGTCGGTGCCAACTCTGCGCGTTTGACAGTCCGGCTGTTTACGGCGTCCCATCGGCTGAAGCCCACCATATTGTCTATCGTTCGCGAGGTGGCGACGATGAGCTCATGAACATGGTCCTACTCTGTCCCAACCATCACACAGTCGTGCATAAAACCGACGCGACGTTCGACTACGAGCGTCTAATGTTCTGTTTTTCGAATGGGCGTGCTGAGCCGCTTTGTCTGAACGATCACCTAAAGCGTCGCGCCGGAGCCCCCTGATCACCGCGCCTCGGCGGATGCGTCTCAGACGCGCATTACCATGAACCCGACACAGCGGAAGGTCGCAGACCTGATAGTTTCTCATCTCACATCCGACCTGTTGGCGCCCGAGTGGGCGCGCCAGTATCGGGCGGACGTTTCGGAGCAACCACTGCGCGGCCACTGCTACGTGGCATCTGAGAGCTTCTACCACCTTATGGGCGCCTCGGCCTCGGGGCTCCGCGTCTTTAGATGTAGACTTCCCGATGGCGGCACACATTGGTGGCTGGCCACTGGTGACGGCGCAATTGTCGATTTGACAGCCGTGCAATTTCTCGAAGCACCCCGCTACGAATGTGGCGTGCGTACTCACTTTCTCTCGAAGCGGCCCTCGCGGCGGGCGCGAACGGTCATGATGAGAGTGATGGCCTCGCACCTAAAGGATGCACTCGCTACACGGTTAATTGGCCGGGAACCAGGGGTAAAGGGCGCGGGTTGAGTCGCGAACCCACAGGCGGTATCTCCTCGACGCCGGTCACAAGCTGACCGCCTTGAAGCATCATTGCCGACATAAATTTAGTTGTCGGCGGTGCTGTTGCACCGTGCGGTCACTTGTTCGGTGGAAAGCTGGTGGCGATGCTTATGGCGAGCCCGGAGTGGCCAACGAGTACCGACGACGGTACCGCCGCACCCCCAGCATAATTGCCTCTTCGATGGCGGGACGGCGGATAATTAGATCGTCGGACCTCGTATACATCTCCACGTCTTCGTTATATGGCCGTCGTCCGAATCAGTACGACCGTGTGGTCATCCCCGTCGATCGCTTGCAGCAAGACGGCTGTGGCGTTCTTCGTTACGAGTACCTCGGGCGCACCAAAGGCATCGGCACCTTCCAGTTTAGCGCGGACACGGTGGAGGCGATGCAAATGCTGATCACGCAGACGAAGCGCGGTCAACGGGTGAATTCCGTATTTGGCGAAGGTGTCAACCCCCGACTCCGAAAGATTCGGGATGGATTGGATGAACTTGGCCTAAAGTCGAACGCATTGCTAGACCATGGAGCGTCGCGTTTGGTTTATGGCGTGTCGCTGGTCAAGAATCTGACTGACTATTTGCTCGGGGTCGACGGGACGCCGAAATACATTCTCTCGACGAAAAACACGGCTCTTACGACGCAGCAAATTAGCCAGTGGTGGTTTGAGCGGTGGTGTGAGCCGAGAATTGGGCGAGACGGGGTGCTCGACGACGTCGCCAAACACACCCCTGTTTATCCAGTCCGGCACGGGGCACGGGTAACGATGCCGCCGCCACTGGATGAAGAGCCCCGTCTCTTCGAGGACTAGCGCCGAGCAATTCCAGTAGCCAGCGCCGCAACGCGTCGTAGTCACTTCTTGGGTCGCGCGGGCGACCTCGGCGATCGCCCAACCGGCAGCCCGGAAGCCGGAACAAGCGTTGTCGCGCCGTCGGCGGTGTCGCGGCGATAGCCGACCGTAACGCGGCGGCGGCGCTTGGCGGGCTTGGCGTCGCGGCGGAACGCGGCTTCAAGCTCCGCGAGCGCTTCGTCTTCGGTCTGGTTTTCGTAATGCTCGATCAGGGCCTGCACCTTGGCGCGATTCCAGCCCTTTGGATAGCGGTTGGGGTCTTTGCGTCGTGTCATGGGTTCTTGGCGGCGGGTTGAAGTGCTTTGCCGATTTGGCATCCTGTTGCCCGCCCGAGTGCGGGGATAAAGATAATGATTCCCGAGCGGATGTCGAGGAGCCCCCGCTGACTTCCGGGTCAACAGCCGGAGGCGACCTCAGCGCCCGGGAATTTGAGCAGGATTCTGGACCGACTTTGATTCGACGGCAGACGCATGCCGCTGCCCAAAAAAGTACGAAGTTCGTGAAACTGAGGTTGCGCAATCTGCCCCGGATTTAGGCGGCGAGGCGCACTTCCGAAGGGAACCTGGGCAATCTTTCGCAAGAATCCGAAAAATGGCACAGAGCAATAAATTGCTAAACGATGTGCCATTTTAGGCCATTTTGTGCCACGGTCGAGGCGGTGTGGCGGCGGGCTGGGGGATTTGTGATTGGCGGTTCGGGAACGGGGACGATTGCCGGGCTTGGCGACCATGCGATAAGTGGCGCGGTTTGGCGCGATGTGGCGCGGTTTTTTGGGGGTGCGCCGCGCCATGAGCCAGGGACTTGGAGGGAGAGACGAGACTCGCTTAGGGAGAAAATGCAGTGCCCCAAATGTCGCGAATGTCGCAGAATGTCGCACTTTTTGGGGGTGTGACAAGTGCGACATTTGCGATTGAATCATTCTGGGGCATTCGCGCACCAGGTTTGCCAGAGCCGGCGGTAGATGGACTCGACGTCGCGGGCGAATTGGGGGGCGTTCATCAGCGGGGAGGTTTGCATGCGCGGGCGGAGGGAGGCGCGGAGGGCGGAAAGGCGCGGGAGGTCGGCGGCGAGGGTGGTGGCGATCTGGATGTATTGGTCGAGGGTGGTGGCGATCAGGTCGGGCAGGCCGATGTTGGAGAGGATGCTGAGGCCGCCGCGGGCCACGCCGGTCTGGCCGGCGAGGGTGACGACCGGGACTCCCATCCACAGGGCGTCGCAGGTGGTGGTGCCGCCGGCGTAGGGGAAGCTGTCCAGGGCAATGTCGAGCTGGTGGTAAGCCGCAAAGTATTTCTCGATCGGCAGGAAACCGAGGAAGCTCAGTCTTTGCTCTTCGATGTTTTCCCGCGCCAGCAGGTCGAGGACCGTCCGGCGGTGCGCCCCTTCCTTGCAGTGGATCACCAGGCGCGAGCCAGGGACGCTGCGAAGAATGGCGGACCATGTTTTCAGCGTGTCCGGCGTCACCTTGGCGAAGTCGTTGAGGCAGCCGAACGTGACAACGCCGTTGGCTTGCGCCGGCGGCGGAGCCACCGGCGGCACCTGGGGCGGCGGAACGTAGCACCAGAAACAATTCGGCAGCCGGACCAGTTTCTCCGACGAATACTCATCGCCCAATTCCGGCGGATCGAGAAAACCGTCAGTCAGGCGGTAATCTATCGTGTCGGATCCCGTCGTGCCGCAATAGGCCAGGTATGTCACCTGCACGGGGGCCGGCTTTCGGGCGAGCATGAGCATCCGGTTGCCGTTGGTCTGCATCGACAGATCGACCAGGATGTCGATCCGGTCGCTTCGGACCCAATCGGCGACCTGCTGATCGGAGGCGTTGCGCGAGTTTCGCCAGACGTCGACGCTGGCGCGAATCTGCCCGGCCACCTCGTCGGGCCGGGCAAAGTCGCAGTAGCAGAAAATCTCGAATCCGGCGTGATTGTGATTGGCAAGGAGAGGGAGAATGAAACGGCCCAGCGGGTGATCGCCCAAGTCGCAGGAGTAATAGCCGATCCGCAAGCGGCGGCCGAGGGAACGATCGTTGTCGTGCGGTCGAATCAGGTCTCGTAGCGGACGGGCGTAAGTCTGGTTCCACCTGGTGGCTTCGTCGAACAGCCTTTTGCGGTCGTAAGCGGGATGGAAGAGCTGGGTGAACAGCAGGTCGCCGGCGGCCTTGGAGGTCGGATCGTCGGCCAGGCGTTTTTCGAACCAGGCGATCGACTCGTCGAGCCGGCCCGACTCGCGGAAGACGCGTCCGACGATCCGGCTGGCCGAGTCGTTGTCGGGCTGAAGCGACAAAGCCCGGCGGGCGATGTCCATCGCCTCGTCGAGATACCCCTCGTGAATCAGCGCGCCGGCCAAATTGTTGACGGCGGTGACGTGATCGGGCTTGAGGGCCAGGGCGGCGCGGTAGGCCCCGATCGCCAGGTCGGGCCGGGCCTGGGCGAGATAGACGTTGCCGAGGTTGCTGTGAACCTCCGCCGTCCCGGAATGGATCGAGAGGGCCAAGTTAAATTCTTCGATGGCGGCGTCGAGCTGCCCGTCGGCGGCCAGCAGCAACCCGAGATTGTTGTGATAGCTGGAAAAACTCGGCTTGAGCGCGACGGCCTGCCGCATCAAGTCCGTCGCCTCGCCGACGCGGCCCTGGAGGAATACCATCTCGGCCAGCGTTTTCAGGGCCGAATCGCTCTGAGGAAGCTGCGAGACAACATAGCGGCAGATTCGCTCGGCCTCGGGAAGGTTTCCGGCGCGCTTGTTCTCCTCGGCCAACTCGAGCGCTTGTTTGAGGGTCACGACCGGCATGGGAAGGGTTGCCCCCGGCTCAGGAAATGCTTGTCATACCCGCGTGCGGCGAGGGCGGTCAAATCGGCGCGGTCGGCAAACTCCACTTTCGGGTGTCGCGATCACGGCGAGCAAGACGTGTACGATGTGAGTAACAGGGAACCGCGATGAAACGACTGGGTTGTGCGTTACTTTGGGTTTTTGTCGTCACGGGCGCGGCAGCGGCGGGCCAGGAGGCGCGGATCGTCGTGCGCGCCGGCGGCCCGGCGCGGGCGGTGTCGCGCTACATGACCGGCGCCTGCATCGAAGACGTGAATCACGAAGTGTACGGCGGCATTTACGGCCAGATGATCTTCGGGGAGAGCTTTGCCGAGCCGGCACGCGAGGATGGCGTGAGCGGGATGTGGCGGGAAGTGCGCGGCGGCGCCGCCGTCGGCAGTTTCGCGATGGATTCGACAAGCCCGTTTGTCGGCAGATCGAGCCAGAAGATCACCTTTGCCGATGGCCGGGGCGAAGTCGGAATCGAAAACCGCGGGCTCAACCGCTGGGGGATGCACTTTGCCCGGGGTCAGACGTATGAAGGGCGGGTGTGGGCTCGTACCGAGCGGCCGACGCCTTTTTACCTGCGCCTGGAGAGCGGCGACGGGAAAAAGGTATATGCCGAGGCCAGGATGGATTGTCCGGCGGGCGACTGGCACAAGTTCGAGTTCACGTTGACGCCGGACATGGAGGACGACACGGGACGCTTTGCGATCGTGCTGAAGGAGCCGGGCGCGATCGAGGCCGGGTACGTATTTCTCGAGCCCGGTGATTGGGGGCGGTTCAAGGGGCTGCCGGTGCGGCGGGACGTGGCCGGGGGTTTGCTCGCGCAGGGGCTGACGGTGCTGCGGTACGGCGGGTCGATGGTGAACGCGCCGCAGTACCGCTGGAAGAAGATGACGGGCGCCCGCGACCGCCGGCCGCCCCACCAGGGGACGTGGTATGGGCAATCGAGCAACGGATGGGGCATCATCGATTTTCTGAGCTTCTGCGAGGCGGCGGGGTTTTTGCCGGTGCCCGCATTCAACATGGATGAAACCCCGCGGGACATGGCGGATTTCGTCGAGTACGTCAATGGAAGCGCTGACACGAAATGGGGCAGGATGCGGGCCGAAGACGGGCACCCGCAGCCGTTCGGTCTGGCCCACATCGAGCTGGGAAACGAGGAGGCGGTGGACGAGCATTACCGCGAGCGCTTCGAGGCGATTGCCGGGGCGGTGTGGGAGAAGGACCCGCGGCTGGTGCTGGTCGTCGGGGACTTTGCCTACGGACAAAAGATTGTTGACCCGTACAACTTCCGCGGCGCGCCGCGGATCCGGACGCTGGCGGCGCACAGGAAGATCCTCGATCTGGCCAGGGAACACGGCCGGGAGGTCTGGTTCGACGTGCACCTGAACACCGAGCGGCCGCGCGACCCGGCAGGGCTGGGCGGGCTGGAGAGCTTCATCGACGCCCTTGGCCGTCTGAGTCCGGGTGCGAATTACAAAGTCGTCGTCTTTGAGTTGAACGCCAATCGCCGCGACCTGGCCCGCGCGCTGAGCAACGCCTTCGCCATCAATCAGCTCGAGCGTCTTGGCGGCGAGCGCGTGCCGGTCGTGTGCTCGGCCAACTGCCTCCAGTGCGACGGGCAGAACGACAACGGGTGGGACCAGGGATTGCTGTTTCTCAATCCGTCGAAGGTGTGGCCCCAGCCGCCCTACTACGTGACGCAGATGCTGTCGAAGAACTACCTGCCGCTGTGCATCGAAGCGGAAGCCAAAGCGCCGCCGGCCACGCTCGACGTGACCGCCACGGCAAGCCCGGACCGCAAGACGATTCAATTGCAGGTGGTGAACACGTCGCGGCGGCAGATCGAGTCGGAGATATCGTTCGACGGATTCGTAACCGTCGAGTCGGTGGCGCAGGTGGATGAGCTGAAGGGCGACCTGGACGCGGTGAACACGGCGGATTTCCCGGGCGTCATCCAGCCCCGGCGTTTCCCGTGGAATTATCAACTGGCGCAGGGTGCAACTCGCTACCCGTTTCCTCCGGACTCCTTCACGATTCTACGTTTCAAGTAAGAGCGCCGCCGTTTCGCAGTGACCTCACTTCATTTCATTAACTTGGTACTGTGAATCACGCCGTCGCAATCCGGTTCATCACATGTCGTTCCGGTCATCAACTCGCATGCGCTTTTGCTGTTTTCGTAATGTATTATCATTATATATTCGTAACTATGAACAATTCACTTGAGTCTCCGAAATATTTGATATACCGTGTCGGTTCACGTGCTTATGGAAGTCCAGTCGTCAGCGGGGGTGACTGACGCCACAGCCGAGCGAGAGCTTGGCGCAAGGCCATGAATTCGACACGCCGCTTTTGGTTTACCTTGTCTTCAGCCTTGCTTTTGCTGCCGTTGGTGGCGCATTGGGTGGGGATGGCATGGCTCATGTCGGGGAATTCGACTCACCTGGAATTCAGCGGTTTTGATTTTGTGGTGATGACGGCTTCGTTCATCTATGCGGTCGTCGTCGGAGCGTTGATGGTGATGCGCCGATCCGCGGCCGCCAAAGGCATCGCCCTGATTTATTCAATTCTTCTCGGCGGGCTCCTGGGAGAGGTTTCTTTTCGGCTGCTGAATTCCGGGGCATATCGAGCACGCGCACCCTGGCCGCAGGTAAGCCGGGTCATGGAGATCGACACATCCGAACTGCCGGGCCTGGAGCCGCACGTGGTGGTGAGCGTCAACAGCCTCGGCCTCAGAGGTCCGGAAGTGGACCTGAACACATGCGACCTGAAGGTTCTGTGTGTGGGTGGGAGCACGACGGAATGCCTTTACGTGACGGATAAAAAGACTTGGCCGTGGTTGGTACAGGATGAGCTGCATCGCCGCCTGGGAACGTCTGTGTTCGTCGGTAACGCCGGCCGCGCGGGTCAATTCAGTTTGCACCACGAGTACCAACTTCGTCACTATCAGGCGGCCCACGAGTTCAATTGGGTGATCCTTCTTCTCGGGGCGAATGACGTCGCGGCTTTCCTCAGTGAGGACTATGTAAAGCAAGCTGCAAAGGCGCCATACGAGGCGTTGACCAGCGGAGAAGAGTATCCGCCAGTTCCCGCGCCGTACTATCGCGAGCTGAGGCTGGTGCAGGCGGCGGCAGAGTTACAGAATGTATATTCACTCTACAAAGCCACCAGGTCAGGGGAAGCCATCATTCAGGACATGCAGGCGGGCTGGGTTCGGCAGCGCCGTGCCGCCCGTCACCTGCTGCTGACAAGATACGGTGCGATCAGCGAGATTCCCGGGGGACTTGATGCGGCGATACAGACGTATCAAGATACCATTCGACGAATTATCGAGTGTTGCCATAAGAATGGACAACACCTGGTGCTGATGACACAACCATCGATGTTGCGTTCCAACCTCACCGAGCAGGAGCAAGCGCTGCTTTGCCAGGCCTTTGAAAACGGGGCGTATGATCCCGCGACCCTTGCGGCGGTCATGGACAGGTACAATGCGGCGCTGCTCGATGTATGCCGTCAGGATCACGTCGACTGCATCGATCTGGGGTCGATGCTGCCCAAAGACACATCGGTCTTCTATGACGACGTTCATTTTAACGTCCCCGGCTGTGACCGGGTGGCCAGGATCGTGGCCGATTTTGTGGCGTCGAAAGTCACGTCTAGGCGCTCATGACGGCGATTTTGGGACTGTCCGCATTTTATCACGATTCCGCCGCCGCACTGGTGGTGGATGGGAAGATTGTCGCGGCGGCCCAGGAAGAGCGCTTCACGCGGGTCAAGCATGACTTTGGGTTTCCCATGAACGCCATCGCCTACTGCCTGAAGGAAGGCGGGCTTGCTCAGCAACAGCTTGATTACGTTGGCTTCTATGACAAGCCCTTTCTGAAGTTTGAACGTCTGTTGGAGACGTATCTGGCGTACGCGCCGATTGGGTTTCGCTCATTTCTGATGGCGATGCCGTTGTGGTTGCGGATAAAGCTTCATCTTCCGCGGGAAATGAGCCGGGGACTGAATCACGCTTACAAGAAGCAGTATATCTTCACCGAGCATCACGAATCGCACGCGGCCAGCGCCTTTTTCCCTTCTCCATTCGCTGAGGCCGCGATCCTGACACTCGACGGCGTGGGCGAGTGGGCCACCGCCAGCCTCGGGGTCGGCGAGGGAAACAAAATCCGCCTGACTCACGAGATGCGTTTTCCTCACTCGCTGGGGCTGCTCTATTCCGCGTTCACTTATTTCACCGGCTTTAAAGTCAACAGCGGTGAGTACAAGCTCATGGGCCTTGCGCCGTACGGCGAGCCGAAATACCTCAAGCAGGTCATGCAGTTGATCGACCTGAAGGAAGACGGCTCCTTTCGCATGGACATGTCCTATTTCAACTATTGCCAGGGGCTGACGATGACCTCGAAGAAATTCGCGAAGCTCTTCGATGGTCCTCCGCGCGCCGCCGAAGCGCCGCTGACGCAGCGTGAGATGGACATTGCCGCGTCGATCCAGCAGGTGACCGAAGAGATCATGCTTCGCAGCGCCCGGCACGTGCACAAAATGACCGGGATGAAAGACCTGTGCATGGCCGGGGGCGTCGCGCTCAATTGCGTGGCCAACGGCCGGATTCGCCGTGAAACCCCGTTCGAGAATATCTGGATTCAACCCGCCGCGGGAGACGCCGGGGGTGCGCTCGGCGTCGCGCTATTCATCTGGTATCAGCTTCTGGACCAACCGCGCACCGCGGCGAGCCGCGACCGTCAGTTCGGATCGCTCCTCGGCCCCCGCTACAGCGAGCCGGATGTGAAGTCATTCCTCGATCGGATCGGCGCCAGGTATCGCCACTTTGACGATGACGATGATCTGTGCGACCAGATCGCGGAGCTGATGGCCAAGGAAAACGTCGTCGGCTGGATGAATGGGCGCATGGAGTTCGGCCCACGGGCACTGGGAGCGCGCAGCATCCTGGGCGATGCCCGCAGTCCCAGGATGCAGTCGCTGATGAACCTGAAAATCAAGTTCCGCGAATCGTTTCGCCCTTTCGCTCCCGCGGTCCTGGAAGATCGTGTTAATGAGTATTTCGAGATGGGCCCGCGCGAACAAAGCCCCTATATGCTTCTGGTCGCGCCGGTTCGCCAGTCCAAGCGGCTTAAAATCGATGGCCAGGAGGCGCGGCTATTCGGCATCGACAGGATGAACGTGCCGCGATCCCAAATCCCCGCCGTTACCCACGTGGATTATTCCGCGCGAGTGCAGACGGTGGATGAAGAGCGGCACGGGCGATATCACAAACTCATCAAGCATTTTGAGCGCAAGACCGGCTGCGCGGTCATCATCAACACGAGCTTTAACGTACGCTCCGAGCCGATCGTCTGCTCGCCGCAAGATGCATTCAAATGCTTCATGGCAACGCAGATGGATGCGCTGGTGATCGAACGATTCCTCCTTCTCAAGAGCGAGCAGCCGGCCTCGGTCAAAGTCGATTTGCCGGCGTATCTGAGCCAATTCAAGCCCGATTAGGCCATGATTCAGCTTAATACAAACCCTTCGCGGACTGAGCTGCATTGGTTTGGCCTGCTCGCGGCGGCCTTTTTCGCTTTCGCCGGCGTGATGGTGCTGCGACGAACTCACTCGCTCCGCTCAGCCGAAATTATCTGGATCGCCTCCGCACTGCTGGTGGCGCTGTACTACCTCATCCCGCCGCTGCGCCGGCCAATTTATGTCGCTTCAATGTCTCTGACGTATCCCTTTGGCTGGATCCTGTCCCACGTGGTTGTCGTGGTTTTGTTTTACCTGATCATCACGCCGCTGGGTCTGCTCATGCGGCTCCTCGGCCACGATCCAATGATGCGCACATTTGAACCGGGCCGGCAGAGTTATTGGGTCGAGCGCGATCCGCCCGTCAGCCCCGATCGCTACTTCCGTCAGTCATGAAGTTTTTTGCGAGGTGTTTTATGTCGCAAGCAAATGAATTCAGTGCAAAAGGCGTTTCCGATGCCTTTGCCCGCCAGGCGCAAAGCACCCAACGCAGTTTCCTGGGAGAATTTCTCTACTTCCTCACGCACAACAAAAAGTGGTGGCTGGCGCCGATCCTGGTCGTTCTCCTGCTTGTTGGCACGCTCCTGATTCTCAGCAGCACAGCCCTGGCGCCGCTTCTTTACACGCTCTTTTAGTTCAGCGCTCCTAACAAAACCTGTTGAGGCCGCGTTGGGCGGGAAACGGGCTACGTGGGCGCATACGTGCGAGGCGGCGAGATTTCCTGGGCCGAAGTAGCGGTGGCGGCGGGATCCGCCGAGATGGCGCGCAGGGTGAAGGCGAAGAGCGATCCCTCCCCCTCGGCGCTGCTGACGCGAACCTGCCCGCCGTGGGCTTCGACGACGTGCTTGACCAGGGCCAGGCCCAGTCCCGACCCGCCGGTGCTGCTTTGTCCGGGCACCCTGAAAAACTTGTCAAATACCTGGTGCAGGTGCTGGCGCGGTATCCCGCTACCTGTGTCGCGGACCCAGAATTCGACGGCATTTCCACGCCCTCGTGCCCCGACATGAACACGGCCGCCCGGGCGCGTGTGACGCAGAGAATTCATGAGCAGATTGGCAAATACATGTCCGATGCGCGTGGCATCGGCCAGGACGGGCCCGAGCCCCGCATCAACCTCGGTGGCGAGCGAAACCTGCTGGCCCTGAAACATTCCGAGCAGCGGCTCCAGCGATCGATTCACTAGCTCCCGGGGTTCGATGGGATGCAGGTCCATGAGTGCTCTGCCGGATTCGATCCGGCTCATGTCCAGAAGGTTTTCGACGATCTGATGGAGGCGGTCGGTATCATCGCGGGCGGCAGACAGAAGCTCCGTCTGCTTGGCGGTGAGGGGCCCGATTTTTCCCGACGCCACGAGATGAAGGACCATGCGCGCCGAGGTGAGCGGTGTTTTAAGCTCGTGCGAGACCAGCGAAAGAAGATTGTTCTTCATTTCGTCCAGCCGCCTCAGTCCTGTCACGTCGGCAAGGACAACGGTTGCGCCCACCACCTGGGAAGAGTCATCCAGTATGAGGACGGTGCGCGGCAGGAAGAAGCGGGCCTCGCCGTCCAGCTCGATCTGGACGGTCGACTCGTAGTCGCGCAGTTCCGTCCTGTCGCCCGCCGACGAAATCTGCCTCCACAGGGCGCTGAGCCACTGGCGGGAGGAACTGTCCACTTCGTCCCCGGGCATGATTCGGAGCAATTTGCGGGCGGCGGAGTTGCTCAACTCGATCCGCCCGTCAGGATTGATGACCAGGACGGCATCCGGGAGACTGTCGATGGCGAGCTGGGTGGTGCGCTCGGTGCGGACCAGCCGCTCGTGGTCGAGTCGACGGTAGGCCCGCAGTCGCTGGGCCATCGTATTAAACGCCTTGGCCAGCGCGCCCAGTTCATCGTGGGCGTGGATGGGGACGGCCTGGTCAAAATTTCCCCGCTCGACCTCGTGAACAGATTCGGTCAGGGCGCGGATCGGCTTGAGAATGATGCGCCCGATCATGAGCGCCAGAAGAATCGACAGCATGACCGCCGAGATCGTGAGCGTCCGCATGGCCCAGTGGGCCCGGCGGGTGGTCGCCTGCGCCCGTCCGGGAACGGAGAGGATGGAGGACAGGTTCATTTCGATCAACCGCTGCGAGGCCAATCGCACCGCTTGCAGATCGGGGCGCAGTTCCAACGAATAGAATTTGCGGCGTTCGTCCCGGGAGACAGAGGGGTCCAAAGCGCGGCGGTACTGGAGACGGTAACGTTCCCAGGCGGCGCTGAGGACCTCGGTTTCCGCCGGCTCGTCCGGGAGGGTCGCCGCCTGCCGTTGCGATGCCAGGTTTCTGTTGAAGTCGGCCTCGACAGCGGCAAGGGCGCTCTGGTCGACCGGCTCGCTCCACAGCGCCCGTTGCGCGGCCAGATCGAGCTGCTCGGCGTCCTCCTTCATTTTCTGACACAGGGCAACGCTGTCGTAGTCTTCGCGATAGGACCGCTCGATGGCACGGCTGTAGTAGTCCAATACGGTCGCCGCCAGCAAGCTCACGATCAGCAGGATCAGGAGCAATCCCGAGAGTCCCAGCAGCAGTTTGGAGCGGAGCCCAAGCATCAGTCGATCCCGTATTTCTTGCGTCGTCGCCAGAGCGTGACGGTGTCCATCCCCAGGATTTCGGCCGCCCGCTCGATGGAACGGGTGGTCGACAACACGCCGCGAATGTGCAGCTCTTCCATCTTCTCGATGGGAATCGGATCTCCCAATCTGGGCGCGCTGGTTGGCGGCGCCGCTCCGAGAAGCAGGTGCCCCACGTCGATGGTCTGGCCGGAACACAGGATGGTCGCTCGTTCCAGGACGTTGCGCAATTCGCGGACGTTTCCCGGCCAGTTGTAAGCCTGAAGCGCCCCGATTGCCTCGGCGCTGAGGCGGAGCTGCGGCTTGCGGTTCTGGCGGGCGAAATGCAGCAGGAGCCGCTCGGCCAGATCGGGAATGTCTTCGCACCGCTCGCGCAGCGGGGGCAGCTCAATGGAAATCACATTCAGCCGATACCACAGGTCCTCGCGAAAACTACCACGTGCGACCGCCAGAGCTAAATCGGCGTTGGTGGCGGCGATAATGCGCACATCCGCCTGCCGCGTGTGCTGATCCCCGACCCGCTCAAAGCGGCGGTCCTGGAGAAAGCGCAGGAGCTTGGGCTGCACGCGAAGCGGCAGTTCGCCGATCTCGTCGAGAAAAAGCGTGCCGCCCTCGGATTTGACGATGCGGCCGGGATTATCGCGGACGGCGCCGGTGAACGAGCCGCGGACGTGGCCGAACAACTCGCTCTCCAGCAACTCGGCCGAAAGCGCCGGGCATGCGACGACGGCAAAGGGCTTGGCCGCCCGTGCGCTCCAGCCATGAATCGCCCGTGCGACGATGCTTTTCCCGGTGCCGCTTTCGCCGCGGATCAGGACCGTCGCATCGCTGGGGGCGGCCTGTCGCGCCAGCGTGAGCGCCCGCTGCATCGCCGGACTCTGGGTGCTCAGATCGACTTCCGGGCTGGCTTGCCCCAACTCATCCTGGAGCGTTGCCAGGCGCTGCTCCAGCACCCGCAGCTGTGCCACCTTGCCGGTGACCATGTTGACCTGGGCGGGCGTAAACGGCTTGGAAAGGTAGTCCGTGGCGCCCCGTTTCATCGACTCGATCGCGGTATCGAGGGACGCGAACGCGGTAATCACCACCACCTTCATCCAGGGGGCCGCGCCGAGCAACTTGGGGATCAGGTCAAGCCCGCTGGACTTTCCCAGGAACAGGTCGACGAAGGCGAGATCGAACGACCGCCGCTCGATCGCCAGCTCGGCGTCCGTCTCCGAGCCTACCGAGACCACGCGGTGTCCGTCGGCCTCCAGGCAGGCGGACAACGCCTTGCGGATATTGAGCTCGTCGTCGACCAGCAGGACGTTGAGCGGGGGCGGATTGTATTGGGTCGAATCCATCCGATGGCAACCGGCGCGGGCCAGGGCGTTGCGAGAGTATAGCCCATTGCGCCGGCGGCGCTCACGAGTCGTTAATGACCCGTGCAAATGCGTCGCAGAAGCAGCGCTGGACCAGATTGATCTGGTCGGCCGGCCGTGGATTCAGCGAAAACCGCAGGGCGGCCGGAGCGGGCCATTCGCGGATCAGGCGGACGGAATCGTCATCGAGCTGTGGGCCGAACCCCCCGATGACGCGTTCCATGAACCATCGCAGATTCGCGTCATTTCGGCCCCGCAGCGGGCGGGTCATCACCAACAGGTAGTCGGTGACCGGAGGAAGATCGCAGGCAAAGGTCGCAAAGCAATCCCGCCCTCTTAGCGTCAGCCAATCGATGGTAAATGGAGGCATCCCGTCGAGTCGGATGCGCCGTCCGACGAATCCCGCGAAAGCAGCCGGTTGTCCGAGCATCTCGGTAAATTGCGCCGTGAGCGGTTCGGTGTCGATCCCGGCAGCCGCCGGCCCGATCGAATCGGCACGAACACTCTTTTTTGTAATATTGAAGATCCGCATGCCGCGTGCGTAAACCTCCGTCGGAGCCGTTGGACGCACTGGCGCGGATGGGGGGTGGGTTCGCATCTCCTGTATCCCGCACGAGGCCGTCATGCCGGCCATGTCTCCTCGACTTCTCCGCAATCCGTCACAATTCAGTCGCGCGCCCATAACGTTCGAGAAGCTATCGCAAAACCCGGTCCATCGGTTCGAGTGGCGCGGGCAACGCAAAACCCCGTTTCAGGGGCGGCGGCATTTCATTTTTGAAACATGCTGCCGGAGGAATGCTTCACGTTGAAGTGCACCCTTAACCGGCAATTGACGCCCTTTTGCAACCCCAATAGAATCCCCGCCCTTACAATCGGGCGTGTACCGAAGTGGACAAACGGGTCAGACTGTAAATCTGATGGCTTATGCCTTCGAAGGTTCGAATCCTTCCGCGCCCACTGACTTGATCAACTCTCGACCGGTCACGTCATCCTCGCTTCCGCGCGCCTCCACGAAGCCATCCGGTCAGCGCGCACGCCGGGCGGGGCTGGAAGCCGATTCACGGCGATCGGCTGTGCAGATTCTCATTACGGCAGAGGCAAGAGCCATCCCCAAAGCGCCGGCAATGAAGCCAAAGACGGCATAAGAAACGGCCACTCGGCTCACGTCTTCGATGTTGCTGGTCGAGAAGAAGGGACCGATCGGCTCCCACAATCGCTTGACGAAACAGACCAGATTCGCCGCCGCGGCGGCTGAGGACAGCAGCAGCAATACGCGCCACTTTTCTGTGGCGCGGTTCTGCACGAAAAACACGGCCACGTCCAGAATCGCACCGGCCAGAACAACCAGCGGCATGGCCAGAGCGCCACCCGCCAATCTGCCGCCCAACGACAACGTGGTTGCGATGGTTGCCAGCGCACCGACAGAGGCCCCGGCACGGCGGCCTGTTAACAGCCGTGCGGCCAGGACCGGCGGTATCCACCACAGCGCCTTGTGCCCAGGCAGATGCAGCGGCATCCGTGAGTAAGCGACAACGATGCCCGCAAGCACGCCCACAGCCGCTGCTGCCAGATATCCATCCGCCTGTGCCTTACTCCAGGGGACGGCTTCTCTTCTGATCGAGGGGAATCCAGGCGTCATGTTCGCTGCTCCATCGTACGGGCCAGACGGCCCGACCGCCGACCAGTCGCGGCCGGATCCAGTTCATGGTCAAATAAATCCGGGTCTGCTGATCGGCCGGCGCAAGGCGCCCTATAGCGTTCGCTCCGGCGCCCAACGGCGTTTCATACTGCACGTCAATGCCGATTCGTTCAAGCTCTTCCAATCGAGTACGTTCACCCAACTCTCGAAGGCCGGGCAGATCCAGAAACCGACCCTCATTGCCGCCGGCGCGCAGTCCCACGCTGCCAAGCGCGCCGATGATGCCCTGGCCGGTGCCGCCCAGCGCCCGAAGGCAGATGCCGGCGGCATTTGCAGTGGTCATCGCCTCCTGTGGCTCGAGCACTTCGCGCGTTGCCCGCCAACCCCAGTCGACCACTTCGCGTGGCACGGAATCGGCGCGTGCGATGCATACGCCGGGATCGGAGCCCACAGCCGACCACTGGTCGATCAAATCGATCGCGAAATCGAGCTGGGCTTCGGATCCCGCCCAGTCTATGGCGAGGCATGCGCCACTGTTGTGCGATGTGTAGGGGATGCGGTCGTCGACCAGGAACTGGTGCCGCGTGATTCCCCGATGAATCGCGCCCCGCCGTGTTGCTTCCGCGGCCAGCCGCCGGGCAAGTTGGCCGGTGCCGGGACTGGTGTCGTTGTCCGTGTCGTCCAAACCAATCAGGAAAGTCGCCATCCTTGCGCCTCAATGAAAAGCCTGTCGGGGGCTCTCACTCACGAAGTCCACGCTGCCATCGAGCATCACATAGTTGACGCCCTTGCGGTAGCCGGCATGCGCCGTCGGCACGCCGCTGATCCAGACATCGCTCATCACCCAGGTTTTTGGGTCCATACTCGTGCTCAATTGTCGGGGCCAGGTGACGCCGCTGCGGAGGAACTTACTGAGCGTGGCATCTGTGCCGGCGGCCAGGGCGCTGTAGTAGTAATAGCCGGTGATGCCGGCGTTGAAGTTCTGCTCGCTGAAAGACGGATCGCGCAGGCTGGGGCAGTAGTAATTCTTCGGATCACCCGCGAAGTGGCCGTCCTTCAACGCGTGGATCAATTCGATATGCGGGTTCTCGACGGTGGGTGACACGGGAAGGGTTCCCTTGTTGGCCTGTGCGTATAACAGCAGGTCAGCGCCGATTTTTCGCAGGTTGTCCCTACAGACCGCGAGCCGGGAGGCTTCGCGGGCGCGCTCAACCATCGGGATCAGGTACGCGACGGCGAGCGTTGCGACGGCGAGCAAAACGATAACGTGTACCAACCTCCATCGGGTCCGGTCGGGTCGGAGAGTTCTTGCGATGCGTCCCATGAACAGGGCACCCGGTTATCGCACGTGACGTCGCCGCCGCAGCAACAGTAGAGCCAGACCGAAGACGGAAATGCCGACCGGCTCGGGAACGGTGAAAGTGACGGCAAGATTGGGCGCGAACTGGGGGACGCTTTGTTCGACGGCGCCCTCGGCGGTGTAGAAAGCACGAAACGTCTGGGAGCTTGTTTCGCTGTCGTTCTTGAGAAGCCAGCCGTCGTTGTTCGCGCCGTTGAGCCAGCCTTGAACGTCGGCGACCATCTGAGGAGTCGAACCCCAGGTGTATGGGGAGTTGAGATTCTGGCTGACGACGGTATCGGCGCTTTCCGTGGAAACGAAGTCGCCGCCGGGCGTGGTCCACGGGACGGTGTTGTAGCTGGCAAAATTCCAGGTGGGATCGCCGGGATTTGGAGGAGTGAATCCGTGCCCCGTTCCACCAAACCCGGGACCCGGGTGGCCCGTCGTACCGTTGGTACCGCCGTGCCATGGGGTGGTAACATCGAAGAGCCGGATGGTTCGCGGCGTGGAGTCGCCGCCGCCTGTGCCTCCGCCCGAGCCCGCGACCATGTCCATGTAGAGCGTCAAGGTCACGCTGTCGATCGTCGCACCCGCGGGAACATGGGCGGGAATGTTGAATTCGATCAAGCCGCGCTTCGGATTGCTGGGGTCCGAACCGACGAACATGCCGGGGCCGGATCCGCTGGCGTTGCTGGTGGCGTCACTACCGCCATAGAGGGTTGCGTCCTGGGCTGCGGGGATGTTTACCGTGGTCTGCGCTGCGGCCCGCAGGGTGATGAAGAGCGCCAACAAGCCAGCCATCGAACAAAAACGCCGCCGATTTGTCATTTTCATTCCCATCTCCTCTGGTTCGAACTCATCCGCTGTCACTGAGCGCTGTTCCACGTGCTGTCCGGCGGCCGCCAGCGCACGTCCGGGTGCTCGATCAGCCCCGTGCCAACCCCGATGTATGATGGGTCGATGCCTTCGACGTGCCCGTCCAAGAAGCAAATGTTCACGCGATTGCTGTGACGGGGGACCGGGTTATAGCCCCCGGGGGATTTTGAAGGGAAGACCGAACAGTAATTCCCCGGGGCGTCGGCGAACAGGACCATGGTTGCCGTGCTGCCGACGCCGGTAATCTTGTTGGGTTGGCCGTTGTTTTGATTGGCTTCCCATACGGACAGGGCCATGTTCATGCCGTACGACCAGTAGTATTTGCTGTCAAAATCACTCGCCTGGGCACAGAGCCAGAGGGTCGATCCTGGCGGGCGGGGAACCCCTTCGGCCCCGACCAGGTCCATGTACCGCTTCATCCTGAGAATCGGGGGCAGCGCGTTGAACCAGTCGGCCGGCCGGGCGATCTGAAACGTCGGCCCGACGCCCTGGCCCCGGCGCGGAAGGAAACCGTTGTTCTCATTGGCATACATTTGCGTTGCCATTCCCCACTGCCGCAGGTTCGACGCGCAGGAAACGCTGTTGGCGGTCTGACGGGCCTTGGCAAAGGCCGCCAGAAAGATTCCCATGAGCAGCACGATGACTCCGATCACCACCAGCAGCTCGACCAGCGTGAAGCCTGTGCGGTCTGGGCAGCCTGGGCGATCCCGGCTCGGCGATGTCATGGCGATCCTTCAGGGCCGCTGCGGGTGCCACTTCACCCAAGTGCAGGGTGCTTTGTATACGGCCTTATATAACGGGGTCAAGGCATTTATTTTTGGTGGCTGGCTGATCGCGGGCGACGCATAATACTCCGAATCGTTTTGCCGGAATTCCCCACGGAACCCGGAGGAGATGCGATGCGAGGGCGTACCCGAAGATGCTTTTGGCTTGCCGGCGTCGCGTTCGCGGCGGCGATGTCGTTATCGCCCGGTGCAAACGCCCAGATCACCTTCGGCCAGATCGACGACTTTCAACTCAATCCCGTGGGCGACAGCGTGTTGGGTTGGACGCGAGGGGTCAACGCCCCCCAGTATCCGTTCGTCGTCGCCACTGGCGGACCGCAGGGGGCCGACGGATTTCTGGAGGTCCCCACAACTGGCACCACCGGCTCGGGCGCCCGGATCAATTTCTTTAACCAGTCGCAATGGACGGGCAATTACGTCGCCGCCGGCGTAACACAGATCACCGCCGAGATCGCTGACTTTGGCGCCACGCCGCTGTACATGCGGATCGCGTTTCAGGACGCCTTCGGCACCGAGTACGGATCGACAAATTACGACTTCGTGCCGGCGGACGGGCAATGGCACCCGGTCAGCTTCGACCTGACCCCTGCGGGCCTGACCCTCCTTCAGGGCGGCGAAACAGCGGAACAGGCGCTCACCACGGTGGGCATCCTGCGGGTCCTGTCGAACGCCGAAATGCCCAGCTACAGGGGCGATGTCATCCCTAACGTGATGGGCATGGACGAGGTTGCCGCCGTGCCGGAGCCGGCGCCTCCCACATTCGTCGGGGCTGTGGCGGCCGTGCTGCTTTGCCGCCGCCGTCGCGTTGCCCGCAATTTCAAATAGCTTTGGGTTGGGGCCAGTTACCACTCGTCAGGTGCCGTGACGGACCGGCCACAGCGCCATCCGGTCCAGCAGCCGGTCACGCACGATCAGCGTGTGAAACAATACGGCGCTCAGGTGAGCCAGAAACGTCAGGAACAACAGGTACGCCAGGACGCCGTGCGTCTTGCGCAGGACGAAGAAGAGCGTCGGATTGGCCGGAAGAATCCACGGCAGATGAAGCCGCCCGAACATCACGATCGGGTAATGCCCCGCCGACAGCATCCCCCAGCCGACCAGCGGCAACAGGATCATCAGCGTGTAGAGCAGCTTTTCCGATGCCGTGGCCACAATCCGTTCCTGATGCGACATCGTCAAAGGAAACGGCGGGAGCGTGGTGAGCATCCGGTTGGCAAGACGGATGATCGCAAAGATCAGGATCGCGATGCCCAGCGGCCGGTGGATCGCCAGCAGCCACGGATACGATCGCAGCGATGCGACCATGCTGACGCCGATGAAGAGCATGGCCAGCAGCATCGCCGCCATCAGCCAGTGGAGGATGCGCGACTGGAGGGCGAATCGGGTTGGATGGGTCGGGCTGGCCATGCTCACTTTCCTGTTTCCGAGTCGGAGACGGCACTGGGCTGCTTCTTCTCGCCCTCGCGGCGGATGAAGGAAACGGAGTACGCCGCCGATCGCGCGGCGGGCAGCGGATCGTCCGAGCCGGCGATGCCGCTGGGCAGGATCAGCGGATCGAAGTTGATGTCGCGGACCGGGCTGGTGTCCTCGCTCTCGACGTGATCGATGGTGAGCGTGCCAGTATCGACCTGCCGCCGGTCCGGCGGCCATGCGAGCGTCGCGTCGTTCGTCGGATCGCCGGGCTGTGCGATGGTGACGATCAATCGCCATCGCAACGGATGCTGGTGAATGCTCGCGATCAGCGCGTCGAACAGATAATTCTTGTCGGCCTGCGCCGGCTGCGTCGCCCCGCTCGGCTCAAATGGCTGCTCCGACACCATCGACCAGCGAACGTTGGCGACGTCTCCGTTGGCGTTGATGAACCGAAACGCGTTCAGGCCGTTGAAAGTACTGTTCTCGAAACCGGAAGAGACCGGGTGGGACCGGATCAGTTGGATCGCCCGGGCCGATTCGGGGTACTCGGCAAAAAACGCTTTCACCTTGGCTGGATCTGGCTTGCCCGTCGCCGGCTCCGGCGCGGTAGCGGCCAGTTGATCGTAAAACGCTCGCGGTGTGCTCACCACAAACACGGGAATGTTGTTCATCCCGCTGCGCCACTCCTCGCCTGTCGGCAGCTTGAACAACACCGCCATGCTGCGCACGATGTCGGGCGCGTCGGCAACGAAAGGATGACCTCCCGCCAGCGCGAACCGCCCGACGACCGGCACCCGCCCGGCGCTGAACACCGCGGCCTTGGAGATCGCGACCCCATTGCCGTTGCTCTCGAAATAGCCGCTGAAGCAGACCCCTTTGGCGTGATTGCGTCGAAAGCCGCTCTGCCGGCCGTTGACCTCTTCAAATCGGTCGATGATGCGCGCCGGCGTCAGTGCGTGGGGCGTCAGCCAGCCCCCGCAATACAGAAACAGGCCGGCAATCCCACCGACCACAGCCGCGATCCCCACCAGCCGCAACGCAAGATTCGCTCTCGTCAGGGGAGCGGGCGATTGATCCGGTTCAGCAGCCGAAGTTCCGGCCTCTTCCATCGCGACCGCCTTTGCGCTCAAACTGAATCGCGGATCATAGGCGAGGCGGAGCGCTCCGGGCAATCGGCACAGAGTGCGGCGATTTCTGCCCCGATTCGATTCAAAGCTCGGCGCTATCCGCTGTCGGCGCGTGGCCTGGCCATTCCACCAGCGCGACCGCGCCGGCAACGGCCAGCAGCACGGCGGCCAGCGCGACCACGCCGCGCTGCCAGGCCGGTCGACACCGCACGCCCGGGAGCCACGCCAGCCATGCCAGCGCCGGCGAGCCAGTGAGAATCGGCATCGCCGCCAGCAGGCGCGGCGTCGGCTCGGCGACGTAAAAATACGCGTAAAGGAAAGTCCCAAAGACGATCACAGTGACGGCAAGCGTGCCGCCGCCGGCCAGTTTGAAGCGCGGGGTGATGGCCGCGATGATCGCCGCTGCCAGCGCCATTGCCGCCAGCGCCGCCAGGGGCAATCCGCCGCGAATGGCAAGGCCGTTCTCCGACAATACCACCGACGCACCGGTGGCCACGATCACGACGATCCCCGGAGCCGTCATCCGCGGGCCATGGCGAGCCAGCTCGTTCAGCACCAGCCACCACGACGTCATCGCAAACGCGCCGGCGGCAATTTGCAGCGCCGCCGCGCCGCTGGTCATCTCCCCTCCGATCAGCGGTTTGATCAGCAGCCAGCTCAGGACCACGCTCACAACAAGCACCGCCGCCAGCCGAAGCAGCGGGGCCGGCGGAAGCCGGCAGAACAGAATCCCCAGCACCATCACCACCGGCATCATGCACACGATCCAGTTGTCCACCGACGCCGGCGGAAAATGCAGATCACCCACCAGCCGGACGTATGCAATCGAATATCCCGCCCCGATCGCGATCGCCCCCGCCCAGCGTCCGTCGCGCGCGTGGCCCAGCCACGGCTGCCACGCCGCCAGCAGGATCACCCCGCACACCACCGCCGGCAGCGCGAACCCGACGAGGATGTCCGTCAAGGTGAACATGCGATGCGAACCCGGAACGATGACGCAAATGACGAAACTCGTATGACGAATGACGAATCAAATCCGAAATGCGAATGACCAAAGCCCGAAACTGCTCCCGGGGCAAGGTCTTCGTTTCTTCATTCGATCTCGGTCATTCGAATTTGATTCGTCATTCGTCATTCGTGCTTCGTCATTGGTCGCCCATGCAACCTACTTCGTTCCCTCGAGTGCCACGATCAGATGCACCTCGTCTCCGACCGCGCCGGCCATCGTTCTCATTCCGAAATCGCTGCGTTTGACGGTGCAGGTCCCCTGAACGCCGGCCCGGGTGTTGCCGAAAGGATCCTTGGCGATGCCGGTGAGTTCGACGTTGACGACGACGGATTTGCTGACGCCGTGAATTGTGAGGTCGCCGGTCACTTCGAGGTTGTTGCCTTCGCCTTTTTTGACGCTCGTGCTCTTGAACGAGAGGGTCGGATACTGCCGGGCGTTGAACCAGTCGGGGCCTTTGAGGTCGGAATCGCGTTTGGCGACGCCGGTGTCGAGCTTGGCGACTTTCAACTCGACCTGGAATGAATCCTTGCCCGGATTGGCTTGGTCGAGCGTGAACTGCCCGGCCGGCTCGTTGAACCGCCCCCACACATTGCCGGCATTGAAATGATGAACATTGAACAGCGCAAAGGAGTGAACCGGATCGACTTTATACGTATCCGCGCCCGCCACCCGCCAGAGGGCGAGAGAAGCGCACACGAAACCCATCAACCCCAACACGCGGCCGCGGCTTTTCATAGGCTCTCCTTGTGAATGTGAAAGGCGACAGGACGGCAGCATCTTACGCACGACAGCCGGTCGCACGCCACTGACGCCGCGGCACCCGCCCCGCAAAAATCCGCACATCGAAAACGGCTTTGCTGTATACTCCTCAATCACTCCGCTCTCCTCAGCCGCGTGCCATCCGCACGGCAGACGACGATCGCCGGGTCGAGGCAACCTATGCGATTGCATTTCATTCGCGCTGCGGCGCAAGCCGAGAAACTCGAACCCCGTCGCCTGCTGTCCGGCGGCGGTCACCACGCCCATCAAGTCGTCATCGAGGCGGCCCTCGTTTCCGACGGCGCCATCTCCGCCCCGCTCACCGACCCGAACCTCGTCAACCCGTGGGGCATCACCTCCACGCCCGGCAGCCCCTTCTGGATCGCCGACAACGCCAAGGGCCTCGCCACCCTGCATGATGGCGCCGGCGATGTCTTCTCCCGCATTGTCACCGTTCCCGGCGCAACCAACCCCTCAACCCCGACTGGAATTGTCTTCAACGGCTCGATCGGGTTTGATATCGGACAGGGATCGAGCGCCTTGCCCGGCCGCTTCATCTTTGTCACCCAGGACGGCGCCATCTCCGCCTGGAATAAGAATCTCGATCCCACCAACGCGTTTCTGGCCGTCAACAATTCCTCGAGCGGCTCGGTCTTCACGGGCGCGGCACTGGCCGACGTCGGCGGCGGAGCGCTCGAACTGTTTGTTGCCGATTTTCACAACGCAGCCGTTGACGTGTTCGACGACACCTTCGCGCCCGTCCAGATCACCGGCGGTTTTCACGATCCCAAGATTCCCGCCGGCTACGCGCCGTACAACATCCAGGACCTGAACAACAAGCTTTACGTCACCTATGCCAAACAGGACTCGGCCGGGCACAATGCCGTCGCCGCCGCGGGAAAGGCTTACGTCGACGTCTTTGACGTCACCGGTCATCTGCTGCAACGCTTCCAACGCGGCAGCTTCCTGAACGCCCCATGGGGCATGGCCATCGCCCCGGCGAACTGGGGGACCTTCGCCGGCAACATCCTCGTCGCCCAGACCGGCTCCGGCCGCGTCGATGTGTTCAACGCCAAAAACGGGCATTTCATCAACTACCTGCCCATGAACGCCGCTGGCAAGCCGCTGGTGATCCCGGGACTCCGCGGCCTGATTCCCGGCGACAGCGTCAACGCCGGCGACACCTCCACCGTCTACTTCACCGCCGATCCCAACACCAGCCACGACGGGCTCCTGGGCGCACTCAACTTCACCGTCACCATCGTCAGAAGTCGCAACCGGCACAGGGCGTGAAACGACCCCGTTCTCCCTCCACCGGTACGCCGGGGGAGGTTTGGGGAGGGGGTTTGCGAGAAGACTCTCAGCTCAGAATGTGTCACGCGCCGCGTAGCATCGAACTCGGGTAGAATTGACAACACGAATGAATTTGGTCTGCTGATGATTACCGCACAAGACAAGGGAGCCAATGTGACCGCAAAGACCCCTTCCCGACGAGACGTGCTCAAGACCGCAACTGCCGCCGGCGTAGCCCTGGCCACCGGCCCCATCGCTCGCGCCTCCGACTCCCCCACCCTCCGCTGGGGCATCATCGGAACCGGCACCCGCGGCGCCTACACCCACATCCCCGTTCTAAAAAATGCGCCGGAATCGGAAATCGTCGCCCTGTGCGACGTCTCCGAGCAGCGGCTTGCGTCCGCCGCGTCGAAAGTCGCTCATCCCGTCGCCACCACCGCCGATTACCAGAAGCTCCTGGCCAATCCCGACATCAACGCCGTCGCCATCGCGGTGCCGAACCTGCTGCACCGCGAGATCCTTCTGGCCAGCATCGCGGCGGGCAAGCACGTGCTGTGCGAGAAGCCCGCCGGCACCAACCCCGCCGAGGCCGCGGCCATGAAGCAGGCGGTCGATTCCGCCAAAACGCTGGTCATGTTCGGCATGCAATACCGCAACAACGCCCGCCCGCGGAAGATCGCCGAGCTGATCGCCGCCGGCGAAATCGGCAAGCCCAAGTACATCGTCCAGAATTGCTCCCGCGGCGACTGGAACACCAAAGCCGATGTCTGGCAGTTCGCCGATCCCAAGCTCGGCGGCAAGCCGATGAACTGGCGCTTCAGCCACACCGCCACCGGCGGCTCCCTCAACGAATTCGACTGCCACTACTTCGATCTGCTCCACTGGTTCGCCGGCGCCCTCCCCGAGCGAGTTTCCTGTGACGGCGGCATCGCTGTCTATCACGACGCCCGCGACACCTGGGACCACGCCACCGTCACCCTCAAATATCCCGGCGACGTCACCGCCGTCCACACCCTCTGCCTCTTCGGCCCCGGCCGCAACGATCTCACCATCACCGGCGACGAAGGCGCCATCGAATCCATCGGCACTTCCCTCAAGCTCTTCCGCTTCACCAAGCGCGGCGCCGCCGGCGCCCATATCCGCGACGTCAACCCCACTGAGTCGGCGGGCAAAGGCGATCGCGCCACCCTCGGCCTCTACCAGGATTTCCTGGCCTGCCTCAAAACCGCCAAAAAACCCGAAGCCAGCGTCGACCGCGCGATCGCCGCCTGCCGAACCTGCTGGGTCTCCGAGCTGGCCGCGGAACGAAAATGCGAGGTCAATTGGACCGACCTGACGGCGTAATGGCGTTTGATGCACTCGCACCTGAAACTGTTACGAACGATGCGAATTCCCAGCGATTTCGAATCGCTTGATCGTGACACGGGTTTTTAACCCGTGCAAACGGCGCGGGTCCGAAAGAAATTGTGATTCCCCTTGACAACTTCCCGCCCATCTGTACTATAACGACTAATACAGATAGATCACATGCCCCTCGAGATTTCCATCGCCACCGGCAGCACCGTTCCGATCTACCGGCAGATCGCCGACCAGATCTGCCGGGCGGCGGTCACCGGGCAGCTCGCGCCGGGCGAGCAAGTCCCCAGCGTCCGCGCCCTGGCCGAGCAGTTGGTGGTCAATCCCAACACCGTCGCCCGCACCTACGCCGATCTCATTCGCGAGGGTGTGCTCGAGGCGCAGAAGGGCAAGGGCGTGTTCGTCGCCCGCCGTCGTGCCGTTTACACGCGGGCCGAGCGGCTGCGGCGGTTGCAAGCCACGCTCAACGCCTACGTCAATGAGGGGATCTATCTCGGTTTCGCACCCGAAGATCTGCGGCAGGCACTGGAGCAAAAGCTTCGGCCCCTCAGCCAGTCTGCCGTGAAAGGAGCCGGGCCGTCATGAGCGATTACGCAATTCAGACTCACCATTTGACCCGCTACTTCGGCGCCAAACGCGTCGTTCACGATCTGAGCCTCAGCGTGCCGCGCGGCTCGATCTTCGGGTTTCTCGGCCGAAACGGCTCCGGAAAAACCACCAGCCTGCGGATGATCCTGGGATTGCTCTCGCCCACGTGGGGCAGCAGCACGGTGCTGGGCCACGACAGCCGGCATCTGCCGCCCGAGGTTCGTTCTCGCATCGGCTATCTGGCCGAGGGACATCCGGTATTCGGCTGGATGCGGGTCAATGACGCGCACCGCTTCCAGTCCCGCTTCTATCCCAAATGGAACCGAGAATTATTCAACGCCGTCCTCGAGTTCTTCCGAGTCGATCCCAAGACGAGGGCCCGCAATCTTTCCCGCGGCGAGCGGGCCGGTCTGTGCCTGGCGATGGCCCTGGCCCCCGAGCCCGATCTGCTGGTCCTCGATGATCCCGCCATCGGCCTGGACCCGGTCGCGCGACGATCGCTGCTCGAATCGATCGTCCACGCCACCCGCAAAGCCGATCGCACGATCGTCTTCTCTTCTCACCTGCTGGCCGACATCGAACGAATGGCCGACCACATCGCCGTTCTCGATTACAGCGTCCTGCGGGCACAGTGCTCCCTGGAAACCTTCCGGAGTTGCGTGCAGCAGTTCGTGCTTCGGTTCGCCGAAGCCCCGCCGGCGTTGCCGAGAATTCCCGGACTGATTCAATGTCTCGCTGGCGGCAACCAGTTGCGGCTCACGCTGGTCAACGTGACCGATGAAACCCGCGCGATCCTGGCCAGACTCGGCGCCCAGCGCATCGACGAGGCGCCGATCACGCTGGAAGACGCCTTCGTCAGCTATCTCGGCGGCACCATCGAGAACGTCCGACTGCCCGATGTTTCCAACACCATGGAAATGGCCGGAGGTGTATCGTGATCGCAATCTTCCTGAAGGAACTGCGCGAAAACGCCCGATGGGCGGCCCTGATCTTCGGCGCCTTTCTGGTCGTCGTTTACTTCCAGGTGCGTTCTGCGCCGGCGTATCTGATGTTCGAGCTGGCCCAGCCGCCCCAGACCGTCTTCGCTCCGCTGGCAGGGCTGCTCATGGGGCTGGTGCAGAGCCTCTTTGAAACGCGGCCCGACAACT
>DATHPP010000360.1:0-21085 GCA_035483795.1 Tepidisphaeraceae bacterium | reverse complement strand
GATGAGCGGCCTGCTGAGCATCTCCTCCACCGAGAACCCCAGCGTCCGCGACCAGCGCGGGTTCAGCCGCTTGAAATATCCGTCGAAACCCGCAATGCAAAACAGATCCAGCGAGAGAGTGAAGAATCGCTCCAGTTCCTCCCCCGAGGCGATGGACATGGCTTTCTCCGCGGCGTCCGGGCAACGCTGTTATCGCTGTTATCGAACAAGACGGCCAACTCAGTATAACCGGCCGGCCGTCCGTGAGCCTCCCCCCACCTTCAGTGAGCTGGCGCTCGGGTGTGGGACTTGGTTGTTGGGCCGACGAATGCACTGCACGGCCACCTCGACGCTTGCGGTTTCTCGAGGGCTGCGCGACAACCGCGAAACCGCAAGCGGCGGGCCGACGGCGGCGCGCTGTTTAGCCCCCCGAATCGGCCTCTTTCGCAGCCAATGCGTTGCATGCTGTCCAGCAACTACCCAGTTTGAGCAGGACACACGAGAACCGACCGCCATTGCACGCCCCGCGCAGCCGGGGCACTATACGGCGGCACGATGAGCGAGCCTGACCCCTCTGAACAATTGACGCCCGCGCTGCTGCAAACCGCGGCGGCGCACTATCGCGCGGGGCGGCTACGCGAAGCGGAGGAAATCTACCGGCGGATTCTCCTGGCCGAGCCCGACCGCGCCGAGGCGCTGCACGGCGTCGGGTTGCTGGCGCTCCAGGTCGGCAAGGCCGAGCTGGCCGCGGCGTACCTGGGGCGGGCGGCGCAGGCGGCGCCGCAGACAGGCGTCTACCACTACAACCAGGGCGAGGCGTGGCTGCTGGTCGGGGACCACAACCAGGCCGCGGCGTGCCTGCAGCAGGCGGTCGCGCTCGACCCCGCCCGTCCCGAGCCGCACGCGGCCCTCGGGGTTGCATGGAGCCGCTTGCAACGCTTTGCCGACGCCGCCAGCTCGCTTCAGAAAGCGATCGATCTGGGAATGGACCGGCCGGAGCTTGATCAGCATCTGGGCAACGCGCTGTTGCAGCTCAATCGGTTTGCCGAAGCGGAACGATTTGCCCGCAAAGCCACCGAGCGGGTTCCCAATTCCGCCGAGAGCTCGCAGACGCTTGGGGAAGCGCTCGCCGGGCTCGGCCGGCACGATGAAGCGATGGAGTCTTTTCGTCGGGCCGTGGCGATCAAGCCCGACTTTGCCCTGCCGCACTACTCGCTGGGGATGACGCTGGGACAGCTCGAGCGGTTTGAAGAGGCGATTGACGAGCTGCGGGCCGCCCTGCGGCTGCGGAAGGATTATTTCGAGGCGCTCTCGGCGCTGGGGACGATGCTGATCGGAAAACGTCAACTGGAGGAGGCGGTGCAGACGCTGCGCGAGGCGCTCCGCCTCCGACCGGATCATCTGGACACGCATATCGAGCTGGCGCGGGCGCTGGAGGTGGCGCGGAGATTTCCCGAGGCGGCCGAGCAGTTCCGGGAGATTCTCAAGCTGACGCCGGACAATCCGAATTTGAAGTTTCACATCGCGGCGCTGAGTGGAAAGGAGGCCCCGCCCGCCGTGCCGGCGTCGCTGGTGACCACGCTGTTCGAGCGGCATGCCGACAGCTTCGACGAGCACCTGCTGGAACAGTTGGAATATCGCGTGCCGCGGCTGCTGCATGAAGCCGTGGTCGCGGCAGGCGCGGGCACGAATCTCGACGTGCTCGACCTGGGCTGCGGCACGGGTTTGTGCGGCGTACTGCTCCGGCCCATGGCCCGCAAACTGATCGGCGTCGATCTCTCCCCCGCCATGCTGGCCAAAGCAAGGGAACGCAACCTTTACGACGGGCTGGAGGTCGCCGACGTGACGGCGACGCTTCGTGCCGCGCCGTCGAAGTACGATCTGCTCGTCGCCGGGGACGTATTGTGCTACCTGGGCGATTTGTCCGGCGTGTTCGACGCGGCGTCAAAAAGCCTCCGCCCCGGCGGGCTCTTCGCGTTCTCCGTCGAGACCCACCCCGGCCCCGGCTGGCTCCTCCGCCCCACCCGCCGCTACGCCCACGCCACAGACTACATACGGCAGGCCGCAAACGCGGTAGGGTTCGATCTTGTATCATCTGCGGAAACCGCACTTCGCAAGGAAGGCGGCAACGAGGTCCTCGGCCTCATCGTCGTGCTCCGCGCACCGGCGGGAAACAAGGTATGAGACGCTGTTTCGGCAGCGGCGTCATTCGAAGTGAACGGATTTCGCTCTTCGGTGTGCGCGATGTGGTGCTTCCCCGTGACACGGCTTTTCAAAAGCCGTGCTGGCGGTGTGCCTGGATAATAACGCTGAATCGCGAGGCTTCTTTCGATTTCGCCACCAGCACGGGTTAAAAACCGGTTAAAAACCCGTGTCACGGGAAGCCCGGCTCGTGCCGAGTCCTCGCTTGAACCGCCGCCACAACGCGCGCTCCTCTGCGTTCAGCGGTCGCGACTTTGCGCCGCGCCTCCGCTATACTTTGTGTTCTGTTTTGCAGGCAACAGGAGTTTCCATGCCCGGCATGACCATGACCGAGAAGATCCTTGCCAAGCATTCGGGCAAGGCGCACGTTTCCCCCGGCGAGAACGTCTGGGTGGACGTGGACGTGCTGATGACTCACGACGTGTGCGGGCCGGGCACGATCGGGATTTTTCACGAAAAGTTTGGGCGCAATGCGAAGGTGTGGGACAAGGATCGCGTGGTCATCATCCCCGACCACTACATCTTCACGGCGGATGAAAAGTGCCATCGCAACGTGCAGATCCTGCGGGATTTCGTGCGCGAGCAGGGGCTGAAGTATTACTACGATCCGGAGTTTGTGACGAGCCAGCCGGGTATGCCCAACCCGTACAAGGACCCGACGCGGACCAATTACAAGGGCGTGTGTCACAAGGCGCTGCCGGAGGAGGGGCACATTCGGCCCGGCGAGATTCTGATCGGCACCGACAGCCACACCTGCACCGCCGGGGCGTTCGGGCAGTTCGCCACGGGCGTCGGCAACACCGACGCGGCGTTCGTCCTGGGCACCGGCAAGACCTGGCTCAAAGTCCCGCCGACCATGAAATTCACCTTCCACGGCCAGATCCCGCCGTACCTGACCGCGAAGGATTTGATTCTGGCGGTGATCGGCGAGATCGGCGTCGACGGCGCGACCTATGCCGCGATGTACTTCGCCGGCGACGGAATTTCCTCGCTTACCCTCGAAGACCGCATGACCCTCACCAACATGGCGATCGAGGCCGGCGGCAAGAACGGCGTTTGTGACGTCGACGAAAAGACCCTCCAGTACGTCCGCAACCGCAGCAACGTCCCGACCTGGGACGTCTTCACCGACGATGCAAATGCAAGCTATCACAGCGAGCATGAATGGGATCTGGCGACGATGGAGCCGCTGGTGGCCAAGCCCCATTCGCCGGACAACAAGGACACGGCGAGCAACTGCCGCGACGTCAAGCTCGATCGCGCCTACATCGGCTCCTGCACCGGCGGAAAAATCACCGACATGATCTTCGCCGCCAATCTGCTCAAGGGCGGTCAGGTCAAGATCAAGACTTTCGTCGTTCCCGGCTCGACCGAAGTTCACGCCGACATGAAGCGTCTGAACCTCCGCGGCGTCGAAAAAGGCCCCAACGAAAAGAGCATCGAGGACATCCTGGTGGACGCCGGCTGCCTGGTCGGCCCCAGCGGCTGCTCCGCCTGCCTCGGCGGCCCCGGCGACACCTTCGGCCGCCTCAACAGCACCGAGGTCTGCATCAGCACCACCAACCGCAATTTCCCCGGCCGAATGGGCAGCACGAAGTCCGCGGTGTATCTGGCCAGCCCGCTGACGGTGGCGGCCAGTGCGCTGACGGGTCACGTGACCGATCCGCGCGAATTCGTGTCGGCGCCGATTGAGACGGGGATGGCGGGGGTGGTGTGAGACATTTGGGATTTTGACTGGCTTGTGACTTCGAGTCGATTCGGCCTCTTGCCAGGCGTTGATGGATGTCTGAGAAGCGAATCGGGAACCTCGGCTGATGGTCGGGCAAGAGACAAGCGTATGCTGAGTTTCGTGTTCGGCGTATTTTCGAGCATAACCGCCGCACTTATTGGTTGGTTTGCTGTGCGACGGGTTTGGCCGTTCATTCAAGACAGAATGCTGTATAACGGCATTCGCATTGACGGCATATGGGATATTTGTTCGCTAAAGGACGGGAAAGAAGAGGTCGTTGGCAAATTAGAGCTATTCCAACAAGGGTCTCGAATTACTGGTACGGGCCACCGTACCCAGACACGACAAGGCGCGCCGTCAGACCGCCGGTTTAAATACAGTGGCCGAATCGTTGGAGACCAGGTTACGCTTCTGTTCCAAGATGTTCGTGGGAAGGATTTTGACTCAGGCTCGTATATATTCTGCGTTCATAACGACTATGTCGTTATGGATGGCATGGCAACATTTCATGGGAAGCCCGAAAACCGCATCGTTTCCGAGCGCCGCGTCCTGAAGAAGACTGCAACACCGCTACCCGTGCTCGTGTCCGCCTAAGTGAGCGGCACAACTTCATTTGCCGACTTTGGCCGCGTGAAGTGGTTCGTGCAGCAGAAATTCTCGAAGCTGAGTTGCAAACTCCGTTGCTACGAGCGGTCTCATATCCACTTTATCGAGGAGCCGTTCCACGCGCGAAAGGTTGATGGTCCGTGTCGGCTGTCCATGGATCAGTCGCCCGAGTTCCAGCTTTGGGCTCTGCTGCGCAGCCGCCCATTCCGAATCCGAGAACTTGTGAGCGAACACGGTTTCGGCAAAACCGCGATCGAAGAACAACAAGGCTTCCACTTCGGGAACGACCATCAGCACGATGAATCGCTCGGGGACGGCCATTCCTTCAAGTAAGTCGGCCACCAACGCCTGCTCTGCAGCGACCTTCTCCAAGTCCGTCATGTCCGCGTCAAGCACCAGCGCCAGCCGTTGATCACCCGTCACGAGATAAGAGCGAGCGAGCGATATGGCTGACGACCGTCCGCCCGCCACTGCAGTCAGGAATCGCCCGCGCAATTGCGGATCGGAATCCAGAATGCGGCTCACGATAATCTCGTCGAGCTTTCCCTCCAGAATCACAAGCGAAGTCATAACACGCCCTTTCGCAGCAGGCTGAAGTCCGGCACGCCAAGTTCAACCGCCATTCGGTATTTTAACACCAATCCAACAGCCATCTTTCTTTTTTTCAGTGTGTTCAATTTCGTCGCCGTGCCATAGGAGAATCGTCTGTGGGGTCATGTGCTGCGAGAGAGCCAGCGCCGGGAGCGTAAACCCGCCCCTGCTGAAGAGCACGCCGATCACCGACGACGGCCGTCGTTGGAGTTGGCTTCGCAATTTAGCAATCGGTTCAATATTCATCGCGCCGCGGTCTTTCGACTCTGCGAGCGCTGCCACCTGTGGGGAATAGATGACGCCATCGATCTGCTCGTTGATCCCCGTCGGGAGATTGACGCTGAACGGATACTGGACTTCAACCTGCTCGAGCTCAAATGCGCGGAGAATCAGGTATTCAAATGCCTGGCCTTGGCCCCAACCAGGAGTCGCACCGCTGACGACTTGGTCCCACAGGCGCAACAAAGCCGGATACTTCAGCCCCCGGATTCTGCGGACGAGGTCTGTGGCCATTATTGGTGGCCTCCCGTACTGCCCGATGACGACGATCCCACCTCCGGGCTCCCCGCGTCGATCACCACATGCTTAATCCGCTGCCGCTTCCACGTGTACGTCGCGTGGACCAGGCCGTCTGACGTTTGGATGATGGCGGGATAAGAGTATTCGCCGGGTTGGTCCTCCAGAACGAGCACGTTCCTCCACGTCTTTCCGTCTGCCGACACCGCGATGTTCAGCGGCGAGCGGTCTCGCGGGGTGTTGTTGTAGATGAGCAGCGAGCGGCCGTCCTTGAGCGTCACGGCGTCGATGCCGCTGTTGGGGTTGGGCAGGTCGGTCGGCGTCGGCGCGGTCCAGGTTTTGCCGTTGTCGGTGGAACGAGCCTCGAAGATGTGGCGGTCTTTGCCGCCGCTGCGGCAGAGAAGTTCGAGGTTGCCATCGCCAAGGGTGAGGACGGTCGGCTGGATGAGGCGCGTGGTCGTGCCATCGTTGAGCGGCGGCGTCTTCGTCCACGTCTTACCCCAGTCGCGGGTCATTTCCATGTGGATCTGCCAGCCATGGTCTTCGGTGCTCGACGGGCAGAGCAGCGTGCCATCGGACAAGAGTACGGGTTTGTCCTTGATCGGGCCCAGGATGCCCTCGGGCAGGCGCATCGCCGATGACCAGGTTATGCCGGCATCGCTCGATGTCTTCATCTCGCCCCACCACTGCGACGGCTTGGGGCCGACCTTGTAGAAAAGCAAAAGTGGACCGGCGGGAGACTGAAAGAGCGCCGGGTTCCAGCAGGGGAATCGGTTCCCATCCGATTGCTGGCCGGTTGCAACTTCAACCGGCGCCGACCAGTCGGCTTGGCCGTGGCGGCTGAGCCAGATGCCGACGCTTTTGTCGCCCTCACGCTTGCCGCCGAACCACGCGGCAACCAGGCCCTCCTTCGTCTGGGCGATCGTCGAGGCGTGACAGGAAGCAAACGGCGCGCTCTCGAAGATGAATTCGGAACTCACGATGCTCGGGCCGGCGCTCACGGTCGCCGCGCCACGGAAAAAGCACGCGAGGAACAGCCAGAGGGCGATACGGTTGGAGAGCCTGTGCATTTTGCGACTCCTTCGTCCACGTGAGATGCTCGATCAGCCAGTGATTGCGGAGCAGTATACACCCGGGCCAGCAGGGAGTTGCAATGCGACGGCGGTCGCGCACAGGCTGCGGTGTTGGGAAGTCGAAGAACCGGCGGCGCTGATCGATTACAATGCGAGCCGAAGTGATGGCGACTGAGAATCCATCTTCCCCACCGCCCGCGGCCAAACGAAAATCCTGCGCCTGGCGGATACTGCGGCGACTGGCCGTGGCCGCTTTTGCACTTTACATCCTCGTGGGAATCATCCTCTTTTTCCTGCAAGCGATGCTGATTTTCCCCGGCGCATACGTGCATCGACAGGACGGGGCGGTCAGGCCTTCGGCGGATTACCAGTTGCTCGAATTGCCCACGGCAGACGGTCATCAGGTTGCTGCCGTGTTCGGGAGCGCGCTCGATGGCGACGGCAGCGCGGCCCCCGATGCGGCCCGCCGGCCGACCCTCCTCTTTTTCTACGGGAACGGCGACTGCATTGCCACGTCGATGGGTCTGTTCGACGAATTTCGCCGGCTCGGGGCCAACGTGCTGATCCCTGAATATGTCGGCTATCCGCTAAGCCCCGGCACGCCCTCCGATCATGGCTGTTGCGACACCGCCGACGCCGCGTATGCGTATCTCTCGGCGCGGCGCGACATCGATCGGCGGCAGATTCTCGTGATCGGTCGATCAATCGGCAGCGGTCCGGCGATCGACCTGGCCTCGCGACGGCCCGTTGCCGGCCTGGTGACCATCAGCGCCTTCACCAGCCTCGACGAGATGGCCCACAAAGTCGTGCCGATTTATCCGACAGCACTGGTGCTTCGCGCTCACTTCAATAATTGCGAAAAGATCGGCGCGGTGCACTGCCCGATCCTGATGATGCACGGCACTGCCGACACCTTCGTCCCCTTTGCGATGATGTCCCGTCTTTCCCGATGTGCCACGGCGCCGGTCAGCCTGTATTCGATTGACGAGGCGGATCACAACAGCGTGTTTGAAGTTGGCGGGGAGAAGCTGCTGGATCGGATCGATCAGTTCATCAGGGATGTTGGCGGGGCCGCTCTTGACGGGACCGCGGTCGACCGGGCCGCCGCCCGGAAGCCACTCACTTTGCCAAGTCCGGGTTCTCCATGAAAACATAGCAGAGCATGTGGCAGATGGTCATCTGTGCGTCCTCGGCCCGGCCGTAGTGGGCATCGGGAATGACGATGGCCAGGTCGGCGATGTCCGCGAGCTTACCCCGTTTGCCACCGACCAGGGCGGCGGTGTAGACGCCGTGCTCTTTGCACCACTGGACCGCCTTGACCACGTTGGGCGAGTTGCCGCTCACGCTCATCACCAGCACCAGGTCGTCCGGGCGGGCGTAGTTGATGAGCTGGCGGACGTACACATCTTCGTACGCGTAGTCGTTGCCCAGGGCCGTGAGCCAACTGACGTTGTCGTTGAGCGAGAGTACGCGAAAGCGCTTGCCGATCTTGTCGCTGGAACCTTTGCCAAGATCCGTGGCGAAGTGCGAGGCGTTGGCGGCGCTGCCGCCGTTGCCGAAGACGAAAACCTGCCGGTCTTCGGCCAGGGCGCGTCGCAGCTTCTCGATCAGCCGGGCCACAATCGCCGTCGGTATGGCGGCGGTCGCCTTCTGCTGAGCGTCGCGATAATGTTCGATCCATCCGGTGAGCGGGTCTTCGATGCTCGTGTTGGTCTGAACGGGCATGGGTTCCTTTCATCCTTGAGTTCATCGCGAGCGGGAGGTTATGCCCGCTCACTGAACGTTTCTGAACGAAACTGAACGTTTCCAGCGATTATTTCGCGGAAAACGTTCAGTTTCGTTAAAAAGCGTTCAGTGTGCCTCGCGGCGAAAACTACCTTTTATGCGCATGTTCAGTATAAATCGGCACGCAGTTCGTGTCAGCAGGACTCATATCCTCGGCTGGCTTATGCCCCGCCGATTTCAGCGGCCAGCAGCAAAGCGCCCGTCGGTACGGCGTCCTCACCGAAATTCGCCAGAGCAATGGGCGGCCCGGGGGCGAAGACTTTCATCACGTATCGCGCCAGCCCATCGGCAATCGCTCCGCGAAGCGGCTCGCCGACTAGCGCCAGGCCGCCACCGAGCACCAGCAATTCCGGATGAACTAAGTGCGCGACGTGCGAAAGGGCAAAGGCCAGATCGTCGGACAACTCGTGGAGAATGGTTTGGGCGATGGGGTCGCCGTTGGCCAGGGCGGGCGCGAGGTGCTTTGACTCGCCGCCAGGCGTTGGGCCGATGGCACGGGCGAGAAAGCTGCCGGGCCGATCAGCACAGAGCGCGCGGATCCGGCGGTCGATCGCCCAGCCGGAGCAGCGCGATTCGACCGTCGCGCCAGTGCGATCGAGCAGAAGATGCCCGAATTCCGCTTCGCCGGGTGGCGTGCCGTGGTAGACGCGGCCGTCAATCACCAATCCCCCTCCGACTCCGCTCCCGAGATTGAAATAGAAAACCGGATCGCGCCCGGCCCCCGCCCCCACGCGCGCCTCGGCCAGCGCCGCAAGGTTCGAGTCATTCTCCACCGCAACCGGCAGTCCGCTCTGCTCCCGCAGCCAGGATCGCAGGTCAAAGTCCTCCCAGCCATCGACCTGATGCGAGCGGGCGATGCGGCCGGTCTGGCGGTCGACCGGCCCGCCGAACCCGACACCAATTGCAACCGGATTGACGCCTTTGCGGATTTCGGCGATGCCCTCCTGAAGCTGTCGGCAGATCGCCGGCCCCCCGCCCGCCCGCTCGGCGGCAGCGCGCCAGCGCCGGCCGATCCGGCCCCGGCCATCCCCCGCCACGATCTGCAACTTCGTCCCGCCGATCTCGATTCCCAGAAAGCTTGCCATGTCGGGCCTTACCGGTCACGCCAAGCAGCCGATCGCTGTCGGGCTTGAAATGTCCCAAATGTCCCAAAATGTCCCATGTTTCGGGCAAAATGGGACATTTATCTGATTATTGCTAAAATGCAGCCGATGCCTGGCGGGATGGGCAACCGAACCTGCGCCGCCGCAACCCTTCCCAAACCGCCGGGGGACCGCGCCCGGGCGCATCGGCAATGGCGACACTCATGTGCCGGGGCCAGGGTGGGTGAACGTTTGTTGAATACGGGCCGGCCGTTTCGTGGGGTGGACTTCTCGCGCGGACGACTCCCAGCGGCGCAATCCGGACCGAGCGATTCGAGTCGGGATGTGCCGAAAGTCGCCGGCCTGCTCGATTTCGCGAATCATTGCGCGCTTGGCGGCACGGCAGGCCGGCGCGAGAATGCTGACCGAGCCCCCATCTCCGCCGGCGCCATTCACCTTCCAGCCGGACGCGCCGTGGTCTTGGGCGATTTCGATGATCTTCTTGTGGTGTTGTCCCACTAAACCCGGATGAAGTTCTTCCTGTGCACGGGTGTTGGCAGAAAACGCCTGGCCGAGTGCATCCAGGTCACCGGCGCACAACGCGTCCCTTGCCAGGTCGGCGGTCCGGCGCAGCGTTTCCAGGCGCGGGGATTGTGCACCTTCCGATTCCAGTTCCTTGATCACCAACTTGTGCGTAACGCTCGAGTGGTGAGCCTGGCCTACGTAAACCAGTGCCAGGCGACTCTCCAGCTCCCACCACAAGTCGTCGTTGATATGCAGCGGGCTCACCGAAGCGTTCGGGAAGTCATGCACGTGGATCATGTTAATGCCGCCGAAGGCGCTGGCGAGCTGGTCTTGCACGCCGCATTCCTGGTGCAGCAGGCCGGTCTCGATTTGGTGGGCGGCCATCGCCACCTGGTACGGATCGAGCCGTCCCGGCGTCAAGCAGTCCAGGGCGCCGATCAGCGCGACGCTGATTGCCGCGGACGTGCCCGTAGAGCAGCCGCCCGGCACTTCGCTGTAGATACCAACCTCGATGCGCAAATCCTCCGGCACCCCCATGTAGGTAATCGCCGCTTCCAGCAAGGGATGCTTATCATAACTGCCCCTCAACGGGTCAATCGTGTACCGCTGCCCGTAGTTCTCGGCATCGATGAGCACCCGCGGCGTTTCATTATCGCGGCGGAACACCTTCATCTGCACCTGCGCGGGCGGTTCCACGGCGATGCTGAACACGCGGCCATGGCCGGCAAACCACGTGTCGGTCCAACCACCGTTGTCGCAGATTCGCATTGGCGCAATGCTGTTGATGATCTTGATCGGGGACGCCGATTCCATGTAACACCTCGATTTAATTCGAGTCATGAGTCATGAGCTTTTTACCAGCGTTTCGATCGGCTGTGCTGGCGCGTCCAGCGACGCGATCAGATCGACAAATTGCCGACATGGGATTGACCAGTCAAACTGTTTTGCAAACCGGTGGCACCGCTCCCCCAGCTCCCGTAATTCTACAGGGTTCCTGTAGAAATACTCGATCTTCTCGACGATGTCGCCGGTATCGACGACCGCCTGCTCGAAGTTGTGACCCATGATCAGCGTCTCCTTCACCCTCAGCCGCTGGATCGGATCCGCAAGCAGCTCCGGGCAGGCGGAATAATCCGTCGCCAAAGCCGGCGTCCCGCACGCCTGGCTCTCCACGATCGGCAATCCAAACCCCTCCCCCATCGTCGGCAGCACGAACACGTCCATCGCGTTGTAGACGGTGGCCAATAGCGCATCCGGCACGCCGCGGTCGGTGCCCAGGCCTTCGGTGACGCGCGTCTTGTCTTCCACGCCGAACCGCTTGACCAGCTCGTACAGGTCCCAGTGCCCGCGAACCTGCGTGTGCAGGTAAAGCACCGCGTCCGGCTTGTCCGCCGCGAACTGGGCGAAGGCCTTCACCAGGGCCGGCAGGTTCTTCCGCTGCTGGTTCCGCGCCACGCACCCGACCACGAAATGCCCCGACACGTGCGCCAGCTCCTTGGCTTGCCCGCGGTCCATCGGCCTGAAGCTCTGCGTATCCACGCCGTGATAGATCAACACCGGCGTCCTCCCCGTCGCCTCCGCCACGCAATCCTGCGTGAACTTGCTGAGCACCACGGGCACGTCCACATTCTCCAGCCACGGCTTCCAATCCGCTGGGAACGGCCGGCCGTCCAGCGGGAAGTATGCGATCCATTTGAACGACTTCCGCTGCGCCATCTGCGGCACGTACTTGAACGTCCAGGGGTCCGACAGCGTCAGCAGGATATCGGGCGAGAATTCATGCACCGCCACCGACAGCCGCTCGGGTGAGTCGTAGCTGTCGAGCTTGAAGACCGGATAAGGAAGCTCGTGCGGCTCGCCGTTGTACCCAAACCCCGCCGCCGCCACGTCACGTCCCGCCGAGCGAAACGCATGCGTCAACCGCCGCACGACCCGGCCGTAGCCGGTCGTGACGGTGGGGGAGTGGCTAGAAATGAGGATTCTGGCGTCAGATTTTGACATCTTCGATTTGCGGTCCTGACCGGCCCAAGCTTGTCCCACACTCGGGACAGCGGAGCGTCGAGGCGCGAAGGTCGTATCCGCACGTCGGGCAGAGCCCCCTTCTAATGCGTATATAGACCATCAACCTTCCTGTCGCCCACGTTAATGGAAGCGCGATGGCAAACAACATGAGGGTCCAGATATGGATGGCATACGAGGCGACCGGTGTTCTTGGTGTCAGGAGCAGCTTATCAAGCCGGTCGACGGCATCCTTGTATCGACGAGATGCCTCGTGAGTTTTGATCAATCCGAGGTAGCGTGTGTCTCCGGATGCCAGTTGCGACCCCATATAAGCCCGTTCCCATAGCTTAACCTCGACCCAATTCTCGTCGAACCGAATAGACTGCCAGGTGTGCTCCGGCGCGTCATCGACAGTTAGCTTACCGTGGGTGAAAGCCAGCTCCCATTGTCGTCCGCCATGTTTGAATAGATAGCTTTCCTCATGTTTCCGCGTTCGAAGGTACATCACGCTTAGTGTCACCGAAAGCAATGTCGACATAAACACGGCAACGTTGAATAGGCGTCGCATTGTTACGATCATCACCCGTAAAACTCACCGTCCGTACTTCCGCTGTCCGGTGGACTTCCGCTAGCCATAAAGAAGATGTCCCCTCCACCCGAACCACGTGGACCGTTATCGTTATTCGCTGGAGGCGGCGAAGGATAATTAGACGGAGGCGGTGGCGGCGGTCCCTGAAGCTGATTTTGCAGATTATTTATCTGATTCTGGATGTCATTCAAAGTCTGCTTGAGGCTGTTTGCGAGGGCGGTGTTCCCGTGAAGCACAGCCGTAAGAAAGTCCCTGTTCACTATGCTTTGCGCCGACTTAAGCGCCGAAATGCCGTTTTGGAGGTTCGTACTCCATTGATTCGGCCAACCGCTTTGACCTGGTTGTGTGGCGGGATTCGTTGTGCTCGCACTTCCCCCAGTGCTGCCAGTGTCCGTACTGCTGCTTCCGCCGGTACTGCCCGTTTCGCCGGTATCCCAACCCGTCGGGTCGACCTTCGAAATCGGTGCCCCAAGGAACGCCTGATACAAGTTGGCCCCGTTGACGTACCCGCCGCCGGTGTCGGGCGAGGTGAAACGGCCGAGGGTCGGGCTGTAGTAGCGGCCATTTTGGTTGCCGAAGCGGATGAGGCCGGAGACGGGGTCCTGGCGGCCGCCTTGGAACTTGTAGAGCCAATTGTAGCTGTCGGTGGTGGCGGTCCAGACGCTGCTCAGGACCGCGGCGTTGCCGTAAGGATCGTAGAGGAAGCGCTCAAGGACGCCGGCCGCGGTGCTGACCAGGGCGGTGACGCTCCAGTTGGCGTTTTGCTGGGCGTAGAGGCGCTCGCCGAGGCCGGAGCCGCTGAGGCCGTAGCTGCCGCTCGTCGTGTTGTCGTCGCGGAGCACCAGCGCGTTGACGTAGCCGAGGCCCCAGACGAACTGGGTAGTAACCGTGCCGCCCTGGCGCGACTCGATGACGTTAGCGCTCGCCAGGGTGGTGTTGGGGCTGGCGCCGTAATAGAGGTTGGTCGTGATGGAGTTGACGGTGTTGCTGATCCGACGGCCCAGGGCGTCGTAGCTGTAACTGGCCAGGACGGTGTTGCTGGTGTTCTCGACATCGACGATCTGGTTCCAGGCGTTGAAGACGTACTTGTGGCCCTGCTCGTCCTCGGTCATGTTGCCGTTATTGTCGAAGCTTGGCGTGGTGGTCGTGCCGGAGATGGCGCTGATCTGGTTCTCGGAGTTGAAGGAGCGGGTCTGGGCCGTGCCGTTGGTGGAGAAGCTGCTCCAGTTGCCCAGGGCGTCCAGGCTCCAGCTTTCGGTGGTGGAGGTGGTAGTGACGGTGTCCAGGGCCGTGCCGTTGGTGCCACTGGAGGAAAGCGTGCCGCGCTCGAATCCCTGCAACCGGCCCAGGGAATCGTACTGCGAATTGGGGGCGGTGCCGTTGGCGGGCGAATAGAGGGCGCTATCGGCGCTGTCAACGAGGTTGTTCTCGTAGAGCGTGTTTCCGTCGCGGTCGTAGCCGTACTGGAGACGCTCGAGGGTCGTCGTTGTGCTGGGGTCGTACCACCACTGGTCGATGACGCGGCCGAACTCGTCCAGGCCCGTGTAGCGGTCGCCGCCGGCGCTGCTGGAGAGCGTGTCGCCGGACTGGTGGATGTAGGTGAGCTCGACGCCGTTGCCGTCGGTTTCCTGGACGATGGTGTCGAGGCCCAGGTAAGTGTAGCTCTGGTCGTTGCCGGCGCCGGTTCCCGAGTCGTCGCTGATTCCGCTGATCCGGCTGATCGTCGTGTCGACACCGGTGTTGTAGACGTAGTCGAGCTGGCGGCCGTTGGGGTAGATCATCGCCGACATCCGGCTGTAATTGGCGCCGCTGGGCTGCGAGTAAACGTACTGCACCTCCGGCGTGCTGCTGGTGTTGACCGCGCCGCTGGCAGCCTGGTATTCGCCGGTCAACTGACCGTAGCCATTGTAAACGTCCTGGGTCTGGCTGACGACGGTCGTTTCGCCGGTGTCGCTGTAGCTGGTTTGCTGGTACGGCAGGCCCACGCCGTTGTAGCTGTAGCCCAGGGAACGGACGGAGCCGTCAACGCCGGAGCCCAGGGTCGTGACGATGTCCCCTTTGAGGCGGCCCAGAACGTCGTACTTGTAGGTGTGCGTGTTGCCGTCCTGATCGGTAAGAGGGATTCAGTAGCCAGTAAGGGGACGGCGATTCTCGTCTCCCCGGGGTGTAGCCAGAATTGTGGCCGGCTCTTTTGTCCACAGCGGAAGTCGTTGAAATCGTTACGTTGCGGGGCTAAATTCCGCCCTTCGGTGTCGCAAGTCGAGCTTCCAGAAGGAGCACGTACGGGATAGATCGATTTGCCGGCTTCCAAGACTCTCGGCTCAGGTAGGGGATTTCGATGGTTCTCGGCGCCGACCTGCTTGCGGTTGCCACGCGGTTCCAGCGCTTTGGGGCCTTCGCGCAGGCGGAGCAGCTTTATCGGCAAATCCTGCGGGAGCAGCCGGACAACACCGAGGTCTGGTGCAGGCTGGGAGGCGTTTGCCAGTCGCTCGGCCATCCCGACGAGGCGGTTAAGAGCTATCGCCATGCATTAGTCTTACGGCCCGAGCTGGTCCCGGCACACAACAACCTGGGCGTCATCTTGATGGAGCAGGGCCGGTTGGACGAGGCCGTCGGCAGCTTTCGGGAGGCCCTCAGGCTACAGCCCGATTTCGCCGAGAGCCATAACAACCTGGGCACCGCGTTACTAGACCAAGGCCGGCTGGACGAGGCGCTGGCCAGCTGCCGCGAAGCGCTGCGACTCAAGCCAGCCTACCCGGCGGCGTGTAACAACCTGGGCCGCGTCTTGAGCCGGCTGGGCCGGCTGGACGAGGCGCTCGCCTGCTACGGAAAGGCGGTGCAGTTGCAGGCGGACTTCGCGCAAGGGTGGTTCAACCTGGGCCTGGCCCTCCATGGTTTGGGCCGGCATGAGGAGGCGGGAGCCAGTTGGGAGCGAGCGTCGAGTCTGCAACCCAATGACCCGGGGCCGCTGCACGAGCTCGGCCTCTTGCTGATGGATCTGGGTCGGCCAGCAGAAGCGGCGGCCCGTTTTGAGCAGGCGCTGCGGCTGCGCCCTGACTCGGCCGCCGCCTACAGCAACCTGGGCCTGGCCCTGCTGAATCTGGGCCAGGCGGAGGAGGCGAAGCTAAGTTTCCAGCAAGCCCTTCATCTCCAGCCGGACCTGGCGGAGACCCACAACAACCTGGGCCTGGCCCTGCTGCATCTAGGCCGGGCACAAGAGGCGATTCACAGTTTCCGGCAGGCCCTGCAATTCCGGCCGGACTTGGCCGACGCCCACAATAATCTGGGCCTGGCCCTCGCGGCAGAGGGGCTTGCTGACGATGCCCAGAATTGTTACGGGCGAGCCGTGCAAGTCCAACCCGATCACGTCGGGGCGCTGGCCAACCTCGGGAACAGCTACAAGGACCAGGGACGCTTAGCGGAAGCCGTCGCCTGCTACCGCAAAGCCCTGGATGCAAGGCCGGACGATGCCAAGACACACAGCAATCTGTTACTGGCCATGCACTATCAAGCGGACGCCGATCCGCTGAAGATCCTCGGCGAGGCCCGACGCTATGCGCAGCGTCATGCGGCGCCTCTGGCCGGCGCGATCAAGCCGCACTCGGCGCCGCCCCCGGGGGAACGGCGCCTTCGATTGGGCTACGTCTCGGCGGATTACCGGGAACACCCCGCGGCCTATTACCTGGAGCCGGTCCTCTCCCACCACGATCACCAATCCTTCGAGATCTTCTGCTATGCGGACGTGCCTCATCCGGACGGCGTGACACAACGCCTCCAGGGATACGCCGACCAGTGGCGTTCCTTGGTGGGTCTCTCCGACACGCAGGCCGCCGAAATCGTCCGCCGGGACGGCATCGATCTCCTCGTGGACTTGTCGGGCCATACCGGCGGCAACCGGCTGCTGATGTTCGCCCGCAAACCGGCGCCGATTCAGGTCTCTTACCTGGGCTACCTCGGCACGACCGGCCTGCCAACGATTGACTACTACCTCACGGACGCCGATACCGATCCTCCGGGTCTGGCGGACATGTATTATCAGGAGCAGCTTGTGTATCTGCCGCAGTGCGCCTTCTGCTACCAGCCCGGCCCCGCCCCGGATGTCAATGAGGGGCCTCCGGCAGCGAAGTCGGGGCAGGTGACGTTCGCATGCCTGAACACGGTGGCCAAGCTGTCGGATGAGGTCCTGATTCTCTGGTCGCGGATACTGGCGGCGGTGCCTGGCTCGCGAATCCTCCTTCGCTCGGGCGCCGGCCGGCAGGCTGAAGAGCGAGTGCGCGGCACCTTGTCCAACCGGGGCATCTCACCGGAGCGCGTGCTGCTGCTAGGCCAAACCGCAACCCGCTATGACTACCTGAAGCTGTTTCAAGCCGCGGACCTCTGCCTCGATCCGTTCCCATACAATGGCGTCACCACCACCTGCGACTCTCTGTGGATGGGAGTGCCCGTGGTCAGTCTGGCCGGACGGATGGGGCCGTCGCGTCAGGGCGTCCGCTTCCTGCGGGCCGTCGCATTGGGAGAACTGATAGCGGAAACACCCGAGGCCTACATTCAGATGGCGACCGAGTTGGCCGGCAACCTTCCGCGGCTGGCGGCGCTGCGCTGTGGTTTGCGTGAGCGGATGAGCCGCTCGCCCCTCATGGACGCGGGCGGGCTGACACGCCACATAGAGGCGACCTATCGCGCCATGTGGGGCCGGTACCTCACCGAGAAAACATCCGCTTAACGGCAGCGCGGCCGGCATCCGCTCGCTGCGCGCGGACTCACTGCGGATGTCGAAGTGATGAATGCGCCCAAAGCGTGCCGGCAGGCCGAACGACTTTACGGAGTTACGTCGACTACCGTGGTGCCGTTGTTGCGCAGCGTATCGATGCTCACGTCAAGACCGGCGGGAGGCGTACCGTTGTCGCCGACCTCCTCGGTAACGGTATTGTTTATCCCGCTCAGGTTGAGTTGCACGCTCAGCGGCGTCGTCAAAGGGCCGTTGAGTTGCAGGGTGATCTGATCCGTCTGGGTCGGCGCGGAACTGATAACGATCTGGGTCACGCCGCTGAAGGAATGGACGGGGCCACCGTCCCAGCTAACCTGAATGTCGCCCTTGCCGTCATCCACGACCGTAGCCGTGTCGAGCCCAGGTTGTCCGACCTTATTACGCAGATCAACCGTGAGCAGCGAGCCGGTCTGCTCGGCAATCCCGCCGGTACGGGGGCTGATCAGCGAGCCGAACTGGACGGAACCGGGACCCGTCCGGAACACAAGCGCCGGCGACGACAGAACCTCCGAGAACAAGCGACGTTCCTCTAGCGCCTCCACATAAGGATGGTTCATGGAAAGCCTCCTTCCCCTGTCAGAGCAAGATTCTACCTTCTCGACAAACCCCCAATCATGGCGTTACGTTGACTACCGTGGTGCCGTTGTTGCGCAGCGTATCGATGCTCACGTCAAGACCGGCGGGAGGCGTACCGTTGTCGCCGACCTGCTCGGTAACCGTATTGTTTATCCCGCTGAGGTTAAGTTGCACCCCTAATGGCACGGTCAATGGGCCATTGAGTTGAAGCGTGACCTGTTCGGTCTGGGTGGGCATGGAGTCAATGACGATCTGACTGACCCCGCTGAACGAATGGACCGGGCCGCCGTCCCAATTAACCTGAATGTCCCCCTTGCCGTCATCCACGACCGTAACCGTGTCGAGCCCGTGTTGTCCGACCTTATTATCCAGAACAACGGTGAGCAGCGAGCCGCTCCGCACGGCAATACCGCCGGTCCTGGGGAGGTTGACGCCGTCGATCCCGCGCCCCGGCGGGAACAAGATTAGCGAGAACAAGCGACGCTCCTCAAGCGCCTCCACATAAGGCTGGTTCATAGAAAGCCTCCTTCCTTTGTGAAAGCAAGATTCTACATTCTCGACGAATCCCCAATCAAGGAAATTCTTCGGCCAGTTTCCTGCCCGGCCAGTTTTTTTGAGTTCTCTGTTCTGGCATCATCGGACTTGAAAGGCGGAAATTCGCGCACACGGATTCGAGCGCCATGAAGTTCCCACCGCCAAGGGGAGAAACTCCTAAGGACTGCTGCCAAATCCGGTTGCGATCGCGGCGGTGATGATTCGCAATCGCGCTCTTGACGCCGACGGCGCCGGCGCGTGGGATGGCGGCCGCTTGGCGATGATTCGGGTTTGTAATCTGGTGAAGGAGTTCGGCAAAATCGTTGCCGTGCGGGACATTTCGTTTGAGGTGGCCGAGGGGGAGATTTTTGCGTTCCTGGGGCCCAACGGGGCGGGGAAGACGACGACCATCAAAATGCTGACGACGCTGCTGGCGCCCACGCGGGGGACGCTGGAGCTGGATGGGCTGGACGTGTCGCATCACAAGAACGAAGTGCGCAAGCGCTTCGGCATCGTGTTCCAGGACCCTTCGCTGGATAACGAGCTGACGGCGTACGAGAACATGGATTTTCACGGCGTGCTGTACAAGGTACCGCGGCACGTCCGCCGCGAGAGGATTGAAAAGCTTCTGCGGCTGTTCGAGCTGTGGGAGCGCCGCGCGGACCTGGTGAAAACGTTTTCCGGCGGAATGCGCCGCCGGCTGGAGATCGCCCGCGGGTTGCTGCACACGCCGCGGATTCTGTTCCTCGATGAGCCGACGCTCGGGCTCGATCCGCAGACGCGCAACCAGCTCTGGAACCACGTCCGCATGCTCAACGAGCAGGAAAAGGTGACCGTGTTTCTCACCACGCATTACATGGACGAGGCCGAGCGGGTGGCGCAGCGGATCGCGATCATCGATCACGGGAAGATCGTCGCGCAGGGTTCCCCAGAGCAGCTCAGGCAGCAGACGCAGACGCAGTCGCTGGAAGCCGCGTTCCTGGCCCTGACCGGCACGACGATCCGCGACGAGGAACCCGGAGCGGCCGACGAGATGCGCAACGTCGCGCGGATGTTCCGGCGGTGAGGCGGATTTTATATGAGTGCGATTTACATTCTTTGGCTTCGGCAGCTCAAGCGGTACGTACGCTCGCGGGCGCGGGTGGTGGCGTCGCTGGGGCAGCCGCTGTTGTATCTGCTGGCGCTGGGGTATGGGTTGTCGCCGGTCTTTCAGAAGGCGGGGCAGGGAAATTACATCCAGTTTCTGGCGCCCGGCGTCATCGGAATGACGGTGATGTTCACGTCCGTCTTTTCGGGAATCGAGTTGATCTGGGACCGGCAGTTCGGATTTCTCAAAGAGACGCTGGTGGCGCCGGTTCCGCCCACAGTCATCATGATCGGCCGGACGCTGGGCGGCGCGACGACCGCGATCCTCCAGGGGCTGGTGGTGATTGCGATCTGCCTGCTGATCGGGTTCCGTCCCACATCCGCGGGAACGCTGCTGTTGGCACTGGTTTACATGGTGCTCATCGCCCTGCTGTTCACCGCGTTCGGCACCGCCGTCGCTTCGCTGCTGTCGGATTTCCAGGGGTTCCAACTGGTGATGAATTTCCTGGTGATTCCGATGTATTTCCTCTCCAGCGCGATTTTTCCGCTGGCCGGCGTGCCGCCGGCGCTCAAGGCGCTTGCCATCATCGACCCGCTGACCTACGGCATCGACGGCCTCCGCGGCACCATGACCGGCGTGCATTTCTTCCACCCGGCGACCGACCTGGCCGTCCTCAGCGCCTTCGCCGCGGCGCTGCTGCTGATGGGGAGCTATCTGTTCTCAAGAATTCAGCTCTAGAGGCTGGCAAGACGTGAATCGGCGTCGCCGAAATGCTCGAGCTTCACGTCCATGCGGTCCATGATGCCCAGGTACAGGCTGCACAGCTTGCGGTTCTCATCTCCGGCGTGAAGGTAATCGAGGGCCCGGCCGGTTCGCAGCGTGCCGCCCAGGCCGCCGAGGGTGACGATGGGGACTTTGCTGTTGTCGTGCCGGGTGCCGGAGAACATGTTCGAGATGAACATGAGGCAACTGTTGTCCAGCACGGTGCCGTCGCCCTCGGGGATCTGGTCGAGCTTCTGGCCGAGGTACACGAGCTGGCTGAGATGGAAGCGGGCGATGCGCTCGTAGCCCTCGGAGGTGTCGTTGTGCGATGCGCCGTGATGTCCTTCGCGGACGTTAAGGAACGGATAGTAAAGCGACGAAAGATCGCGAGCCAGGATCAGCGAGGCGACGCGGGTTTTGTCGGTCTGGAACGCCAGAGCGATGATGTCGCACATCAAGCGGGTCTGATCGCGCAGGTCCTCGGGCAGCCCGTCGTCCGGGCGCTTCATCGAGAACAGCGGCCTGCCCGAGCCCTTGGCGCGCTCCTCGGCCTTGCTCTTGTCATTCCGCATCCGCTCGATCTTCTTTTCGACGTCGCGGACGCTGGTGAGGTATTCATCGAGCTTGGCGCGATCGGCGGCGCTGACCTGGCGGCTCAGTTTCTCGGCGCGGTCGCGGAC
>DATHPP010000359.1:0-2103 GCA_035483795.1 Tepidisphaeraceae bacterium | reverse complement strand
GTTCTCCAGCGCCGTGAACCCCGGCAGCAGGTGATGGGTCTGGAAGATGTAGCCGATGTGGCGGCCGCGAAAGATGTCGCGATTCGGCTCGCTGAGCTGGGCCAGATCGATGGTTTTGCCGTCGCCCTCGAAGAGAATCTGCCCGCGGTCGGCGGCGAGAATGCCGGCGATCAGATGCAGCAGCGTCGTCTTTCCCGAGCCGGACGTTCCGATGAGGGCGACCTGCTCGCCGTCCTCGATTCGGAGAGACGCGATGTCGATCACCGGAACGCTGCTCCCGTCCGGGCCGACGAAACGTTTGGTCAAATCCAAGAGCGTCAGAGGCATGGTTCGCTCCAGGCTGGTGGACCTGTTAAATTTGGGGAAAGCCGCCGTGTGAATTGCGACGCGCGATCAGGAAAATGCGCGGCCATGCGCGAGCAATGCGCGCAACTCGACACGGACGGAAAAGAGATGGATCAGTGGCGCGGGGGGCCGCGGCAATCGATGCGTGCGGGGACGGCCTGGGGCGTCAGCCGCGGTGCGAGCATGGTGAGGAACGCAACCGCCAGCCCGAGACAGACCACAAGCGGCATGGCCTGGCCGCCGGAGAACTGGGTGTGAAGCGTCAGGCAGCTCAGGCAGTTGTCTTCGTCATGGGCCGGCTGCGAAGGTTGATGGGTGGGTGAGGCGGCCGCGACAGACGCAACGGCGGCCGCGGCATGCTCCTGCAAGTGCAGAAACTGCGCCGCGCCCGAACCGATCGCGGCAAACACGGCAAGGAGAATAATGCCCGTAAGCCTTCGCAACGCCGCGAGTATTTGCTCGGCGGGACAAAAAGTCAATCGCGTCCGGAATGGAGTACGCTTTCTTGACCGGGAGGGTAAAGGAACTAGCATGAGTTTCCGAAGCGCGGGTGGTGCCTCCAGCACATAGGAATTCGCATCATTCGTTGCCATCCAACACGCCATGAAATATCCGATGCGTAAGCGGGCAAAGGCAGGCGCCGGCACGCGGCAAGTGCGCCGAAAGTTGACCGATGCGCCAGAACGCGCTGGCACTTCAAAGAAACGCAGCAATACCCATCACGAAGAACTGGCCGCCGAGGATCTTGGCGGTCGCGCGCTGCCGAGGTTCATGATCGCGGGCGTCGGCGCCTCGGCGGGCGGACTGGAGGCCTGCTCCCAGGTCCTGGAGACGCTGCCGGCCGACCTCGGGCTGGCGCTGATCATCGTCCAGCACCTGGCGCCCAAGCACGAGAGCTTCCTTCCCGAGCTGTTGCGGGCCCATTGCAAGATGCCGGTCGTCCAGGTGACCGAGGGCATGAAGGTGCAGGTCAATCACGTTTACGTGATCCCGCCCAACGTGCACATGCGGATCGCCGAGGGCAAGCTGCACCTGCTGGCCCGGCCGGAAGACCGCACGCAGCACATGCCGGTGGACTCGTTTTTCCGTTCGCTGGCCGAGTACGCCCAGAACCGCGCGATCGGCATTATCCTCTCGGGAACCGCCAGCGACGGCGCGATCGGGGTGCGTGAAATCAAGGGCGCCGGGGGCATCACCATTGCCCAGGAGCCGCACACCGCCAAATCCGACGGCATGCCCCGTGCCGCCGTCGCCACGGGTTCGGTCGATCTGGTGTTGGCCCCGGTCGCGATCGCCCAGGAGCTGGTCCGCATCGCATCCCATCCGATCGTCCGCGCCGAGGTTCGCAAAACGCCGGACGAGATCGGTGGGATAGACGAGCAGCTTCCGCGGCTGTTCGCGATCCTTCGAGCGGCGACCGGGGTCGATTTTACCCACTACAAGCAGCCGACGATCAAACGGCGTCTTCAGCGCCGCCTGGTCCTGCACAAGCTCAATACGCTTGAGGAATACATCCGGCTGCTCCAGCAAAAGCCCGCCGAGATCGATGGCCTTTATCAGGACATTCTGATTCACGTCACGCGGTTCTTTCGCGACCCCGAGTCATTTGGGGTCCTGGAACAACAGGCGTTCAAGTCGATCTGCCGGGATCGCCAGCGCGACCTGCCGATCCGAATCTGGGTACCCGGGTGCGCGACTGGCGAAGAAGCGTATTCGGTGGCGATTGCGCTTCAGGAATATCTGGGAGACCAGGCGTCG
>DATHPP010000358.1:0-2468 GCA_035483795.1 Tepidisphaeraceae bacterium | reverse complement strand
GCCAACGACGGCAATCTCTTCCCGAATCCGATCCCGCTGACCTCACTCGATCAGCAAGGCACCGCGGAGCGCTACGACATCATCGTGGACTTCTCGACCTTCAGGATCGGCGACAAGGTCACGCTGGTAAACACGCTCCACCAGACCGACGGCCGCATGCCCGACAAGCAGCTCCCGTTGGGTCAGGCGCTGGCCGGCACGAAGGACGATCCCGCGTCGGGCGGCATCATGCAATTCCAGATCGCGGCCAGTGTACCGAGTGTCGACGCTCCGGGCGTTACCCTGTATGCGACCGATCCGGATCCGAGCGTCGTTCCGAGTGTGCTCACCGAGCAAATTCCGATCGTGACGCCGGTCCGCGAGCGCGTCGTGCAATGGGGCAGGGCCGGTACCGGCGATTCGATCCAGCCGAACGGCCAGTGCATCCCGGATTGCAACGAGGCCAATGGATTCCCGTGGACCGTGATGGTCAACGGCCAGGCTGCTCACTCCATGAACGCCAATCGTGTTTCGCTGGTCTACCCGAAAGCGGGTGACATCGAACACTGGACCTACATCAATGGCGGCGGCGGCTGGGATCATCCGATCCACCTTCACTTCGAAGAAGGTATCACCATGAATCGTGGTGGCGCTCCGTTCCCCGACTCCGAGAACCTGAAGCGCAAGGACGTCTGGAGACTCCGGCCGGGCGGTCGCGTTCAGTTCCAGATCCAGTTCGGTGAATACGGTGGTTCCTACGTCAACCACTGCCACAACACCGTCCATGAAGACTTTGCGCTCTTGATGCGTATTCAGCTGCTGAGCGGCGTAGCCGGTACGCCGCAAACAAGCATCACTGCGACGCCAAATCCGTCACCCGACGGCGTGCAGTTCACGACGCCGGAGGTGCTCCCCGAGGCCCTGGTCACCAACAGTGTAGGTGTTGCGCCCACGAACGGGTCCGGTGGCGGCTCAGGAAGCGGCGGTGGCTCCGGAGGCGGAGGCGGAGGCAGCGGCAGCGGATCCAGCAGCGGCTAGAAACCGAAACATCAGCGGTGGTCGCAGGAATTGTTGCGGCCACCGCGTTTCGCCTTCATCAGCGTTAGTCAATTAGAATCGATTGCAGTCGAGCCCATGAAGTCATTTCGTGCTTTGACCGTCGCGGCATTTGCGCTGATGCCAATGGTTGCGTCGCCGGCAATCTCCGCCGAGCCGTCCATAAATCGTTATGGCGCGAATTACTTCCCGAACGTCCCGGTCGTGACGCAGGACGGCAAGACGCTCAACTTTTATGACGACGTCATCAAGGGCAAGAGGGTTGTCGTCAGCTTCATCTATACGAGCTGTCCCGACATCTGTCCTTTGACGACGGCCCGTCTGACCCAGGTTGAAGATCGGTTTCCTGACGAGATGGGTCGCGATCTCTTTTTCGTCTCAATGACCGTCGATCCCGAGCACGACACGCCGGAGAAGCTCAAGGAATTTTCAAAGGCGTTTGGTACCGGGCCCGGATGGCTTTTCCTGACTGGAAAGCCTGAGGACATCCGGTTCATCAATTCCCGGTTGGGCGACAAAAGCAAAGTCTTGAACGAGCATCGCAACGAAATCACCATTGGCAACGACGCGACCGGCGAGTGGGCCCGCAACACGGTCTTTGGTGACCTGGATCGCCTTGTGCTCGACATACGTTCGATGAATCCGGAATGGCAGCGCGAGGTCCGGGTGATCGAATATAATAAGGCGAGCGACACCGGCTTTGCGCTCGGCTTGCAGCCCGGCCAGGCCTTGTTCAAGAAGATCTGCGCTCCATGCCACACGATCGGGGTTGGCGATCGCGTCGGACCGGACCTGCGGGGCGTCACCGATCGGCGTTCGACCGAGTGGCTGACCCGGTTCATCCGGTTTCCCGACAAGGTGCTGGCCGAAAAAGACCCTATGGCGATGGAAACGGCGTCGCGGTTTGCAGGCCTGAAGATGCCTAACCTCGGTCTCACAGACCTCGACGTCATCGACCTGGTATCCTACCTCCAGGCGGAAAACGCCCGGATCGAGGCAGGAAACAAGGACGATCAGGCGATGGCAAGCCATCACCATCACAACTGAAATTCAGCCGGGTTAGGGCGCGCCAAAGACCGTTGGCACGGGCAATCGATACTGCTTCAGCGAGGAATCGTGGAACCCGGCGCCGGCAAAGGCGTGATGCTTGGCGCAGAATGAATCCGTGCCTGCGGGGCGGCGTCCGACACGTCTCCGTTCGCGTTCTTCGCATTGAATATCGTAAACACCGTTTTGCGGTCCTCGAGCGCCAATGTCAGCCGATGACGGTTGATGTCGACTACGCGCCAGCCGTTGACATAGGTGCCGTGCCTCACGATGACTGGCTTGTCGTTCGGCGGGATCAGAACGGCCGCCCCAACTTCAGTCGGGCTTTCGAACGTTCCGAAGAACGTCAGGTTGGGCGGCGGGCTGGGCGGGGCCGCCGGCTGCGG
>DATHPP010000357.1:0-10688 GCA_035483795.1 Tepidisphaeraceae bacterium | reverse complement strand
GAACGAGCGGGTCACCGCGCGAACCTGAATCGCAAGCTCCGGCCGGGCGACTGTTGCTTGATGCATGAGTGCGAAATTCTACGCGACTTGCAGCCAGAACGGTTGCGCCAGCATGGCAGTTTTGTACAAGGCCAACAAGCTGCGTAAAATGTTTCCATGGCTACTACAGAACTGGAGAATCTGATTCAGCAGATTAGATCGCTCAACCCGGAAGAACGGCGCAAGGTGAAGGCGGCTATTGACACCGAGCCGGCTGCCTCCGCGACCGGCGGTGTGGAAGATCGCTTTGACCAGTTGCTTCTACGAGATGGGCTGATTGAGCGCATTCCGCCCCCCGTCGCTGACACACAATCCTACAACGCGTGGCGTCCTATTCCCATCGAGGGTAAACCGCTTTCCGAGACGGTGATCGAGGAGCGGAGGTAGTGGCCTTCTATTTCTTCGACACCAGCGCGCTGGTCAAGCGATACGTTGACGAAGTCGGCAGTCCCTGGGTTCGGTCACTGTCAGACCCGGGCGCGGGAAACGTGACCAATGTCCTGTCGATAAGTGGTGTGGAAGCGATCTCGGCGATTACGCGACGTTGTCGCGGCGGAAGCCTGCGCGTTGCCGATGCCGTCCTGGCGATCAGTCGTCTCAAATCGGATTTGACCGCCGTCTTTCGTGTCAGCCAACTGGCGACCGCCACCATCCAACGGGCGATGGACGTGGCCGAGAAAGACGGGCTCCGCGGCTACGATGCCGTCCAACTGGCCGGCGCCTTGGAGCTTGCGGATCGCGCGGCATCGCTCGGAGCGATATTGACTCTTGTGAGCTCCGACGCCGAACTGAACGTCGCCGCGACGGCACATCGACTTGCGATAGAGGATCCGAACGCTCACCCATGAGCGTTGCAGATGGATCGAAGCGCTGGGACAGCAGGATACCGGCCGGAATACTTTGATGCGTCACGATGATCCACTCGAGCAAAGCCATCACCCTGATCCTGGTCAGCTCGGCGTCGATCCTGCTGGGTTATCATGCCTTCGACAACAGGCTGGATGACGACGGGCCGGACGAATGGGGAAACGCGCCCACGACGCGATCCTCGTCCGGATCACATTACTACGGGCATTCTCACTACTACTACGGCCACTCCTTTGGCGGCGGGAGCGGGTTCTTCAGCTCGGGAAGCCACGGCTTCCATGGGACATCACACGGCGGCTTTGGCGGCACCGGCCACTCGGGAGGGAGTTGAGCCGTGCAACGACTTCGATCAACACCTCGGGCGGATTGGCAGAAGACGGTCGAGTCTCAGGGATTCTATTTTCATACGACCGAGGAACCGCAGCCGTACTGGGACGAGAGCGTTTACTACCGGTTCACACGAGCAGAAATCGACGCCCTCGAGCAGGCGACCTACGCCCTGGACGACATGTGCATCAAAGCCGTGCAGCATGTCATCGACGACAACCTGCTGGAAATGTTTCAAGTTCCGCCGACGTTTGCCGACTGGCTGCGGGCAAGCTGGAACCGCGACGAGATCACGATCTATGGCCGGTTCGACCTGGCTTACGATGGAATCGGCCCGCCCAAGCTGTTGGAATACAACGCCGACACGCCGACGTCGCTGCTGGAGTCAGCGGTGATCCAGTGGTTCTGGATGAAGGACCTGTTTCCACAACTGGACCAGTTCAATTCGATCCACGAGCGGCTGATCGAAGCATGGAAGCGGGCGGGTTCCCAGATGCCGGGCCCGTGGCTCTTCACCTGCGTGAGCGGGAGCCTGGAAGATTACATGACCGCCAGCTACCTGCGTGACACCGCGATGCAGGCGGGGCTCTCGACGCAGTATCTTCCGATCGAGAAGATCGGCTGGAACTGGGACCGCAACGTGTTTGTCGATCAGAGCGAGCAGCCGATCGTCAACTGCTTCAAGCTGTATCCGTGGGAATGGATGCTGGGCGAGCAATTCGGCCCGCAGCTTTTGCGGTCAACGGTGCGGTGGATGGAAGCGCCGTGGAAGATGATCCTGAGCCACAAGGCGATCCTGCCGGTGCTCTGGCAGTTGTTTCCGCAAAGCCCATATCTGCTGAACGCGGCCTTCGAGCCTCTCGCCGGGTCGTACGTCCGCAAGCCGGTTTTGGGGCGCGAGGGGGCGAATATTGTGCGTGTCGTGAATGGGCATGCAGAGCCGGAAACAGCCGGGCCCTACGGCGGCCCGTATGTTTTTCAGGAGTTGCACCCGCTGCGGTCGTTCGACGGCAATTTTGCCGTGGTCGGCAGTTGGATGGTAAACGGATATGCGTGTGGGATCGGCATTCGAGAGGATGCGTCGCCGGTGACGCAGAACACGAGCCGGTTTGTGCCGCATGTGATTGGATAGCCGGGCAAACAAAGGGAAGGTCTTATGAACTCATGGTTGACTCCGCACACGTTTCTTGGCCAGGTCGTCCTAACGGTGATTTTCGGCCTGTTGGGGATCGTGCTGACGGTCTTCGGATTCAAGCTGTTTGACTGGATGACGCCCAGGATCGACGTGGAGAAGGAATTGGCGGAGAACCACAACATCGCCGTCGCGATCGTGGTTGCCGCCATCATTCTGGGCGTGAGCCTGGTGGTGGCGGCGGTGCTGTTTACGCCGGTGACGTTGCAGCAATAGCATAATACTTTTGGGCACCCTTCTCAATTGCCGCAATGATGCCGGTTGTCGAAGAATCCCGCTCGGCGATACGATGGCAGGGCGTCGGAGCATCGGGTGCACCTGAGCGCGACGACGCGAGCCATGCGAGCGCCCAATCCGATAGCATCCGCTGCTGTGCTGCTGGTGGTGATGAGTCTGGCCGGACTTGGCGGTCCGGCACAGGGCAGCCCGCAGACGCAGCCATCGCCGACGAGCGGGCCGGCCAGCGGGCCGACAACTGCGGCTTCTGCGCCGACCACGGCCCCTTCTGCGCCGACCACCGCGGCTACCGCGCCGACCACCGCCGCTTCCGCACCGGCTACGGCGCCGGCGCCTCCCCCGGTCCCGGTGCTGCACCTGCACGTGGGGGCCATGGCGGATGAATCGATGGGGCAACCCAAGCCGCAGCTTTCCGGGCCGCCCGCGCAGATCATCCGGCTGCTGCTGCCGCCGCAGATCGTGGGCCAGTGGGCCGGGGCCCTCCCGCAGGATACCGAGGTGATGCTCAGGAACGTGGCGTTCGATCTGCATCCCACTGCCGATGGCGTCTTCCGCATCGACCAGGGCGTGATGGGCTTTCATTCCCTCAAGCCGAATGAAGTCCGCGGATACGAGATCGAGTTTCAGAACACGATGGCCACGGTCCCCAACCCCGAGGCAAGACACTACGCCGGACTGGTGACGGTGAGTATCCTGCCGGATCGGAAATACGTGTTTGCGCTGGAAGCGACGATCAAGGTGACCCCGGCCAAGTTTTCCGGTTCGATGGACGCGGTCGACGCCGAGGTGGTGTGGACGGGCCCGCTGCCCAGCCCGGCGCCCGCGACGCAACCGGCCAAGTGAGCCGAACTCCTTTGCGCTGCTATTGGCGAATCAACGTCGCGGTTCGCTCGGAGCCGACGCTGACCATTTTGATCGGCGCGCCGACGAGCGTTTCCAGTCGCTTGACGTACTGGCGGGCTTCGTGGGGGAGGTCGTCCCAGCGGCGCACCTGCGAGAGGTCCTGCTTCCAGCCCGGCAGGGTTTCGTAGATCGGCTGGACCTCGGCCAGGGTGTCCATGTCGGCGCGGAAGTAGTCGAGGCGTTTGCCGTGGAAGTTATAGCCGGTGCAGATGCGGATGTGCTCCAGGCCCGAGAGCACGTCGAGCAGGGTGAGGGCGATGTGGGTGATGCCGCAGAGGTCGACGGAATACTTGACGGCGACAGCGTCGAACCAGCCGCAGCGCCGGGGCCGGCGGGTGGTGGTGCCGTACTCGTTGCCGCGCTCGCGGATGTAGCTGCCGATGTTGTTGTCCTGCTCGGTGGGGAACGGGCCGCCGCCCACGCGGGTGGTGTAGGCCTTCATGATCCCGAAGAAATTCTGCACCATCTGCGGCGGGGCGCCGGCGCCGGTGTACAGGCCCAGGGCCGAGCAGTTTGAACTGGTGACGTAGGGATACGTGCCGTGGTCGACGTCGAGGAGCACCGCGTGCGCGCCCTCGAAGACGATCCGCTTCCCATCTTTCCAGGCGTTGATCAGGATGTACCCGACGTCGTCGATGAAAGGCTCCATGCGACGCCCGAAATCCCGATAGTTCTCAAAGACCTCTTTCCAATCGAGAGGCGGGGCGTCGTAGAGCACGCCAAGCACCTTGTTTCGCTCGGTCACGACGTGCGAGATGCGTTCGCGGAGCTTGTCTTCGTGAGTAAGATCAGCAACGCGCAGAGCCGTAGTCCGCTGCATTTTGTCGGCATAAGTGGGCCCGATCCCCCGGCGAGTGGTGCCGATGCCGCCGCCCTCGGCCTTGCTCTCGCGGGCGGCGTCCTCGTGCATGTGATACGGCATCACCAGGTGCGCCTTGTAGCTGATCCTCAGGTTCTGCGGCGAGATCGGAATGCCGCGGCCGAGGAATTCATCGATTTCCTTGAACAGCGTCGCCGGGTCGATGACCACGCCGTTGCCGATCAGGTTCATCACGCCCGGCCGGAAGATCCCGACGGGGAGCAGATGCGTCGCGTACTTCTCGTTTCCGATTTTGACGCTGTGCCCCGCGTTGGCCCCGCCGCAGTAGCGGACCACGACCTGGGCGTGCTCGGTGAGAATGTCGACAACTTTTCCCTTGCCCTCATCACCCCACTGGAGACCGACGACACAAGTGTTGCCTTGCAAGAACGACGCCACGTCAGGATGCCTTTCCGTTTGCCCGTTGGAAAGTAGGGGGGGTGGCGGCGGGTGTCAAGAATGGCTCAACTTGCCAGTCGATGGGAGGGCGGCTGGGCCGGAGCATCCTGCCGCGCCTGGCGGAGGGCGTTGACGACTTCGTCGGGCAGCGGGGCGGCGGGGCGGGGGGTCTTGCGGCGGCCGCCCATCGATTCGACGGGAAGCTCGTCGCCGCAGACTGACGAGCGGATCACGACGTCGTGCTGAGTGCGCAGGTCGATCTCGAAAGGCTCGATGCGCTCGCCCTTTTCGTCGAAGAGGACGCGAACCAGCGGCCGCGAGAGGTTGGCGGGGTCGACGCTGGCGACGACGCCGCGATGGCCGGCGTATCGGCCGGTCAGGATCGTCACCTCGGAGCAGACCGGATAGGGCGAGACGACGGTGCGGAAGATTTCGACAGCGTCGCGGTTCAACTGCTCGCCGGCCAGTCCGATGACCGCCTGCACCACCTGGTCGGGCGCCCAGGCGTTGCGGTAGGGGCGCTTGGAGGCCATGGCGTCGTAGACGTCGGCGACGGCGCAGAGGGCGCCGAAGTCGTGGATCATTCCCGGCTCGTTGGCGCCCAACTTGTTGTTCCCCTTGAGTCCGCGGGGATACCCGGAGCCGTCCTGGCGTTCGTGGTGCTGGTGGGCGACCTGCGAGACCAGCCCGCTCAGCGAGGGAGCGATCGATCGGATGAGCAGATAGCCGAGCTTGGCGTGGTGCTTCATCTGCTCGAACTCCTCCTCGGTGAGGCGGCCGGGCTTGTGCAGCAGTTCCTGGGGGATCAATACTTTTCCCAGGTCGTGCAGCATGCAGCCCAGTCCGAACAGGCGGACCTTGGTCCCCTCCCAGCCGGCCTTGCGGGCCAGCACCACGCCCATGATCGTGACGTCGATCGAATGCTGGAAGGTGTAGGCGTCGTGCGTCTTGATGCTGTTCAGGCCGACGAGCACGCGCTGGTCGAGCAGATCGTTGATGACCGACTCGACGCTTTTGACCAGCGAATCAAAGCCGCCGGTGCCGAAGACGGATCGCACGGTTTTCTCGAAGCGATCGCTGCTGGCGTGTGCCTCGTCGAAGTCCGGCTGCTTCTGGAACTGCTTTGCGACAGGGCCGAGCCGCTCGAAGGCGTCGGTGAGCGCGTGGGCGGCGGTGTGGTAGGTCTTGGGTTTGGTCGCGCGTGGGACGGTGATTCCCGTGGTGTCGGGATCGAATATGTAAATGGCCGGCACGTCAAGCTGGTGGAGCAGTCCGATATAGCGGTCGCTCAGCTTGACGCCGGGCGCAAGCAGAAGCTGCCCCGCCGCGCCGTAGACGGGCTCTCCGACTTCCATTCCGCGGGTCAGGTTGTCGATGTGAACCAGACGCATGTCCCGCTTTCCCCTGGCGAGGGTAATTCGATGACTTTACTACGTCGGCCCAATACGGGCCGGGCATGAGCTTTCGGGGCGGAGGCGCGAAAATCGGACGTATCAAGTGGGAGAATGGCGATGCCGATAGGCACAGAAGCGGACTGGCTGTGATCGGGGCCGCTGTGGCTCCGGCTCCGGCGGGAACCGGGCAGAGGCCGCCCGCGGAAAGACCCATTTCGGATGCCGAATTCAAATTCAAAACGAACCGTTCCCCCGTTTGTGGCCAACCGTCGGCTGGCGATCGACCGCACGCTATCGGGCCTGAAGCTGCTCCCCTCGAACGCCGCGGTGGCCATGAAGGTGTTGGAGCTGAAGCGTCGCAACGACGCCGGGGCGGCGGAATTTGCGACCGTGATCGCGGCCGACCCGGCGCTGTCGACCAAGGTACTTGCACTGGCGAACTCGGCGGCGTTCGCGCCGGTGACGCCGGTCACTCGTCTCTCGCGCGCAATTGCCCAGATCGGGCTCGGTAATCTGCTGCCACTGGTTTTCGGATTGTCGTTCGCGGGGATTTTCAACAAACTGAGCCTGCCGGCGGAAGATCAGGGGCTGCTGTGGCGTGCCTGCCTGCTCAAAGCCGTCGCGGCCCGCGAATGCGTTCGCGGCATCGGAGGACGGCTCGATTCGTCAGAGGACCGCGAAGCAGTGGGGGAAGAAGCGTTCCTGGCGGCGCTGATTCAGGACCTGGCGCTCCCGGTTTTCTGCGCCGCCGACCGCTCGGCGTGGCCCGAATTTCTTGCTGTTCTTGACGGGGCTGACGCCGACCGCGCCGACCGCGAATGCAGGATTTACGGCACGGATCACGCGACGGTCTCCGGGCAATGTGCCGCCGTCCTGAAGCTTCCGGGACTTTTCGCCCGAACCTGCCAGTTGCACCACTCGGGCGTCGAGGCGCTGACCACGGCCGGAATCACGGCGCTGGCAATGGGGATCGACGCGGCCTCGTCGCTCCCGCATCGGTTGCCGTCGCTTTCGGCGCGGGTGCTACAGCCGCTGGCGACCCGCGTCCACAAGACCACCAGCGCCTCTGCCGCCGAGCTGGCGGAACTGGTGAAGCGCATCGCCGAGGAGTTCAACCGGCTGGGGAGCCTCTTTGCCGAGCCGGAAGACCAGAGCGCCTCGTTCAAGCAATTCCTCCAGAACCTTGGCGCCGAAGTCGCCGACTGTCTTCAGGCTTCCATCCTCAGCAGCGCGGCGGAGATCAACGGGCTGCGCGAGCGCGAACGGCAGCTCGGACAGGCGGTGGCGGCGCTGGAGGACCAGGCGCAGCGCGCCGAATTCGACCCGTTGACCAACGCGCTGACGCGAGCCGCGTTTCTGGCGCGGCTGGGCAAGCTGCTGCCGCTGGCTCGGCGTCACGGCGCCGCCTGTGCGATCGGATATCTGGACATGGACGACTTCAAGCGGATCAACGACACGCACGGCCACGCTGCCGGCGACGCCGCCCTTGTCGAGGCCGGAAAGCTCCTGCTGGAAACGCTTCACAATAGTGGAATCGTCGGGCGGATCGGCGGCGACGAGTTCGTCTTCGCCTTCGTCGCGCGCCCCGAGGCGCTGGATCAGGCGATGACTAATTTCGTGAACCGCATGGCCAAAGTCGCCGTCGCCCACGGACCTGACCGGCTCGATTTGACGACCAGCATCGGCATCGTGCCGCTCGGGGTGCCCGAGGCGCAGACCGACGCCCTGGCCGCCCTGCGTCAGGCGGATCAGCTCATGTACGAGGCCAAGCGCGCCGGCAAGGGCCGCGGCGCAATCGGGCGGGCGGCCGCGGCGCCATCTACGATTACGACCTCGGCGGCATAAGAGCATCGATATGTTTCTCGGGGCTGAACAGTACGACCAGATCGTGACGCATCTGCGATCCGAGCGGGCGCGGCAGCGTTCGCTGGAGCGCCGCGGCTCGCCGCGCGTCGGCCTGCGGGTGCAAGTTCAGTTTATTCCCTGCCGCACCGGCGGCCGGGCCAGCGTCCAGACCGCCTGGCTCCGCGACATCTCCGCCTCCGGCGTCGGGATCGTCTTCCACGAAGCCATCGAAACCGGAACCTACATCGTCGTCTGCTTCCCCCGCAAACAGGGCGATTCGCTGGACATTCTCTTTCTCGTGACCCGCTGCGCACGCCTCAGCACCGGTCATTTTTCCATCGGCGCCCGTTTCCAGCGGGCCATCAAGCCGGAAGATGTGAAGTAGTTCGTTTTTATCTCAGCTTCACCGTCGCCAGCGCCATCGCGGCGAGCATGGCGCCGATGAGCCAGAAACGCACGACCACCTGCGTTTCAGTCCATCCCTTCCGCTGGAAGTGATGATGCAAAGGGGACATGAGAAAGATTCTTCGGCCTTCGCCGAAGCGTCTGCGGGTGTACTTGAAATAGCTGACCTGGAGGATGACGGAGAAGGCTTCGATGACGAAAATTCCACCGACCAGGAACAGGACCAGCTCCTGGCGGATGACGATGGCGATGTAGCCGATCAGGCCACCCAGGGCGAGCGAGCCGGTGTCGCCCATGAACACGCGCGCCGGGTTGCAGTTGAACCAGAGGAACCCGAGGCACGCCCCCATCATGGCCCCGGCGATCACCGCCATCTGATCGGCGGCGGGGATGTAGGGGAGCAGCAGTTGGCTGGAGAAACTGAGCGTGCCGATGATCAAGGCCAGTACGCAGAAGGTGAAGCTGCAGATCGCCATGCAGCCTGCGGCCAGGCCGTCCAGGCCGTCGGTGAGGTTGACGGCGTTGCTCGTCCCGGTCATCACCAGCGTCGAGATGATGATGAACGCGCCGATGCTCAGGCGAATGCCGAAGCGCTTGGCGAACGGCAGGAAAAGCGTGTGCGTTTCGGGCGTGTTGACGCCGTAGTAATAAGTGAAATAGGCGAGAATCACGCTCACGCCGACCTGGAAGAGAAGCTTTTCCAGGCTGGTGAGGCCCTGGCGGTTTCCGATGCGGTGGGCGGCGGTGAGCTTGAGCCAATCGTCTGCCGCGCCCACGCCGCCCAGCACGACGAGGCTGATCAGCGCCATCTCGACGTAGAAATTCCGCAGGTTGGCCAGGAGCAGCGTGGCGATGGCGATCGAGCTGATGATCAGCACGCCCCCCATGGTCGGCGTGCCTTTTTTGCCCTCCATCATGCGGTTGATCTCGTCCTGATCGAACTCCGCCTGGTCGCCAATCTTCTGGCGGCGCAGCCAGTCGATCACCCGTGAGCCCAGCGAGATGCAAATGACGAAGCTCAGCAGAATTGCCGCGACCACCTGGAACGAGGTGAAGGTGAAGACGCGCAAAAAGCCCAGTCCGTGCGCCTCCAGCCCTTTGAGGAAATGCTCGACGAGCAGATAGATCATTCGCGGTGACCCAGGAAACCGTGGTTCACCGCAGAGGCGCGGAGGACGCAGAGAAGAATTGAATCGGCCGCCTTGTGACACGGGTTTGTAACCCGTGCTGGGACCTGCGTGAAACGAAAGATCTGGTGTGGCGAGGCGCTGGTCATGGATTATCATCGGCACGGGTTGAAAACCCGTGTCACGGGCTACGTGTCGCGTCAAACTTAAGATGCCACCATGCGCACGGGTATCTCCTGCGCCTGGTGCGTAATTGCCTTGGCGATTTCTTCGAGGCGCATGCTGCGCGAGCCTTTGAGCAGGACCAGGTCGCCATCGCGCAGGAGGGCGGGGACGGCGAGGCTCGCGGTCACGGCGTCCTCGAACCGGCTGACGGCTTCGGCCGGTACTCCGCTGGCGATCGCGGTGTCGGCGATCAGGCTCGCCTGCTGGCCCACGCAGACCAGCAGATCGAACGCCTTGGCCGCGGCGACGGCCTGCCCGATCTCCTTGTGATAGCGTTCGCTGGCCTGGCCCAGTTCCTTCATATCGCCCAGCACCGCGACGCGACGGCCATCGGCATGCAATGCCGCGGCGGTATCGAGGGCGGCACGCATCGAATGCGGGTTGGCGTTATAGGCGTCGTTGAGAACGCGAACGGTGCCGGCCGACTGCCATTGAAGCCGCATCTCAGGCCCGCGAGCAGACGACAGGCTCGAGATGATCACGTCTTCGGGGACGCCGAGCTTTCGCGCCACCGCGATGGCGGCCAGCGTGTTGCACGCCGAGTGGGCCCCGAGCATCGGCACGAAAACCTCCCGGCGGCTGTTGTTGATCGTGAACCGCGTGCCGGTCTCGTCGCACCGGATGTCGGTGGCGAACAGGTCGTTGGTGTCCTTGAAGCCGAAGGTAATTCTCTTTCCCGCGTATTCGGCGACCGCCGAGAGCAGGTCGGGATCGTCGCCGTTGACGATCAGCAGGCCCTTGGGGCTGAGGCCGTGAATGATGTTGGCGTTCTCGCGTCGAACGCCCATCAGGTCATCGAGAAACTCGAGGTGATCGGCGCCGCAGTTGGTGATGACGGCGACGTCCGGGGCGGCCATTTCGCTGAGCAC
>DATHPP010000356.1:0-6340 GCA_035483795.1 Tepidisphaeraceae bacterium | reverse complement strand
GCCCCGATGAATTCAGACTTGCAGTGGAGAAGTTCGTAAACGGCTGGCTTCCCCCGCTGAACCCTGACAATTGGAGGGCCACCGTCGGAGCAGGAGGCGTTTGACCGTCCACGCCGATGAACACCCCTACATTTGCGGTGGTAGTGCCGTTCCCGCTGAGGTTGGGTTGAAAGACGACTTGACCTGCGGAATTCACCACCGGTGCCTGAAAGATTCCGGTAATCGTCTGTCCTCCCGCCGCCTGACCGGTCTGGGCGACGATCTGCGTGATGTCGGGCCGTGCGATGCGCCCCGGAAACGAGCTTGCCAGCGCCAACAAGAGCGCGATGCGAAGTCGTCGACTGCTTTTCATCCCGCACTTCCTTCGCGCCCGTATCGGTTGATCTGGAGCACGGATAGGACACCAGAGGTTCGCCGGCCGCGGTTCGCGCCGACGGCGCCACCCTGCGTGGCGTGACGCTGATTAGACCCCTCAATGGCGGAAAAACGCAACGGATTTTTGTCGTTATCTTATTCATTTCTGAGGTGATATTTCCGAAATGCCGGCGAACGCCGCCGAGCGCTACACGGCGCTCGCTCCGGGCTTCAAAGCGTCGTGAGGACGTACCCGGGAACCCCGAGCAGGCGGGCAAAGGGGAACACTGTGTCCCTCGTGTTCCTCTTCCTCCTTCTGCTTCTCTGCTTTTGGCCGTACGATATCGAGGCGTCTGCTGAGCAGCCGCCACACTCTGCCCAGCCGAATCAAAACGAACTCGCCAATCTCCGCCAACCAAACCGCCCCGATGTGCAGCATCACCCAACGAATCTGCTGCTGCCGCAGGCGATCACGCTCGAGGAAAATCTCCTTCAGCTTTGACGGACGCAGGTGAAAATGAAGCTCCATCCACTTGACGTTCAGAAATATCCGCCACGGTTTCATGTGCCGCTGGTGAAGCACCTGGTGTCGATAGTCCCACTTGCCCAGATCCGGCTCGGCGATCTGGCCACGCAGCGCCGCCCGGCCCAGTGGCGTCCAGTCGTGCGGGGTCAGGTACATCGCATTCAACCTGTCGCCTTCGTACAGTCGCAACTGCCGGCGGGCGTGGCGGAAAGTGGCCGGGGTTTCATCGGCCAACCCGACGATGTGGCCGATAATCGAAAAAATACCGTTGGCCTTGAGCAGCCGGCACGCTTCGATGTCATAACGCGGCGTCGAGCCTTTGCGCACCTCGCGAAGCACATCCGCCTGGAGCGAATCGATTCCCAGCAGCACGTGAAGAATCCCCGCCTCGCGATACAAAGGCAGAAGATCGGCGTCGCGGACAATGTCACGGGCGCGAATCGTGGCGAAGAAGTGCACGCCGAGCCGTCGGCGGGCGAGTTCGCCAAGAAGCTGCGACCATACGTCCCTACGGGTTGTGGGATTCTCATCGGCGAAGGTGATAAACCGCACATCGTGCCTTTGCCTGAGCCATTGGATTTCATTGGCGACTTTTACCGGATCGCGATGCCGCCAGCTCACCCAGAACTCGTGCTGTCCGCAGTACGTGCAGCGATGCGGGCAGCCGCGGGAGAACTGAATGATCGCCGAGCGGCCAAGGCGGAAACAGCGATAGGCGTCCCAGTCGTCGATCAGGTTCCAGCCGATGCGGTAAGTGTCCAGATCGCGGATGGGCGGACGAGGCGGAGTCAAGATCGCCCGGCGTCCGGAGTGCAACTCCTCGTTGTGGCCATGTGTAGCCGATGGCACTGTGGCACAGCCGCCCTCGGCTGTGTCTTCCGCCGAAGGCGGAAGTTTTTCGACGATTATCTTGGACCTTCGGTCCAACACAGTCGGGGGCGACTGTGCCACAATGGAGCCACCGCGAAAGCCGATTCCATTGACATCCGCGGCCCCAGTTGGCTCGGCAGTTGGCCCGGCAGACAGCACGTCCACCAATTCGGCGGCGGTCGCCTCTCCTTCGCCCCGAATCACAAAATCGATCGATGGCTCCTGCTCGAGAATTTCTATCGCGTGATAGCTGGGATAAACGCCGCCATAGACCGTAGGAGTCTGCGGAAAAGCTTCTTTGATTGCTCGAAACATCCGCATCGTCACCGGATGGGCCGGCGTCGAGCCGGCATGCCCGGCCATCACAATCCCCGGCGGCTCCCGACCCACCTCACGCACGATTTGGCGGATACTCAGCCTGCGACACTCCGCATCCAATAGCCGGACGCGATGCCCGCGTGCTTGAATCGCCCCTCCCGCCATCAGCAGCCCCAGAGGAACCTGATGCCCGACTCCGACATTGGACGTGATCGTCTGGTACGGGGGATTAATCAGCAAAACATCCATACGCGCCTCCATCTCATGACGAGGCGCGAGCGTAGCACAAATGGTTATCAATGCTTTTGAAAGTTGTGAAAGGCGTCCAGTCAAAGGCGAGGACGCGGCTCCGCTGCGCTCTGCACCGGCTCGGGCGGTAGAATGCCCCGATGGCCGATCAAGTTCCAAAGGAATTCTACGATGCCGTCGACAGGTTCATTAGCCTGGCGAACAAACTCGCCAAAGAGCAGGGCGACTCGCGAGTGAGCACGGTGATTCTGTTCGCGGCGGCCCGTTTTAACGCATATTGCATGCTGAGCGGCGATCCGGATGCGCGGAAGAATCTCAACGCCACAAAAGCTCGTTTCGTCGGGCGATACCGCGAGATGCTGGACGACAATGTCGAGGAGCTTTTGGAGGACCGGGGATAAGGGCTCTTCCGCCCTCCCGCCCTTTGCGCAGGTACTCAGTCCAATCCAGATGGGGAACAGAGATATGCAGGGGCTCCGCCCCGGCACCCCCCGGGAACGGCGAACCTGGAGTTGATCGATTTGAAACGGCCGTGCGAGCTCCCCGAAATGCCATCAGCGCCGGTGTTTCAGCTTTCGGCCCTGGTCCGTGATATATTCCACGTTACATGATTCCTGCGTTTCGCGCGGACGGCTATTTGCCGGAAGGCGTACATCCGGCTTCCGGGGCGGAGATCACGTTCAGATTTGGCTCAGCGAGCCCCCGGCGCCGGCGACTCGCTCTACGCGTTCGGCGATGGATCGATCTGGCTCGCGCCGTCGGCGCCACCCGGTTGCTGATCGATGGAAGCTTCGTCACAGACGTCCCGGAACCACGCGACGTGGACGCAGTTATTTTGCTACCGGCCGATTTTCAGGCCCAAGTTCGCCGCGACATCGATGCCGCGTTAGAATTGGAGCAGATGCTTCTCACTCGACGCCCTGAGGAACTTTTTGCTGCCGAAGACGACGCCGATTGGGAAGACTGGCTGGAATTCTTCAGCCGCACGCGAGAACCCGACGGACGACGCAAGGGGCTTGTGGAGATCAGGCCATGATCGCAACCGCCAACGACTATCAGAAAGCCCAGGAAGAATTGCGCGACCTCGAGGACCGCCTCCGCCGCCTCGAGCAATCCCACCCGGCGGGCAACAAGGGCTTCACCAAAGCCGGCATCCGCAAAATGATTGCCCGCCTCCACGAAGAGCTCGCCGTCTACGAAGGAAGCGAGGAAGCCCGCCTCGACTCGAAATGACCCGCAGTATTATGATCGAGTCAGGAAGGGGAAACGCTGCTTGTCACGATTTACGGATTAACCTCCATGACCACCGTGCGTTGCTCGCGAAACGGGGGCAACGGGTAAATCCTCCGATTTCAACAGGGGGGTTCAGGCCGGTTCGGCCGGTGCCGTTTGGGGAAGGAGCTTGACGACCCACGAGCCGTGCTTGACCTGGTCGAGTGTGTGGCGGGCCTCGTCGTAGGGTTTGTTCTCCTGCCACATCTTCCAGAGGATCTTGACCCACCGCTGGCCCAGGCAGCGGATCGCTGCCCCTTCGCTGCGCACCTTTAGCGGTTTTTATATGATCAATGTTCGGACTCGGCGGGGATTTCAGGAGTGCCGGGGTCGTCCAGGACCTGCACGGCGGTGCCATCGCCGACCTTGCTCCAATCCTGAAGCACCCAGACCACTTTCTTGTCTGGCGTCACTTCAATGAGCTGGGGGCCCTGGCTGCTTTTGCCGCGGGAGGTGAAGATGGTGTTGCCGTTGGCCAGCCGGGTGCAGGTTTGCGGCGCCGATGCGAGCTGGTAGTCGGCTGGCAGATCCGTTTTGCAATTGAATTCCCAGATCGTCTCCCCCTTTGAATTCACTTCGCGTGTCAGGGTGTCCCTTTCGTCGGTAATCAGCGTGTTGCCGTTTTTCAGTCGGAGGGCGGCCCAGGGCGAGGTGATCTTGTACTTCCAGATTTCCTTAAAATCCTTGTCGTATTCAGCGACATAGCCCAGGTTGAGATAGGAAACGAGATAGGTTCCCTGTGCGGTGACCCGCGCCCGGCGGAACTGCCCGTGGACTCCCGCCGGCCGGTTGTACTGGAGCTCGTGGTCGACTTCGACGACGCCAGTCTTGATGTTGATCACCTTCAACTTCGGCGGAAGTCCATTTTCAACGAACATGACCTTGTCCAGGCCGAGCGGCTGGCAGGTGTGGATTTCCGTGTGAGCGGGACCGCCGGGGACGTGGCAATCGTAGCGCCACACGACTTTCTTGTCGGGCGTGATTTCAGCGATGTAGGCCATCCGGCTGAAGAGGATGTTGCCGTTGGAAAGCATCCATACGTCGTCGAACTCAGGACCCTTGCCGGTCGAAAAAGTCCAGATCACCTTCCCCTGATTGACAAGGAACATCGTGTTGCAGTTCTCGCCGACGTAGAGCATGGGGTGTTGTGCCAGTCCCTTTCCGGGCAAGCCGGACCGCGCCACGCCATTTCTCCACTTCTCGGACGCCGCGATTTCACTGGGGGCGAACGCCGGCACATCGGCGGCGGTGAACAGATGCAAAACGTCCATGCACGGCGCCGCAGCCGAAGCCTTCGATATGGGCATCTGAGTGCGAGCCGGTAAGGCGACCAGGCCAATGGTTGAAAGGAATGCCAACGAGGCCAGCAACTTTCTGTTCATGATTCTTGAAAGGTTTGATGTTTGGGGGAGGCGGAAGCGGACCGGCGGCGATCGCCGGGCTCGCCTCGATCGCCGAGGTTTTGGCAAGATTTTGACAAGTGGCCCATTTTCGCTCACGGTGGCTCACGTTTTTAGGGTGGCCATGAGCCACAATGACGAGTGGCACATTTTGGCTCACGGTGGCTCACGGTGGCTCACGTTTCTAGGGTGGCCATGAGCCACCACGACGAGTGGCTCATTTTGGCTCACGGTGGCTCACGTTTTTGGGGTGGCCATGAGCCACAGCGACAAGTGGCTCATTTTGGCTCACAATGGCTCATGTTTTAGGCGTGGCCATGAGCCACAGCGACAAGTGGCTCACTTTGGCTCACGGTGGCTCACTTTTTGGCTCAGTCATGATGAGCCACATGGGCGCCCTACCGCATGACCCACTCGTGGCCGAGCTCGTGGACCTCGTGGCGTTCGGGGTAGAATTCGTCGCCGTAGACGGCGTAGTCGAGCTTGAGGGTCTTGCGGACGATCATCGGCTCGCCGTCGGGGGTCTTCATTTCCTTGCCGTCGTCGTCGGTAAGGATGGCGTATTCGCCGCTGAGATTGCCGACAAAAATCTTGAAGTCGCCCATGCGGGGGTTAGGTTCTTTCCAGATGGCGACGCCGTCCCTGGCCTGATCGGGACCTTGGCGGAGCGTGCCGGCGATGTGGTTGGCCGGCTCGAGAAAACGGTTCTTCTCCATGCCCTTGATCCGATCGAACACCTCACCGGGAATGTTGCGGTCGCTGGGAAGGATGGTGCCGTCGTTGGCCATCATCTTGAAATCCGGCGCCCAGAGCTGATCCTGGCCGGTGCTGTTGGTGACGGTGTAGGTGAAATACCAATAGCCGATGGAGTTGACGACGACGCGTCGCGGCTGGCCGTGCTTGAAATCGAGCTCCCACTTGATGGGGTAAATGCTGGGTTCGGGATATTTCTTTCCGGCATCCGCCGTGGTGGCAACCGCCGCGATGAGAACGGCGAACATCAGCAGGACAAGGCTGCCCCTGTGAACGACTCTGTGCATGGGTGTACCTCGCGGTGTGGTGGGCAGGCAATTGGCCCGCTCAGGCGTTGCGGGTAATCTTAAGAGCGGTGAAAGTGCTGTCAAATCTCGTGCGAAAAGCCAACGCGCCGGAGGGCGGCGGGGTTGCGGAGTACCGCCCGGCGCGGGCTGACGAAGTGCATGACGGGATCGCCCTGGTTCTATCGCACGAAGGCGTGCCGGCGGGCCAGGAGCAGGTCCGGGAGTTCGCACAGTTCGCCTCGTCGCGGGGAATCGATCTGGGTCATTTATGGCTGGCCGGGGCGAACGGGCAAATGGCCTGGGCGATCCTC
>DATHPP010000355.1:0-2027 GCA_035483795.1 Tepidisphaeraceae bacterium | reverse complement strand
AGCGTCCTCGCCGCTTGAGGCGCGGATTCGCTCGACCGATGTGATCTCGCCCGGTTTGACGGACGAATTCGGCTATACGCCTTTGCACGATGCGGCAAGCTCCGGGGACACGGGCGCTGTCGAGCGGCTTTTGGCCCTGGGGGCCGATGTGAACGCCCGCGACGACGCCGGAACCACGCCGCTGTTTCTGGCCTGCCGGCATGGACACCTCGAGGTCGTCCGTCTGTTGCTTCAGCACGGCGCCGACGCGAACGCTGCGAGCGACGCCGGCGCCACGGCGCTCCACGAGGCGGCGCTGGCCGGGGATGTGCAGATCATCCGCCTGCTCCTGGACCACGGCGCCCGCGCGGGCGCGCGGGACCTTCGCGGCCGCACTGCTGAAGCGGTCGCAGCCGAACATGGCTTTGAGGACGTGCTGGCGATCCTGGCCTCACGACCGGGAGCAGAACGTTGATGCGGCCCCAATCCACGATTCTGGTGCTGCTGCCGTTGCTGCTGGGGAGCGGATGTGGCGTCGAGCCACCGCCGGAACCGGTCACCTTTCAATCCTGGCAGAAAAATCTCGAGGACTACGTCTGGAATGAGGCAAATGGAGACCCAAACGTCCTGCGCGACATGAGCTGGGACGACGTCCACCACGGATTTGCCATGATCAGTGATGCACTCCCCGATCGCTCGACGGACGCGATCGGGCTGCTGGTCGCCCATCGGAAAATCGGCGGCGAGCCATGCTTCGTCTTTCTCTTCGCCCTCATCCGTACCCGCATGCCGATCGAAATGCGGGCGGTGGCGCTGAACGTGACCAGCGGACAATTCCGCTGGTTTGTGGGCGCGGATGATTTGGCGGCGCTGGACCGCTATCGAAGCGTCAGCGGCGGCGGCGTCTTTCCTGCCCGGGCCGACACGTTCGACCTGGGTTTCGACGGCCAGGAGATCGCCATCGCCCACCAGCAGAGCGGTGCGCGCTGGAGCGTCGCGCTCAGCGCTTCGTCCAAGCCGGCTGGCGCGGGGCCATGATCTGCGATAGCGGATCGGGTTTGCCCGGATCGCGGGGGAGGTGCGGGTATCTGGCGCCCGCCTAATAGTCGATGTACAAACCTCCGGTCCCGCAACCATGCTATCCGGACGGCCGCCTTCGGTTCCGGCCGATCGGATTCGCTCCCCCGGTGATCGAATGGTTGTTATGATTGATTCGGGTGATAGACCTTATGAGCTTGCTCGAACCCGGCCTGATCATTCCGTATGTCTTCGACCTGGAGTTGAGCGGCCGGTGCAACACCGTCTGCACGTTCTGCCCGCGGGAGGAGATGAAACGCGGCGAACAGCTCATGAGCGCCGAAAACTTCGAGCATTTCTTCCGCAACCTCAAGGAATATGTCGCCGCGCTCGAGGGGGAGCGGGTTTCGCTCCCGCACGAGCGCTCGCTGGCGGTACTGGGCGCACGGGAGCAGTCGCCGGTGCGGATCCTGTTGTGCGGAATGGGAGAATCGCTGATCCATCCTCGCTGTGCCGAGTGGGTGGGACGGATTCGCCGGGAGATCGGCGTCCGGCTCAGCATCGTCACCAACGGGCTGATGCTCAAGGAGACGATGGTCGAGAAGCTCGCTGAGGCGCAGGTCACCGTGCTGTTCGTCAGCGTGCCGGGCGTCGACGCAGAAAGCTACACGCGCTACGTTCCTCTGCCGTGGGACCGCGTCGTCGGCAACATCGAGCGGGCTCACGCCCGGCTCCCTGGCCGTGTGCAGATCAACGTGCCGATCCCGGATGACGCGACGTTCACGGCGGACCAAGCCATCGCCTTCTGGGGCGCCAAGGGGATTCCCATCGCCTCGATCACCCACTGCCACAACCGCGGCGGGTTTCTAAACAATGTCGAGCTCACCGGCCGATTCGGGTCGTCCGCGAGCCATTTCTGCGGGATTCTGGCGCGCCACAACTTCGTCGCCTGGGACGGGCGGGTGTTGTCCTGTTGTCACGACCTGCACGCCGAGAATGTGCTGGGGCACGTGGCCGAGCAGTCATTCCTG
>DATHPP010000354.1:0-3094 GCA_035483795.1 Tepidisphaeraceae bacterium | reverse complement strand
AGTCGTCGGCACTGCGGCAGATCGGGCCGATGGTATCGAGCGACCAGCACAGTTGCATGCAGCCGTGCCGGCTCACGCGCCCGTAGGTTGGACGCAGCCCGACCGTGCCGCAGCGCATCGACGGGTGGATAATGCTGCCCGCTGTATCCGTCCCGATCGAAAAGCCGACGAGTCCGGCGGCGGTCGCGGAGCCGGACCCCGACGACGACCCCGCTGCATCCATGTGTGGGTTCCAGGGACTGCGGGTCAGGCCGCGGTACCACTGCACGCCGCCCCCCGCGAAGGGGTTGCTCGCCAGCTTGGCGATGAGCACGGCCCCGGCATTTTCCAGCCGCTCCGCGACTGCCGCCTTCACGTTGATGACGCGCTGGCGATACTGCGGGGCGCACCAGGTGGTCGGATAGCCGGGATAGGCGATGATGTCCTTGACCCCCCACGGAATCCCGTGGAGGGGCCCGCGTTCCTTCCCCGCAGCCAGCTCCCGGTCCGCTTGCTTCGCCTGTCGCAGCGCCAGCTCGTCCATCAACGTGACGACGCATTTGAGCAAGGGGTCGTAGCGGCGCAGACGGGCAAGATAGAGCTTCGTCAGTTCAACCGAGGAAATCTTTCGACTGCGCAACAAGGCACCGATTTGTCGGATCGAAGCAAACGCCAGGTCCTCGTCGGAGCTTGGGGCGGCCGCCACGTGCGAAACCGCTTTCGGCGATTTGACAGCTTGATAGCCGCGCGGGTCGGGGAGTGAATCCGGGCCGGTCAGCGGCCGGAAGATCAGCCCGGTCCGCTGCGAATTATCGAGGTCGATGGCGCGAATCCGCTTCGTCGATGCTCGATACTTGTTGAGGCTCTTGACGGCCGCCTCGCGCTGGGCCCCAGTGAGCTTGATCCCTGCGATCCACTCGGCGTCCGCGACCATTTCGGGCGAAACCGGTCCGTCTCCCGCCTTGGCGGCCAGTGCCCGCTGAAAGACCCCCGTACCGATCCCTGCCGCCCCGAGGATTGCCAGTGCCCGTCGCCGTGTGAGCATCGTTCGCGCCTCGCGAATGTGATGTCGAGGACGGATTCGTCGTAGGACGCCATCAGTCGAGCGCCCTGATCATTGATTGAAAGTCGCCGATGTCAAACCGGTCAGCAACGCCTCGATCGGTTCTCCCAGAAATAGGATGAGCCAATCGTCGAGAATCTCGGACGTGAGAAGATGGCGCAACACTTGTGTGTCGGACCGACGCCCGCGGCATCAGCTGAGCCGGCGCCTCACGCCGCCTCTAGAGAGAAGGCCAACCGAAAAAGCCCTCGGCAGACCGACTCAATAACCTCGGTGCACTCGGCTTTCCGGGGTTTTGAATTAAGAGATGAGATTTTGGGATTCACCGGGCAGAAGTCTTTGTCGACACAGAGCGGCGCCGGCCCCGAGCCAGTAAAGGAACGTTTCTCAGACGTGCAAATGGCCTCAAGGGTGTGATCGATCCGTGATTCACGCCGCCTGTTGCGTCGCCGTCGAAACAGCCGCAAAATGAATCCGTTGGCGGTCGGAGGCACCTGAGCATCAAGTAAAGCTTGCCATGAACGACCCAAACGGCGCATCCCCAGATCCACCGAAAGGACTCGCGGCGACTTTCATCGCCGATGCGCCCCCGGAGCAAGTCGGCCACTTCGTAGGTCCGTATAAGCTGCTGCAACGGATCGGCGAAGGCGGCTTCGGCGTGGTGTACATGGCGGAGCAGGAAAAGCCGGTCCGCCGTGTCGTCGCTCTGAAGATCATCAAGCCGGGCATGGACACGCGAGAGGTGATTGCCCGGTTTGAGTCGGAGCGCCAAGCCCTGGCGTTGATGGACCATCACAACATCGCCAAGGTGCTCGATGCGGGGGCGACCGCTTCCGGCCATCCTTACTTCGTCATGGAGTTAGTCAAGGGAGTGCCGATAACCGAGTATTGCGACAAGAACTGCCTGCCGCCCGAAGCGCGCCTCAAGCTGTTCGTCGATGTCTGCCACGCCATCCAGCACGCGCACCACAAGGGGATCATTCACCGCGACATTAAGCCATCCAACGTGATGGTGACACTGCATGACGAGGTTCCGGTCGTGAAGGTGATCGACTTCGGCGTGGCCAAGGCGACCGTGCAGAAGCTGACCGAGCGGACGCTGTTTACCGCCTACGGCCAGATGGTCGGCACGCCGGCCTACATGAGCCCCGAGCAGGCGGAGATGAGCGGCCTGGACATCGACACCCGCAGCGACGTTTATTCGCTCGGTGTGTTGCTCTACGAGTTGCTCACCGGGACGACGCCGCTGGAAGCCAATCGCCTGCGCGAGGCGGCGTATTCGGAAATTCAGCGGCTGATTCAAGAGGAAGAGCCGCCGCGGCCGAGCACGCGGTTCTCGTCATTGGGGGACACGGCCACAGTGCTCGCAGGCAACCGCGGTCTGGACGTCAAGCGGTTGGTGCAACTCTTGTCCGGCGATCTCGACTGGGTGGTGATGAAGGCGCTGGAAAAAAACCGCGGCCGCCGCTACGCCACGCCCGGGAGCTTCGCGGAGGACATTGAACGTTACCTGCGCGATGAGGCGATCTTGGCCCGGCCACCATCGAGGGCATACAGACTCAAGAAGTTTGCCCAGCGGAACCGAGCAACTGTGCTCACGGTGGCCGTGGTGGCCGCGGCGCTCGTGGCCGGCACGGCAGTTTCCGTTTGGCAGGCGTTTCGGGCCACGCGAGCTGAAACGTGGGCTTTAGTTGCGGCCGAGGCAGAAAAAAAGGCGAAAGAGGACGCCTTGGCACGCGAGGCGGAGACCAAGGCGGTGCTGGGGTTCGTCGAGACCCGAATCATCGCTGCGGCGCGCCCCGAGAGGGAGTCCGAGGGACTAGGCCGAAAAGTCACGCTGCGCAAGGCGATCGAGTCGGCCCTGCCGTACGTTGACCGGAGTTTTCCCAAGCAGCCACTGATCGAGGCTCGGCTGCGGCTGACAATAGGGCATTCGTTCATTCTCCTGGGAGACGCGCGAACGTCGGCCGAGCAGTTGGAGGCGGCCCGCGCGTTATATACCCAGCATCGCGGTGCCGACCACCCCGATACCCTCCAGAGCATGAACGACCT
>DATHPP010000353.1:0-61772 GCA_035483795.1 Tepidisphaeraceae bacterium | reverse complement strand
CGCTACCCGAACCGGGACCGGATCAGGGCCCGATCCCTCGTCCGCCGTCTTCCCAAAGCACGAGTCGCCGATCGATACCAGCTCTTGATAGCTGCCGCGGTGCCCGTAATCGATTCCCCAATAGGTGCTCAGCTCGTGCAGCTTGCTGTCGAACCACTGCTTGCTGCGAGGCCGGCCATTCTCATCGCAGTAGTGCCGCAACAGAGTCGACCTTCGCGCCCGCACGGCGTCGCGCATCGCGGGACGAAGGTACGCATCGAAAAATCCGGGATTGAGCGCCTCGTCCAGGTGATCGGAGATGAACCGCGCGAAAAAGCCGCTGTCGGAGCGGACGTCCGGCGCCAACTTCCAGAGCATCCCGTCGCGCAGCAGCATGGGAGGCCGCATTTCTCCCTTGATCCGCACTGGCTCGGTGAGATTGCGATAGAACAGAAAGCCGGCGAAGTTGGCCGAAACATCCCCGTTGGCATAATCCGCGGTGCCAACCGTCCCCAGCATGCCGCTTTCCGACATGATCCCGTCAGTCCCGATCCGCACCGCCGCGGCCACGGCGCGTCGCTCGTCTTCGCCGGCGTCGATCGCCTTTCGGTAGGCGTAGTAGTAGCTGATCCCCTCGTCGGTAAAATGCCCCAATTTATCTGTTCCCATATAGGTCCCGTACACCATCATCGTCGAGCTGAAGTAAACAAGGTGCGAGAGCATCCGAGGGTCCAGCGGAAAAAAGGCCCAGCGGTAGACGCCGTCGAACCGCTCGCCGTAAGCGACGACCCGGCCGGGATAGCGCCTGCGCATCTCCGGCGACCGCAGCACGCGCTCGAAGGTCTCGATCTGCGTCACCGACCAGGGCCACTGACTTCGCACGGCCATCGTCACCCGCGAATTCGACTCCAGGTCGGCCATCACCGTCGCCGGCTCATGACGTGCGGCGGCCTGCAGGATTTTTGCATTGGCCTGGTCGACGCCGTGCGAAATCGTAACGTATGCCCAGCGGTTGAAATAATCGCCCAGGTCCGCGAATTTGCGGTCCGGCGGCACGGTGAACTGGTCCGTCTCATGGGCGCGCAGCGCCGGCGCCTGGGCCATCACGACGAACAAAACCGACAGTACTCGCATCCGCGGGATCATTTACCTCGTGCCGCAAGCAAGACGCTTGCCAACCCCGCGTTACCGCTCTCAGCTTACCAGGAAGGCGCCGCCGATTTGCCGCGCGAGTTCATTGCATCTACAGTTTTATCCTCATGATGGGATTCGCCGATCGGGATTACTCACGGCAGGGCTACCGCCAGACCACGGTTGCCGGCACCATGCGCATGTGGTCGATCACGACGTGGCTGATTGTGATCAACGTCGCGGTTTATTTCATAGATCAAATGACGGCACAGCCAGGCGTGCCGGGCAGCGGCCTGCTCACGACGTGGGGTTATTTCTCAGCCAGCGCGACAATCTATTCGCTTCAGCTCTGGCGGTTCGTTACGTTTCAGTTTCTGCACGCCAGCTTCTCGCACATCCTGTTCAACATGTTGGCGCTCTATTTCTTCGGCCCCATCGTAGAAGGCTATCTGGGGCCGCGGCGGTATCTCGCGTTCTACCTGCTCTGCGGCATCGCGGGAGCGGCGTTCTATCTCATTCTCTGGCGGCTGGGAATTCTGATCAGCAGTCCCGACGCGCCATTGGTGGGTGCCTCCGCGGGAATATTCGGCGTTTTGGTCGCCGGCGCGCGCGTCGCGCCTGATACGACAGTGATGCTCCTGTTTCCGCCGATCCCGATGCGGCTGAAGGTCCTGGCGTGGATCCTGCTGGCCATTGCGGTCTACACGGTCCTGGCAAATGGCAACAACGCCGGGGGCCAGGCCGCCCACCTCGGCGGCGCGGCGCTGGGCGCGGTACTGATCTGGCGCCCGCACACTCTGGACATCTTCGACCGGCTATTTCGTCCCGGCCGTAAACGCCGGTTCTTTATGGACGAGTGGCGGTAAGTTTGAAAGGAAGATCATGGATCTGAAAGACGCAGCCTGTCTGATCACCGGTGGGACCCGCGGCATCGGCGCCGCCACTGCCATCGCTTTGGCGGAGCAGGGCGCGAATGTTGTCATCGTCGGCCGTCACCTGGACGATGCCGCCAGCTCTGTCGTTCGTGAAGTCGAGGCGCTGGGGCGGCGGTGCGTTGCCGTCTCGGCCGACGTCGCCAAACCCCAGGAGGCGGTGCGCAGTGTCGAAGTAACCATCAGCCAACTCGGCGGAATCGACCTGCTGATTCATTCGGCGGGCGGGCCGGTTAACGGTGGGCTGCTGGAAATCACCCCCGAGCAGTGGTACAGCGCCTTCGACGTCCACGTTCACCCCATCTTCCATCTCTGCCGGGCCGCGATCCCGGTGATGAAGAAGAAGCACCGCGGCTCGATCGTGCTGATCTCCTCCACCGCGGGCATCCGTGGCATCCGCAGCAACGTCGCATATCAGACGGTGAAAGGCGCACTGCCGCAATTGACCCGGGCGCTGGCCTTCGAGTTCGCCGACGACAATATCCGCGTTAACTGCGTCGCGCCGGGCGTCATCCGTACCGACTTCCACGCCAGGATGACCCCCGAAACCAAAAAACACAACCTCGAAAACCGCATCCCGCTACACCGTGAAGGCACGCCGCAACAGGTGGCTTCGCTGATTCGCCAAGTCGCCACCAACGAGTATCTCACCGGCGAGACGTTCGTCATCGACGGCGGACTAACCATGCGAATCTGCTGATAGCCCGCATCCCCGGAGCGCCTCGCAAGGTCCGATTTGCCGGACTCCGAAATCGCGTCGGCGGCGTCGGATTGGATTGTCTGATAAAATCCTTCCCGCTCTCGGCAGCAAATCAACCGCGGACGGTGAATTGGCCCATAATACTCGGCTGATTTCCTGCCCGCCCGAACCTAAAGACCCCCTCTCGTGGCCGACGATGAGACCTGTGTCCTCTTGGACCTGCTGCGCGTACAGGCAATGCCTGCGCGGTCGGCAGATCAGAGACCAAAGGAGGCCTTCATGGCGGAACAAGGGAGGCTCGGCCGGGTCGTATGCCCGACGAGGTGCTTCCCGCAGGCGGCTGGGACCGCTCGACCCTGAGCGGACCAGCGGGTGTCTAAGGCGGAGTTCTTCAACATCGGCCTCATCAAGGGAATGAACCGGCGCGACACGGCGGTGCTTGTGCACGAGCGTTGTTGCGTCGCGCTTAGTCAACTGGCCGCGGCGCCAATCAACCCGCGGCCCAAGTCACGGAGAGACATCCAACATGAGCAGCGTAATCAACACCAACGTCAGCTCGCTGATCGCACAGCGCTCGCTGGCCGCCAACAATCAGGCCCTGAACACCAGTCTTCAGCGCCTCAGCACGGGTTTGAAGATCAACTCCGGCGCCGATGATCCGGCAGGCCTGATCGCCAGTGAGTCCCTCAAGGCCGAGCAGACCGGCATCACCACCGCCATCGACAACGCCAACCGCGCCACCAACGTTATCGGAACCGCCGAGGGCGGTCTCAACGAAGTCAGCAACCTGCTGAATCAGCTTGAGGGCCTGGTCAACCAATCGGCCAACACCGGCGCGATGAGCTCCGACGAAATCAACGCCAATCAGCTTCAGGTCGACTCGATCCTGAACACGATCAACCGCATTTCCAACTCGACCAGCTTCCAGGGAAAGAACCTCCTGGACGGCAGCCTGGCGTATACATTGAGCTCGGCTGGCACGAGTGGATTTGCCACCATCGCCGTCAATGCGGCCAACCTGCCTGGCAACAAGACGGAGTCGGTCGTCGTGCAGGTTCTCAACAGCGCGACGCTGGGCAAGGTGAGCTTCGCCGGCGCGGGCGGCTCGGCGGTTATCGGTGCCTCGGCGGTCACTTTGCAGGTGGCTGGCAGCCTCGGCACCCAACAACTCAGCTTCGCCGGCAGCACCAAGCTGTCTGCCGTGGCTGCGGCCATCAACAACATCACCGCCGAGACCGGCGTTACCGCCTCGGCATCCGGCGCCAACCTCGCCTTCAAGGCGCAGAACTACGGGTCCAACCAGTTCGTCAGCGTCCAGAGCGTCAGCGGCACGTTCTCCGTCACCGGCGGGACCAGCGGCAAGGCGTTCGGCAAGGACGCCAAGGTCGACGTCAACGGCGCCGCTGCCACTGTCAACGGCACCAACGTCACCTACCGCGACACCAATCTGGACCTGAGCTTCACGCTCTCCAGCGCCCTCAACGCCGGGAAAAGCAAGACGTTCGGCATCACCGGCGGCGGCGCGACCTTCTCACTGGGATCGACCGTCAGCGATACGCTCAAATCGAGCATCGGAATCCAGTCCGTCGCCACCGGCAGTCTCGGTGACGCCGCGACTGGTTACCTCAGCTCTCTGGCCACAGGGGGCGCCAACCAGCTCACTTCCACGAGCCTCGCCACCGCCCAGAAGATCGTCGATAACTCGATCAACCAGGTCAGCTCTCTGCGCGGCCGTCTGGGCGCTTTCCAGACGTTCACGCTCGGTTCCACGATCAACAGCTTGAGCGTCGCCTACGAAAACATCTCGGCGGCGAACAGCTCGATCGTCGACACCAACTTCGCGTCTGAAACCGCGAATCTCACGCGTTACCAGATCCTGTCACAGGCGGCCACTACCGTCCTGTCCCAGGCCAACTCGGCCCCTCAAAACGTCCTCACGCTGCTGCAGCACGCGTAAGAGGACACATGAGACTCGTGCGGGATTGATCACCCTGCCGGCTCAGGAAATTCACGCCGCCCCGACCGCTCTCAGGCCGGGGCGGCTTTTTTTCCCGCGCCGCGCCGTGATTTCCTGGCCACAATGACCCTCGAATCGCTTCCCCGGAATGTCTCGAATGTCTCACATCTGGTGACACGAATGTCCCATGTCCCATGCCCCCCTCGCCGGAGGGGACATTTGGGGACATTTGGGGACATTTGTTCTGGTGTTGCTCACACCGCCGCCCAGCCGCGCCGAAAATCGCAAGGGCGGGACGGTAGGCAGAAGGCGGTTGGCCGGCAGCGGTCGTGCGGCGCTTTGCGGCGTGGCGGGTTCATCGACAAGCCAAAAAACACGCCAAAACACGCCAAAACCAGCCAAAACGGGGTGCTGTAGAATGTCCGGGGGGATGGCGCGATTCTCGTCCGTTTATTGCTGAACATACCCCTACATCCTATCTATCGAAATATTGCGTTTTAAGGCCGCCGGATCGATGATCTTTCAGGGTTTTTGGGCAACGGGCGAGGTCCCCGAGTGGCGGGTTTTCATCCCGGCGCAACTTTGCCCAGACCGCCGGGTCGCTTACGATGCCGGTGTCGGCAATTCGGCAGGATTTCCCAGGGCATGTCTTCTTCGGCTTCGCCTGAGAGAATCAGGAACAACTGGTCGCGGACTTCATCCGCCGGTAGCAGGCCGTCTGTCGCGACTGCGAGAACCCGCGTGATCACTTCTTCGAACCGATCGGATACACCTTTAGCACTTCATCGCCGTAGTGATTGATCACCTTCACCGCGATCTTCCCGCTCTTTGGCTTGGGGAACGGCCGGCTGGTCGTGCTGTAAAGCTGCGACCACGCTCCCTCGTTGATCTCCGCGCGCAGTGCCCGCTTGAGCTTCTCGTACGGCTCATCCGCCCCGGTGAAATATGCGTGACGGACGAAGAAGCTCTCGCCGTTGTAGTCGGTGTCGATGAACCAGCAGGCGATGTCGTCGGTTGAGTTGGAGCGGATTTCGCCGGTCGTGGGGTCGTAGACGTCGACGCCGCGGATTTCGACGACGATCTGCCCGTCCTTCTGCGTCTGGATTTTCAGGTCCGGCTCGCCGAACACCATGAACAGATTTCCCGCGCCGGTCTTCTTGAGCAGCTCGTCCCCCATCGCCAGATCCGGGTTCATCCGCACGGCCAGGACGGTCAGCTTGCCATACCGCTTGGCTTCCTCGCTGACGTGCGGGTCGAAGGCGAAGCCGCAGACGATGAGGATGTCGAACCCGACGCCGCGGACGGCTTCCTTCGCCGCTTCCTTGACCAGCTCCGGGCCGACGGTGCCGTACTCGGGCCCGACGCAGATCGCCGCTCGCTTCTCCTTGCCGTCGCTCTCGGCGTAGCGTCCTTCGCCGCAGATCCATTCGCCGGGGTACGGCTCGATCGAGTCGAACTTGAGCCGCTGACGCTTGTCCGTGTTCTGCACGCCGGCCTTTTTCAGGTTTTCCAGGATCATGTTCGTGAACGAGCCGCCGGCGAGCATTTTGATGGTGAAGCCATTTTCAGTTGGCGTGGTCGCCGCGTCTTTCTTCTGTTCGACGCTGATGGTGCGATGGGGGGAAAGACTTTCGACGGTGAAGGGGCCGGTTACGCGCAGACGCTTGGGGTCGTCGTAAGGCTTGTCGTAGAGAATCTCCGTCTCGGCATGACGGGCGATAGCATCGTCGATCTGCTTGCGAGTCATACCCTCCCTAATGTCGGGATTGTTTGCGATGCTCTTGGGCGTAACGTGCGGAACGCGATGATAGACGAATCCTTTGCGGATATCGTTTCCAATCTCTGACGCCGACCGTGCCTTTCCTGTGATCTCCGCTTCCTTCGCAATCCCCTCTGCGGAGTCCGCGAGCACATAGTACTGGAAGCGGGCCGTCATCAGGCGGCTCCGTGCAAGTGCAAACGCAACACGGCTTGTGTCGATTGTGATCCATCGACGACCCCACTGCTCAGCCACAAAAGCCGACGTTCCGCTCCCCATTGTGGGATCGAGAATGAGGTCACCCGGATCGCTCATCATGATCACGCATCGCTCAATGACCTTCTTGCCCGTCTGGACGACGTAGACCTGGTCTTCCGTAAAGCTTCCGGTACCGGTATCGAGCCAAATATTGTCCAGGGGCGTCGTCGGGTTGTCTTTGGCTAACAGAACCGTCGCAAGGCCGCTACCCGATCTGCGAAGTCGTCCGAGCGCTGCGAGCTTATCCATATCGCCGCCCGGTGTCGGGCTGTACTTCCAATGGAGATTCTGCGGAATTGGAATCTTTTCACCTTGAAACGTGTATGGGCCGGAGCGCTCCTTCTGAAAGCCTTGCGATGTCGTCGGGCCTAAGCGACACACCTCCCACCCTGCCGGCATCGGGTCGGTACCGTTGACTTCTTCCTCGGACATGTCGCGAATCTCGAACATGTCGGGCGAGATGATCTTCGTGTATTGCTTGGCCCCGCGCTCACCAGGCTTTTTGATCTGAAGGATCGGCCGTAGCTTCTGAAGTTCTTTGTCCTTCGCGTAGATGAGTAGATAGTCAACTACGGAGGGGATCCCCGTCGTGGACTGGGAACTGGTCTTTGAGAATGCAACAGTACCGGCGTAGTTCGACGTGCCGAAGACTTCGTCGAGAACGGATCGAACCAAATGCAGGTTGTCATCGCTGATTTGCGCGACAATGGTCCCCGAATCCGAAAGGAGATCGCGTGCCACGGCCAGTCGGTCACGAAGATACGACAAATAAGTATGGATGCCCATCCGCCACGTGTCACGGAAAGCCCTGACTTGTTCCGGCTGGCGCGTTGCATCATCCGGCCTGTCTTTGATGTCACGATTCCTGGTACTCACTTGCCAGTTCGACCGGAAGCTTATTCCGTACGGAGGATCGATATAGATCATCTGTACGCGACCCTTGAGCCCCTCCTTCTCCGCCAGCGACGTCATGACCAGCAGCGAATCGCCGAGGATCATTCGGTTGGACCAGTTCTGGTCGTGGTGGTAGAAGTCGACTTTCTTGCCGAAGTCGGAGAGGCCGTTGAAGTCCGCAAAGAGGCCGCCGAAATCCGGGTCCGCGGCGGGGGCTTTCTCCGCGGTCCGGCGGAAATCCTCGATGATCGCCTGCGGGTGAATCTTCTCCTGGATGTAAATCGGGACGGCGGGCACCTCCAGGTCCTTGCTGTCCTGCTCGTCCTTCCCCTTCCAGACCAACTGCGGATCGAGCGATGGGTCGCGGGGATACAGAACCGTTTTGGGCCGTTGCTCGTCGTCGGAAACAAAATCGCGAAGCTCCTCGGTGGGTATGTTCTTCCGCTTGTCCTTGTGGCGGACGGAGTCGATTTTGGTCGATGCGGCCTTCTTACCCATGTTCATTGCTTTCGTGGAATGGCGCGGCGCGCGACCTCAACGATCTTGTCCAATTTCTCCACAACTTCGGGGTCAATCCTTTCGGCCGGGACAAGTCGAGCCAGCACGTGATAATCGGATTTCCGAAAAGTCAGGGCAAGGCCGAGCTTCGAGAAAAAAGTCTTAAACACCGGGTCCAGAAACTCGTCGGTCGCCTTGATGTCTGCGGACCACGGGTCGGGCTTTCCTAACGTCCGAAGGGCGGCGGAGACCTCCGCGATCGCCTCTCTCATGGCCGCCTGTCGCTTCGGAACGGCGGCTTGGCTGAACAGATCCGCCTCGGAATCCTGACCGGCATATGCAAGCAGCACGTCTTCTGCGCAGAAATAGTTCTCGATCTCCCGCCGCCGCCACATGACCTCCACCAGTGGCGACCCCGTCGCCAGCTCCTTGCTGAGGCGGTCGAAGACCGCGATCCCTTGAAGATCTGGCTTCCCTTCGCGCAGGCCGAAGAAGTGGTCGCGAGCAGTCTGCGGCAAATTCGTCGATACGTAATGACAGAATGGACGGCCGAGAAAGTCCTTGCTGGGGTGATTCAGTCGCTCAGCGAAAGCCTGCAATATCGCCAGGTCGGTGGACCCTTCGAGATACAGTACCCAGCCCGTCTCCTCGGCTTGGAAATACTGGTCCCAGCCGATCGTCGTCAGCGATTTGATCACTTGGCTCCCTTTGTCGTGATCGTTCAGCGTGTGCGGGTTGCCGACGAACGCGATCACTTTGCCGCGACCTGCCGCCTCGCTCAACACGACCTCGGAGTGGCTGGCGGCGATTATCTGCGACCCCTGGGCATCGGCCACCTCAGTGAGGAGTTGAAAGGTCTGACGTTGGCGCAGAATCTCAAGGTGGGCGTCAGGCTCATCTAAAAGGAGAACCGTCCGTGGGTGCGCGTATAAGTGCGTCAGCAAGAGCAGCGTTTGCTGGAGGCCCCGTCCCGAACTCGAGAGATCGAGCTCAGTCCCGTCCTCTTCATAATGCATCGTAATCTCGGCCCGCTCTGAAAGGAGCCGAGGCGGTAGCAGAGCAACGCCAAACAGCGATCGGATTTTTCCAGTCAATTCACCCCACGCCGTTTTGTCACTGTGGCTGTAGATTTGATAGCACAGATTCCGCAGCACTTGTGCCGTCTGCCCTTGACCGATCAAGAAGCCGATCTCACCTTCCTGTTTGATGAATTCGCGGTCAGCAAGACCAGACATTGGGGGCAGATATGCAACCTTCACCGCGCCCGCTTGGTCGGGAAGCGCCGAGAATTTCGCGTTCCTCACCTGGTGTTCCGCGTACTCGGGTAAGCGAAGGGGCCGGCAAACGAACGACTCCTCATTGCTGTAGTCAAATTCGAGACCGCATGACCACGGTATGTTCTCCGTCACGCCTTCGACTGTGATGTCGATGCGGATGTTCTGCGTTTTTGTTTTCCCGTTTGCCTGCTGGACGTTCCGCACCCGGAGATTGCGCCACAGCAAATTGGCGATCGGGACGGGGATCGATATCAGGTCGCGCCGATTGATTGTCACGCCGGGACGCTTTTCAGGGGAGGCCTTCCCACCACGACGCGCGTTCCAGAGGCGTAGGCCTATGTCCCACAATGCGAGCGCCTGAAGCGCGGTCGTTTTACCAGAGTTGTTCGGCCCAATAAAGACGACGGCGCTTCCAAGTTCGATCTCCGCCTTGTTAAACTGCTTGAAGTTCCGTAGCGTTAGCTTGGTGAGCATTTTTTGTCAGCTTTGGCTCGTCACTAAGCGCCGCACGGATTCTACGAAAAGCCCCCCGCAATGCGACGCGCGAGTACGATTTCCGCGGCCTCACGCGCAGTCCGAGGTTAGTCTCGGTTGTCTACAAAGTGTAGATAACTGAAATCCGCTCGCCTTTCCTCCCGGCGCTTCATCGGCGTCCAATATTTGCTGGGGGCGTCACTGTCGGCGAGAGCAGCGATGATGTCGACGACCGAAAAATACCACTGCTCGTCCACCCAGGCGCGGCTAATCTCCTTGACTCCGAAGACAATGATCTCTCCTTGAGAATCAGCCGGCAGTTGTTCGCTCATGAACCGCTCTTCCTTCCGCTCAAGAATTGCCGGATTACGGCTCGCGAGTTCCACGGATCGCTAATTTCGACAAACGCCCATCTGCCCCATCCGCCCGAGTTGTTCACCGCCGGCACCCACAGGGTCTGCGCGGTCGAGACCTTCGCCTCTTTTTCTTTCTTTTGCTGACCGCTGACCTCGACGATCAGATTCAGGGGATTATCGCGGCCGTGGACGTCATCGATGCGGGCGATGAAGTCGGGCATGTAGTTTTTCTGCTGGCCGTTGAGCGTGTAGGGGATGAAGAAGCCGAGGTTCTGATTTTTGACGTAGCAGATCACCTCGGGCATTTCTTCGAGCGTCTGGGCCATCTTCTGTTCCCAGGAGGTGGTGTCGCCGACCACGTGGGAGATGTGGCACTTGTTCGGATCGGTTTTATAGGTGGTGCGGACGGTGTCGAAGGAGACGGTCCGGGTCGAGCCGACCGTGTCGTAAGGCTTGGGGATTGGGACGAGGCGTTTGGGGCCGCTGTCGGCTTCGACGATCCCCTTGTAGATGCGATCCGCCGCGTCGTTGGCATTTTCGATCAGGAGAAGAAGCTGAGGGAATGTGTTGTCTTTCAGAACGAGGCACTCGTCCATCCACCGGCGGACGATCGAGAGCAGATCGGGGAAGAGCCACGGCTTGCTGGCGTTGGCGTCGTCGCGGAAATAGCGTTCGAGGATCAGCTTCGCAATCAGGAACGCCACTTCCTGCTCGCGTCGTCGCTTCAGGTCATCCAGCGTGTGGATTGATGTCTCGCCGACAATCGGGCGGTTTTCGGTTTTGGTCGGGACACTCTGCGTCGAGAGGGCGAGCTTTGACTTGCCGTTGAATTTGGCGTCGAGCCGCTCGGCGGGAAGCTCGTAGCGATAGCCGTCGATGCGCGGGAAGGTAATTTCGCAGGCGATCCGCTCTTCCAGGGCGCGGACGTGCGTGGGGATCGGCCCCGGCTTTGGGTCTTTGCTGGAGCCGGAGCAGGGAATGAAGGAGAACGGCACGCCGTACACTTCGGCGTATTCCGTGGGGAAGGCGTCGAACTCAATCGTGCCGGACTCGCTTTCCAGCGTCCGGCGTTCGGTCGAGTAACTCATTCGCCTCAGCCCGCGGCCGACGACCTGTTCGCAGAGAAGCTGCGTGCCGAAGGCCCGGATTCCCAAAATGTGCGTGACCGTGTTAGCGTCCCAGCCTTCGGTGAGCATGGAGACCGAGACGACGCACTTGATCTGCTCGCCCAGCTTGCCTTGCTTGCCGACCGTGTTCATCACCTCGCGGAGCAGGTCTTCGTCCGTCAGATTCTCGACGTCGCGGCCGGGGAAACGGGCGCGGTAATCGGATTTGAATTCCTCGATTTCGCGGACGGCGTATTTCTTGAAATCTTCGCTCATCGCCTCGCCGCTCTCGAGTTGCTCGGAATCGACCAGGATCGTGTTGGGGCGGGAAATGAAGCGTTTGCGGTCGACGTTGCTGAACAGCGGGAGCCGGCCCGCAACGGCGACCGTGCTGCCGTCAGGGAGTTGCTTTTCCCAACCGGCGATGTAGTCGTACACGAGCTTGGAGACATTGGTATTGTTGCAGACGACGATGAAGACCGGGGGCGTGAGGCCATTGGCCCGCGCTTCATCGTTGGACTGCCAGCGCTGGTAGCACTTGTCGTAGTTGGCATAGAGGCTTTGGATGGCGCCTTCGAGGACCCCTGGCAGCTTGGGCTCGCCCGAGACCGCCGCCGTGCCGCGGCCCTTTTTCGGAAGCTCCTCGCGGATGCGCAGCCACAGGTCGCGGTAGGTCGGCATCGCGCCCACCATGGCGTCATCGGCGACCGGAACCCGAGGAACCTTGACGATCCCGGATTCGATCGCATCGATCAGCGAGAAGTCAGAGACGACCCATGGGAACAGTGTGCCTTCGGAATAGCCGGAGCCGCGCAGGAAAAACGGTGTGGCCGACAGATCGTAGACGGACTTCGCTCCGATTTTCGCTTTGACCGCTTCCAGGCCGCTGATCCAGATTCGCGCCTCTTCCTCGCGTTTTTGCGCCTCTTTGCGATCGTCCCCCTTAAGGACTTCCTCTTCCACCCCCGCCCGCCGGCGGTAACAGTGGTGCGCCTCGTCGTTAATGATGACGATATTTTTCTTGTTGCCCAACTCGCGGCAGACGCGCCGGACCATCTCGCCGTCAGTTTCGGTAAAGGGCGATTCGCCGGGGCCAGCTAGCAGCGATTTGGTCAGCCTGGCGGCCGCGATCTTCTCCCGCCGTTTGAACGCGTGATAGTTTGTAATGATGATCTTCGCACGACCCATCTCCTCCCGCAGGTCGGACGGAACAACTTCCATCGTGCGGTAATACGTTTGCGGATCGCTGGGCAGCAGGATGCGAAGGCGGTCCTTGATGGTGATGCCTGGCGTGACAATCAGAAACGTGTCGGAGAAGCGGGCATCCTGCGGATTGGCCAGCTTGTTAAGCGTGTGCCAGGCGATGAGCATCGCCATGACCGTGCTCTTCCCGGAGCCGGTGGCCATCTTGCAGGCGACGCGAAAGAGGCTCGGATTGGCATCGTCGTTGAAGCGGCGCAGGTCGTTTTCGATCCAGGTATCCCCATATTGTTTGGCGACCTCGGCGATGTAGATGAGGGTCTCCATCGCCTCGATCTGGCAGAAAAAAAGCGGCCGGTTGCGGTCGGGATGTTTCCAGTATTCCAAAAGACGCGCGGTGGTCCTGGTGACGTCGGGATAGCCAGCGTCGCGCCAGATCTTCACCCGCTGGCGAATTGCGTTGACGGTCTTGTTTTCCTCGATGCGGTCGGCGGTCCAGTCCTCAAAGGTCTGCTGGATCTGCTTTCCCTTCTTGCGGGGCTTCGCGATCGGGATGAAATAGGAGCTGGTCCGGCGGGATTCGATGATCTGATCCGTGATCCCCTCATCGTCGAATTTGAAATGCCGCTGCGGCTCCGCGAAGGGGCTATTGATGACCGGGTTTTCGATGACGACCTGTTTCACTGCCCTCCGCGGTGAAGCCGCCCAAATGTGATAGGAGTCGAGCGCCCGCGCTGTGCTGGGATTATCGCGAGCGGCGGCGGCGGAGTCCAGAGCATGGAAATCACGGTGGAAAGTGGGCTGGTGTCGGTGCTGAAGCAGATTCACGACGACCTGGACGCGGCGGTGGCGGAGGCGTACGGGTGGCCGGCGGACCTGGGCGACGAGGAAATCCTGCGGCGGCTGGTGGCTCTCAACGCCCAGCGGGCCGAGGAAGAAAGCCGCGGCCTGACCCGCTGGCTCCGCCCCGGGTTTTCACAGACACTGCTCTGCCCTACATTCTGGCCGAATGGCCAGCCCGGAAACGATCGACAATCAGGAGCCCCCTGACCCGCACCGTCCGGCGTCGGCGACGCCGACCCAGACGCTGCTCGAATCCGAAACGCCCGGCGGCTCGATGGCGGCGGGTCATGATCCCTACGCCGCACTCCGCATCGGCGGGTTCCGGCTTTATATGCTCGGGTGGATCGTGCTGGCGATCGGGCAGCAGGTTCAGAGCGTCGCCGTGCAGTGGCAGATTTTTCAGCGGATGCACGTCGCGGCGGGCGGCGCGCTGGCGCTGGGGCTGATCGGCGGGGTGCAGGCGCTGCCGCTGATTCTGCTCGCGCTTCCCGCCGGCCACCTGGCCGATCGCTTTGACCGCCGCAAGATCATCATTGCCAGCCTGCTGTTCGCCTTCATGTGTTCAATTGGGCTGGCGATCGTCTCCCACCTGAGAGGCCCGGTGGCGCTGGTTTACCTGCTGCTGTTTCTCGGGGCCACGGCACTGGCGGTCGGCTGGCCGGCACGGTCCGCGCTGGTGCCGCAACTCGTCCCGGCGCACGTGTTTTCCAACGCCGCGACCTGGAACAGTAGCGCCTTCCAGGTCGCTTCGGTCGCCGGGCCGGCAGTGGGCGGCCTGATCGTCAGCTTCAACCCGACGGCGGCGTATCTGTTCGACGCCGGCTGCGCGATCTCGTTCGCATTATTGTTGATTCCATTGCGGTGCCGGCCGGCGGAGAAATCCAGGGAGCCCGCCACCCTCTCGAGCCTGGCCGCCGGCCTCCGCTTCGTCTTCCGCACCAAAGTCATTCTGGGCGCGATCACGCTCGATCTGTTCGCGGTCCTGCTTGGCGGGGCAACGTATCTGCTGCCCCTTTTTGCCAGCGATATTCTTCACGTCGATGCGGTCGGCTTCGGCTGGCTGCGCGCCGCCCCCGCCATCGGCGCGTTTCTCATGGCGATGGTCATCGCGCATCTGCCGCCCATGAAGAAAGCGGGCGCCGCGATGCTCTGGTCGGTCGCCGGCTTCGGCCTTGCGACGCTCGTGTTCGCACTCTCCAGGTCCTTTGCCCTGTCGCTGGTGGCCCTGGCGCTGACCGGCGCCTTCGACAACGTCAGCGTCGTGGTTCGGCATACGTTGGTGCAGATGCTTCCGCCCGAGCGGATGCGCGGCCGGGTCTCCGCAGTCAACAACGTTTTTATCGGCGCATCCAACGAGATTGGGGGCCTGGAGTCGGGCGTAACCGCCTGGCTCTTCGCGCTTGCCCTCGGCCCGGTCGGAGGGGCGATCGCGTCGGTCGCCTTCGGCGGCATCGGCGCCGTCGTCGTCGTCGCCCTGGTCGCGATCGTCTTCACCCCGCTGCGCCGCTTCGGCTCCCTCCAGGACGCCCGGCCCATTGAAGAGATTCCTGAACCGGTACCGCAATAGAGACTCCCCCAACATGGGCTGGAAGCCCATGCCACGGTAAACTCGCGCCATGGCACTTTTCACCATCGAGACCAACGGCCAGCTCGAACCCCATATCAAGCGGGAGTGGCTGCTGACCAACGGACTGGGCGGGTTCGCGGCGTCTACGGTGGTTGGGTGCAACACGCGCCGGTATCACGGGCTGCTCTGTGCCGCCACGCTTCCGCCGGTCGGGCGCATCATGGCCCTCAATCGCCTGGGAGAAATCCTCAATCTCGACGGCGACGCAGACCGGCTGCTCGAACTGTCGATCAACCAGTTTCCCAACCGCTTTCATCCCCGCGGCGACCGTTATCTACGCCGGTTCGATCTGGACGATACCGCCCGGTGGGAGTTCGAGGTTGAAGGCGTTCGCGTGGTGAAGGAGCTTCAGTTCCTCTGGCTGCAAAACGTCGCCGTGATCCGCTACACCATCGAGCCCGACCGCAAACGGCCGGTGCAATTCAGCGTGCTCCCATTTACCAGCCTGCGCGATTTCCACTCCCTGCGCCGCGCCCAGGGCGCCAGCTTCCAGACGACATCAAGCGAACGTCAGGTCAGCGTTGCAGATGGACCGCAGGCCGTTTACGTCAGCTCTGACGGAGGCGTTTTCCGCGCATCACCCGCCTGGTGGTATGGGCATTTTTATGAGATCGAACGCGAGCGGGGCCAGGACGACACCGAAGACCTTTTCAATCCCGGCCGCTTCGTCATCGAGGGCGACGGTCCGATGTCGCTGGTGCTCTGGGCCTCGATGAACCCACTGGAGAAGCCGGACTGGGATGCGGAACTGGGCAAGAGGCGCGACGCCATCAAGAGCGCCAGCACCGACCCGGAAAACCTTGCCGCCGAACCCTCGATGTTGTGCGGGTCGGAATCGGTCGTCGTGAAAAAACTGGTGCGGGCGGCGAACGATTTTGTCGTGTATCGCAAGACGCCCGACGGCCGCGATGGCACGACGATCATCGCCGGCTATCCCTGGTTTGCCGACTGGGGCCGCGACACGATGATCTCGCTGCCGGGTCTGCTGCTGGTGCCGGGGCGTTTCCACCAGGCCCGCGAGGTGCTCGGCGTTTTCGCCAGCTACGTCAGCGAAGGGATGATTCCCAATGTTTTCGACGACTATTCCAACGAGCCGCACTACAACACCGTCGATGCCAGCCTGTGGTTCATTCACGCGGCGTTCGAGTACCTGCGACTCTCTCATGACAGTCACACTTTTGAGACGGTGCTCCATCCCGCCTGCCGGGCCATCCTCGACGGCTACCGCAAGGGCACGCGCTATCACATCAGGATGGACGAAGCCGACGGCCTGATTACGCAGGGCGATGCGACGACGCAGCTCACGTGGATGGACGCCAAGTACGAGGGGATCGTGTTTACGCCGCGGCAGGGAAAGCCGGTCGAGATCAATGCGCTGTGGTATCACGCCCTGGTGCTGATGGGCGAGAAGGACCTGGCGGCCAGAGCGCGGGAGAGCTTTCAACAGACCTTCTGGATCAGCCCCTTCCGCGGGCTTTACGACGTCGTCGAGGGCTCGCGCCGCGACTCGTCGATCCGCCCGAACCAGATTTTCGCCGTCAGCCTTCCCAACAGCCCGCTCACCGCGGATCAACAGAGCGCGGTGGTCGAGGTCGTCCGGCGTGAGCTGCTGACTCCGATGGGTCTGCGAACGCTGTCCCGCTCCGACCCGCGCTACCACGGGCGATACGATGGGGTCCAACGTAATCGCGACGAAGCCTACCACAACGGCACCGTCTGGCCCTGGCTGATCGGGGGCTTTCTCGACGCGTACCTGCGGGTCAACAACGACAGCCCCGCGGCCCGCGCCCAGGCGACGCGGTGGCTGGAGCCACTGATCGGGCAGATGAACACCGCCTGCATCGGCCAGATCCACGAAATCTGCGAGGGCGACGAGCCTTACCGCCCGGTCGGCTGCTTCGCCCAGGCCTGGAGCGTCGCCGAGGTCCTGCGGCTGGCCGTCCGGCTTAGCATGTAGTCGATCCGCTGAAGCCCCGTGGGGAAAGTGCTTTCGCCAGTTAACTTATCTCACTCGGAACGGCGGTGCAGGCTGGAAAGCCTGCACCACAATTGCAGCAAACGCGGCTCGTTCTTCGCTGGTACACCTCCGTCATAGCTCAGTCACGTGATCCTGGGGAGACTTGGACGAGAATGTGTCCAGACCCTTGTCGACAAAAGCCCAGGTCAAGCCGGTGCCACCGACCAGGGTGTCGGGAGCGCCGTCGGGAATGATGCTCTTCTTGTTCAGAGTATAAATTCCGTTGAGGCTGCGGGACTGGTTGCCGAGGCTGATCAGGTCGGCGATGCGCTGCTCGAAACTGAGGTCGGTGCGGGTCCACTCGGCGAAGATGGCGTTGAGTGCGGCCATGTTGGTGTCGTAGATGGTGGAGTCGCCGATGAGGATATTGTCGCCGGCGCCGCCGATGAGCGTATCGGACCCGCCGCCGCCAATGAGGATGTTGCGGCCCGAGCCGCCCTTGAAGAAGTTGTTGGCGCCGTTGCCGATGAACATGTCGTTGCCGGAGCCGCCGATGATGCCATTGATATTGAAAATGCCGCCGCCGATGCCGGTGGCGGTGTTGAGGGCGAGGTTGATGATGACGCTTCCGCTGTAGTGGGAGTAGTCGAGGGTATTGTTGCCGCCACCGCCGTCGATCTTGCCGGAGAGAGAGCCGCCATCGTAGAGAGAGAAGGTGTCGTCGGCGCTGCCGCCGATGAGGTTCTCGAAACTGGAGAAGGTGTCGGCGTTGACGGTACCGCTGTTGGCGCCGGTGATGTTCCACTGGGTGGTGACGTTGGGTCCGATGAGGGTGTCGGAGCCGGCGCTGCCGACGAAGTTTTCGATGTTGGCGAAAGTTCCGCCGATGTCGTTGGCGGTGTCGGTCTGCAAGTTCACGGTGATCGGACCGGCCAGGGCCGAGTAGTCGAGCGTGTTCGTCCCCCCGCCGCCATCGATGTTTCCGGAGACGCTCCCACCGGGCTGGAACGCGAAACTATCGCTCGCTGTTCCGCCCGTGAGGTTCTCGAAGCTGGTGAAGGTGTCGGCGCCGACCGAGCCGCCATTGGTCCCGGTGACCGACCAGAGCGTCGCCACGTTGGGACCGACGAGGGTGTCGTTGGGGCTGGCGCTGCCGATGAAGTTCTCGATGTTGGCGAAAGTCCCACCGATGCCGGTCGCAGTTCCGGTTCCAAGATTGACCGTAATGGGTCCGGTGAGTGCCGAGTAATCGAGCGTGTTCACTCCGCCGCTCCCGTCGATGTTACCGGAGACGCTGCCGCCGGGCTGAAAGACGAAGTCATCATTGGCGGGGCCGCCGACGAGGTTCTCAAACGAGGAGAAAGTATCGGCATTAACCGAGCCGCTGTTGGCGCCGGTGATTTGCCAGGTGTTATTCGAGGCCGGTCCGCCGATGGTGTCGGCGAGGCTGGCGCTGCCGACGAAATTCTGGATGTCGGCGAACGTGCCGCCAATGTCGGAAGCGGTGTCGCTCAGCAGGCTGACAGAGACGGGGCCGGCAGTCGCGGAATAGTCGAGCGTATTGCCCGTACCGCCCCCGTCGATGATTCCGGAGACACCGCCGCCCTGGAACGCGAACGTGTTGCCGTTCCCCGTACCGGCGAGGTTCTCGAAGGACGAGAAAGTAGATCCGCCGACGGTGCCGGCGTTGCTCGCGGTCAGGGCGTAGGTTTGCGGGCCGGCAGGGCCGATCAGCAGATCCGAGGCGCTGCTGCCGATGAAGCGGGTGATGTTGCTGAAGGTTCCGCCAATATCGGCGGCCAAGCGGGTGGCCAGATTGACGGTGACCGGTCCGCTGCCCGACGAGTAGTCGAGCGTGTTGGTTCCTCCCCCACCGTTGATATTTCCGAAGACGGCTCCGACGGGGTTGAACGAGAAGGTGTCGTTGCCGGTGCCGCCGGTGAGGTTTTCGATCGACGAGAAGTTCACGCCGGCGACGAAGCCGGAATTGAGGCCGAGGATCTGCCAGGTCGCTCCGCTGTTGGGGCCGATCAGCGTGTCGGAACCGGCGCTGCCGACGATGCTGGTGATGTTGCTGAATGTCCCGCCGATTCCGGGAGCGGTGTCGTTCTGGAGATTAACGGTAATGGGTCCGGCCAGCCCGGAGTAATTGAGCGTTTCGGGAACTCCGACGCCGCCGGTGATGTTGCCCGAGACGTTGCCGCCGCCGGTGAACCGGAAGATGTCACTGACGTTGCCCCCGGTAAGGTTTTGAATGTTCGAGAAGTTTATCTCGCCGTTGACCGAGCCGTTGTTGGCGCCGGTGATATTCCAGTTGTTGGGCTGTCCGGTGGCGGTGAGCGTGTTGGTACCAAAGCCGCCATTGATGGTCATGCCGCCCGCTGGAATGGGGTCGCCATTGCTGTAGTCGACGGTGAACGAGTCATTGCCGGACAGACCGTCGAGGGTGATCGAATTCAGCGGAGTGCCCTGAAAGCCTGCGGTGATCGGATCGAACCAGGCGTTTTGCCCATTGAGGCTGACCTCAGTCCCTCCGGCCGAGTCGCGAGAGATCACGAAGTTGTCGTTCGTGTTTGCCAACTGATCGCCGTTGACGGTCAGGTTGTACGAGTCGGTAAATTTGTCCTTGCTGGAATCGGTGGAGTTGATGCTCCAGATCGGGGCCAGATCGAATTGTTCTGAATTGCCATCGGGCGCGATGTAGGCGCCGAAGCTGTTTGAATAAAACGGCTGAACCATGGCCAGCGAGGTCGGTCCGCCGATGCGATACGTTTCGTGCGCCTGCCCGCCCGGCTCCGCCTCGCCATCGCCGATCTGCACGAGTTGCTTTGGTGTTCCGACCGAACTGGGGAGATTGGGGTTGTTGGGCAGGTCGAGCTCGGCGCCGCCACCTTGAATATCGCTGAGGCGCTCAGCGGTTTCGTGGGCGAACGTGTCGGGGAAGTTCTGGAAATTATTGTCCGTTCCGGCGGAGAAAATGTTGACGTTCTGGCCGGAAACGGTCCCACTGGTGTTGAATCCGCCATTGTTCGCCGAATCGGTCGGATCGACGATGATGACGTAGATGGGCGCATGCTCCAGGTCTGAGGGGCTGCCGGGGCCGGGAATGTTGCCGGCGGTCACCATGCTGGTCAGCTCGGTCTGCGCCTCACCCAAACTGTGCCCGTCGCCCAGATTGCCGGGGGCGAAGTTACTCGGGGGATCAGAGGCCGCATCCACGTAATAGTCGATCGAGGCGGGGACCAGATTGGCGCTGCTGATGCCATATTCCGTCAGCCCGGACAGATAGGTGCTGTTCAGGATGGCCGTGGCCACGTTTTCCGGGGTCGAGGGATTGAATTGCCCGGCGCCGGTCCCCCAGTGCGTTCCCCAGAGGACCACGTGAAACACCGGCGGCGTCTGGATCATTTTGCTGGTGTCGGAAGATTGCAGCGATTCAGCGCCGAACTGAAGGTTGAATACCACCGTGAGAAGCCGACGCGTCTCCAGCGGCTCAACCATCGCACGACGCAACCGGCTAACGGATGACTTTCTTCCCCTTCGGATAGAACGGGCGCGCATGATTTCACTCCTTCCGTATTGAGACACGAACGGCACAAGCCGCTCGCGCTCTCGAACCCCTTAATTGCGTGACAAATCCCGCTACGAGCTCGATGCAAAAGCTCGTCAAGATGATCGAACAAGATATCGCGAAACACGAACAAGGCAAGATAATTCCGCACGGTGCGGGGCGAGGGTGAGAGAGCCGAAGTGCTTTTTCGGTCGGAATTACGGCGGCGCAACGGTTTGTTGTTTCTACCCGTTCACAAAACGGTTCAGATCGATTCAAATCTTGAACAACTCATACAGGAGAATCTTGAGTGATGCAGGAATTCCCAATCGCGGTACGAACATCGAAGAAGCGCTGCGGAAACTTGATCGAGGCCCTGGAAATCCGGGCCTATCTGGCCGGCGTGGTGTTCGGGCCGGCACAGAACACCAGCGCAGCCACGGCGAACGTCGCGCCGATCTACGCAATCCTGGACAATGTCTTCTCGACGACCCACGCCGATCTGGTCGTCTCCAGCGCGGCCTCGGGCGGAGTCGGAAACAGTGTGAGCGTACTGCCGGGCAACGGGGACGGCACGTTTGGAACGGCGCACACCGTGGCCCTGGACTTCTCCCCCCTGACCATCGCCGACGCCCAGCTCGGCACCAACGGAAAGGAAGACATCGTCGTCGGCAGCACGAGCAACAACAAAGTCGGTGTCATTCTCCAGGCCAGCGACGGTTCACTTTCGGAAACGGATTACGCCGCGACGGGTTTGAGCGACACGCAGTCGCTGGCGATCGGTGATTTCAACAACGACGGTCATCCCGACTTTGCTGTGGCCAGTGACGACGCCGGCACATCGAGCAACGTCGCCATCTTCTTAAATAATGGAGACGGGACTTTCACCCTGCACCAGGTTGTGTCGGTCCCGCACTCGCACATCGCGTCGCTGATCAACTTCAACGGCGGCTCTGGTCACGTCGATTTGGCGGTGGCCGACCAGGACAGCAACGCCGTCACGACGATCCTCAACGACGGCAGCGGAAACTTCAGCGTCGGCACGGATTACGCCGTTGGAAGCGGACCGGTCACAATCAAATCGGGAACGTTTAACCTGAACGGCAACGGCAATGACGACCTCGTCACCGCCAACAGCACGGGCGGAAGCGTCAGCGTGCTGCTGGGCAACGGCGACGGGACGTTCAACCCGACCGCGGTGACCACCGCCGTCAGCGGCGTCCCGGGCGGCGGTGGGCCGCTCAAGATCCGCGTCTCCAACCTCACCAACAGCGGCAAGCCGGATCTTCTCGCCCTGTTGCCGGCAGGATCGTCCGGCGACGCCGAAGTCCTGCTCGGGCAGGGTGACGGCACATTCCACGTCGGCAACATCATCTCCACCGGCGGGAGCACGCGCAACGCCATCGCCGGCGGAGACCTCAACGGCGACGGGCTCACCGACCTCGTCCTGGTGAACACCTCCACCATCACCGCCCTGCTCAACGAAACCAACCAGGACACCGGCGCGCCGTCCGGCGCGGTGGACATCTCCCAGCCCACGCAGACCGCCGGCTCGGCCACGATCACCTTCACCGTGACCTATACCGACGCCCGCCAGATCGATACGACGACCCTGGGCAACGGCAATCTCACGGTGACCGAGCCGGGCGGGGCCACGGTGGCGGCAACGCTGGTCAGCTCGAATCTGCCAAACGCGGCCAGTGTCACCGTCACCTATTCCATCCCCGCGCCATCGGGCGCGCTATCCGCCTCCGATGACGGGAATTACACCGTCACTGCGACCTCGACCTCTTCCCAAGCCGTGCAGAACGCCAATGGCGTCTCGCTTCCGGGGGGGCAGATCGGCACTTTCACCGTGCAGGTCTCCGTCAATCAGAATGGGCCGAACCTCACAGCCGTCTCGCTGACCGGCAAGCTCCCCACTTCCGTGGTCGCCGGCAGCAAAAACAAGGGTGGCGTCATCGTCACCATCAAGAACACCGGCACACAGGCCGCCAAGGGCAAGATCGTCGTCAACCTCTACGCATCGACGAACACGTCGCTCCCCGGAAACGCCCCGCTCCTTGGCACCGCGACAGTGAACGTCAACCTCAAGCCGGGCAAATCGCAGAAAATTAATATCTCCAAGATCACCTGGGCTTCGACGCTCAACGGGCGCTATTTCCTGATTGCCGACGTCGACGCGACCAAGACGATTGCCGAGACGACCTTCACCGACAACTTCGCCGTCTCGGCGTCCTCGGTGCTGGTCGCGCCCCCGTTCGTTGACCTGGACAACGTCTGGAACGGAACGCTGCCCAAGATCGCCTCGGGGAAGAAGGTCACCTTCCTGATTCCCGTCAAGAACACCGGAAACGTGACCGCCAAGGGAAAAGTGACCATCACGATTCAAGCGTCCACCACCGGCAGCGCCAGCGGCGCCCAGGCGATCGGCGCACCGCTGGTCTCCGTCAATACCCCGCCGGGCAAGACGCAGAAACTCGCGGCCCACGTCACCATTCCGGCGCTGGCTTCAGGGAGCTATCGCGTGCTGGTAACGGTGGGCTCGCTTTCCAGCGACACCGACACCGCCGACAAGACCGTCGTCAGCGGAGGCTCGTTCACCATCTAGCTTTGCGAATGGCGGCATGGGAACGTGCCCGTACTCGCGCCTTCTTCCCAGCACCAGCGCACACACCAGCGCCGAAACGCCGGAGCTGATGTGCACCCGAAGGGGTGTCAAGAGTGTGCGCGGCATCGCTTGGTTCCTCCTCGGGGGCCGATTGGTCCTCGTTGGTTCGTGGAAAAATCTACGGATTACAAACGACGATGCAAGCCAAACGGTGAACCAGCGAACAAGGGAAGGCGAAATCTGTCCTTCACCGCGCCTCAATCAAAATCATCCGGAATGTGATCCAGATCGACCGCGCTGCGGGGGCGGCGCACCGGTTGAGGAATGACGGGTTCATCTTCGATCAAATGACGATCGGTTGATCCGGTGCGGACGACCGGGGTTTGCCCGGCTTCGGCGGTTTTCTGGGTTTGGGCCTCGCCGTTGTCGGTCGCAGTCTTGCGCTTGCGGCCGCGGCCCCTGGCTTTCGGCGCGGAAGCCGCGGCAGCGGCGCCGCCGCCGGAACGACGACGGCCACGTTTGGGCTTGGGCGCTTCTTCTGCCGGTGGCTCGGCAATCGCCTCAGGAGGCGATTCGACGAACGGCGCCTCGGCTTTGTCCGGTTCGGGCGAAATCTCTTCCGAAACACGCTCAGTCATTTCAACAAAATCGCCGCGAGGGCGCTCGTCCTCCGACTCGGCCAGGTCGCCATTGGAGGCGACAACATCCCGATCGACCGCCTCGTTGTCGGGGAATTGAGCGCGTTCCTCGGACGATGGCGGCGCGTGGTCCTGGCCGTTGAACTGCGCGTTCTCGGCAAACTGGCGGTTGCGCCCGCGGCCGCGGCGACCACGACGGCGCCGACGACGCCGACGCCCGCCCTCTTCCTGATCCTGACCCTGACCCTGACGATCGCCCTGGGGCGGACGCGGTTGCTCCTGCGAGGACGGCTCGGCAATCTCCGGCTCGCGATCTTGCGCGACAGGCGTTTCGACATGCTGCTCGCGGTCTTCGACTTCGTCTTCGACGCGCTCGAAACGCTCTTCGCCCAGGTCCGGTTCGGCCGGACGGTGCGACGAAGGCGGGCGATGCTGATCCTGGCGCCGTCCCCGTTCGTCGCGGCCACCTCCCCGGCCCCCGCGACGGGACAGCGGCTGCGGCCGGGTGCCGAGCTGCGTCGTGTGCGGCGGCTGCGGAAGCATCCCCAACTCCTCGAGAAATACCAGGCCCTCGCGGTTGTCGAACAGGTCGACGCGCATTTCGTCGAGCCCGAGGTTCGGCTCGCCGCGGACCACGATCCGCTTCTCGTACCGCTCCTCCAGCTCGCTGAGCTGCTGGCGCTTCTTGTTCTGGAGGTAGAAGGCAACTTCGTTGCAGACGGCCAGCTCCACGCGGTGCACACGCTGGTCGTGGACCGCGATGCGCAAACGCCGCATCACATCCAGCCCCATGCTCTCCGGCGTCTTGACCAGACCGGCGCCTTTGCAGTGCGGGCAGTCGAAATAGACCGAACGCTTCAGGCTCGGCCGCATGCGCTGGCGGGTCATCTCGATGATCCCGAACTGGCTCATGCGCAGCACCTTGGTCTTGGCGCGATCGTTCTTGAGGTTTTCGTGGAGACGGTGCTCCAGCTCGCGGCGGTGGCGCTCGTAGCGGAGGTCGATGAAGTCGCAGATGATCACACCGCCCAGGTCGCGGAGCTTGAGCTGCCGGCAGATTTCGTCGGCCGCCTCGAGGTCGGTCTTGAAGGCGGTGGTCTCGGCGTCGCTGAAGTCGCGGGATTTTCCGCTGTTTACGTCGATGGCGACGATCGCCTCGGTCGAGTCGATGACCAGCGACCCGCCGCTTTGCAGCGGAACGTGCCGGCTGTACATCATCTCGATTTCCCGCTCGATCCCATATTTATGGAACAGCGGCAGCGGGTCTTCGTACAGCTCGACCTTGTTGCGGGTACGGGGATTGGAGAGCTTGATCACTTCCTTGACTCGGCGCACCACCTCCTTGTTGTCGATGACGAGCTTGTCAACCTCCCCGGTGAACACGTCGCGGACAGTCCGCGTGATCAGGTCGCCCTCGGTATACAGCTCCATCGGTCCAGGGCCCGAGTCGCGCTTCTTCTTGAAATTGGCCCACAGGCGCGCCAGGTAATTCAGATCGCGCTGGATCTCCGCCTTGGTGGCGCCGACGCCGGCGGTACGGATGATGAATCCCGCGTCCTCGGGCGGATCAAGCTGATCGAGGATCTGGCGGAGGCGGCGTCGCTCGTCCTCGTCCTCGATCTTGCGGCTGACGCCGCTCTTGCCGACCCCGGGCATCATCACCAGGATTTTTCCCGGAACCGAAAGATAGGTCGTGAGCGTCGGCCCCTTGGTGCCGATGCCCTCTTTGATGATCTGCACGACGATTTCGTCGCCGCGGCGGAGGCAGCGCTGGATCGGCGGGCGGTCCCGCCGCGCCATCTTCCGCCCCACCGTCTCGTGAATGTCCTCGCCCTTGCGCCCGAAATAGCTGGGCATCAGGTCGGAGATGTGGAGAAAGCCGTTGCGGCCCAGTCCGAAATCCACGAAGGCCGCCTGGATCGATGCCTCGACGTTGGTGACGCGGCCCTTGTAGATATTGCCGACGTGCGAGGTGGAGCTGGTGCGCTCCATGTACAGTTCTTGCAGTTTGCCGTTCTCCAGCAGGGCGATTCGGCATTCCTCGCCCTCGGAGACGTTGATCAACATGTCTTTTGCCATTCAAAATCGGTAGGCGATAGGCGGTAGGCAGTAGGCAGAAAGGGGGAGCCCTGCTCGACCCGTCTTTCTCTGCCTACCGCCTACTGCCTACGGCATACCCCTCTCTCTAAAATGCTTCCGGGATGATTTTCCGCGTCTCTTCGCGCAGGAAATGCATCACCTGTCGTTCGCTGTCAAAACTCATGACCCTCCGGGCAACCTGTCGGGCATGTTCCATTGTGGTGGACCGGATGATTTTCTTGACCTCCGGGATGTCCGGTCCGTTCATACTGAATGTATTGAGCCCGAGGCCCAGCAATAACAAAGTGTATAGGGGATCGCCGGCCATTTCACCACAGACGCTGACGCTGATGGAGTTTCTGGAACCGGCGCGGATGGTGTCGCGGACCAGTTTCAGGACCGCCGGGTGCGCCGGACAGAAGAGGCCGGCAACCTTCTCATTGGTCCGGTCGACGGCCAGGGTGTATTGGATGAGGTCGTTGGTGCCGATGGAGAAAAAGTTCACCTCCTTTGCGAACTGATCCGCCTGAATCACCGCCGATGGGACCTCGACCATCATCCCGATGGGGATGTCCCGTCGGAATGCCACCCCCTCATCTTCCAATTCCTCCATCACGTCATTGAGCACCATCCTGGCCTGCCGGAGTTCCATGATCGTGCAGATCATCGGGAACATGATCCGCACATCGCCCATCACACTGGCCCGCATAATCGCCCGAAGCTGCCGTTTGAACATGGGGATGTCGTGCAGGCACATGCGGATCGAGCGATCGCCCAGGAAGGGATTCCGTTCGGGATTCTGGGCCTTGGCCTGGGTGTATTTGTCGGCGCCCAGGTCGAGGGTGCGGATGACCAGAGGCCGTCCGCCCAGCCGCCGCAGAGCGTCGGAATAGGAGCGGTAGTGATCTTCCTCGCTGGGCTCGGTTTCCGAGGCCATGTAGAGGAATTCGGTGCGGTACAGGCCAATGCCCTCAGCTCCGTGACTGAGGGCGTCATCGATGTCTTCGGGAAACTCGATATTGGCCTGAAGGCTGACGAGGTGTTTGTCCTTCGTCTCGGCCGCCAGCTGCGACAGGGCCCGCAACTCCGTCTCCAGCAGTTCGAGCTTGGCAAAGGCCTGGCGGTGTTCTTCGAGCTGGTCGGCGTCGGGATTGACGATCACGACCCCGCGAGTCCCATCGATGATGACCATGTCCCCGCCGCTTACTTCGGAGGTGATGTTGCCCAACCCGACCACCGCGGGGATTCCCATCGCGCGAGCGACAATGGCGGTATGGCTGGTGCGGCCGCCGACGTCGATGGCAAAACCGCGGACGTGCAGCTTGTCCAGCGCCGCCGTCTGCGAAGGCAGCAGGTCGTGGGCGATCACCACCACGTCGTTCTTGAGGTGCAGCAGGTCTTCGTGCTTCTGGCCGATCAGGTTCCGCAGCAATCTTCGCTCGATATCGTGAATGTCCTTCACCCGCTCGGACAAATACGCATCGGCCATCGCCAGAAACGAATTGACGAACCGCCGCATCACGGTGCTGACCGCGTACTCGGCGGTTGAATGGTTTTTGCGGATTTCGTCAGCGATCTGCTTGAGTGTCGATTGGTCGCGCAGCACGCCCAGGTGAAAATCGAAGATCCCGGCGACTTCCTTGCCGGCCCGGGCCGAGACCGAATCGCGCAGCCTGGTGAGGTCGGCCAGGCCGTCGGTGACGGCGCGGTCGAAGCGCTCGATTTCCCGCTGCACCTGTGCGGGATCAATCTGCCGTTTGGGAATCAGCAGATTCTCAGCGTCCAGCACGACCGCAGCGTTGATCGCCACGCCGGGAGAGACGCCAATGCCCTTCTTGATTTCCATCCAAACTCATTTGCGATTTGCGACTTGCGGTTTACGATTGAAGGGCGGCAACAAGTGGCATTCCAATCGCAAATTGAAAATCGAAAATTGCAAATCCTTCTCACTCTTCGCCGAACTTGCTTTCGAACAACTCGGCCAGTTTCTGCACGGCAATCTGGGCGTCGTCACCATTGGCCGTCAGGCGAAGCACGGTGCCGAGCGTCGCCTCGAGCGTGATCATCTGCATCACGCTTTTCCCGTCCACTTCCAGGGGCTCGGGCCCGTCCTTGGAGACCGTCACCGCGGAGTTGAACGCATTGGCCAGATCGACAAACTGCATGGCCGGCCTGGCATGCAGGCCGCGCTCGTTGCTCACAACTACATCCCTGGTTGCCGTCATTAATTGGACCATGCCGGGCGCCAAGTTCCAAATGCCGCGTCGCTCATCTGGCATCCGGCACTTCCATTTTGCGAATTCTGCTATTTTCCCTGATCCGCCTCGTCGAGCAGGTCGACGACGCCCTCTCGGGTCTCGGCCTGTCGGAGGAACCGGCGGAACATGTCCTTCTGCAAATTGCTGAAGACGATGTTCATCGCCTGGAGGTGCTGCTGGGGCTGATTCTCCGGTGAGAGCAACAGGAAGATCGTATAGACCGGCTGATGGTCCAGCGCCGCAAAGTCGATCCCGCCAGCGCTGCGCCCGATGGCGCCGGCCATCTGCTTGACCTTCGAGTGCTTGACGTGCGGAACGGCCACACCCTTGCCGAAGCCGGTCGAGCCGTTCTGTTCCCGCTTGATGACGGCGGCGACAATCTCATCGACGGCGCTGCTCGGCACCGACCCCGCCTGCGCCAGCGCCGTCACCAGCTCGCGAACCGCCCCGTCGCGGTCGGTTGCTTCCAACTGAGGCGTTATCGCCTCGGTCACGATGAAATCTCTCAGCTTCATCTTCGCCGATACCCTGTTTGAGTTTTCAGCCCGCGCTTCCTCACCTGTTCTCGCCGCCCCATTCAACCCGTCTCCCAGCCCCGCCTCTCTCAACCCCCCTTCTCTCAGCCCTTGTGCACGTTTCGCGGGGTCTCGTCCTGAGGGTGCTTGCGGTTGCGGTATTTTTTCTTGTGCTCGGTGATCTGCCGTTCGAGCTTGTGCGAACACCCGTCAATGCAGGCGTACGCATCACCGTCCTCGTGGTGGGCCACGAACGTATTCCGGTGCTCGGCATGAACGATCATTTCGACGCGCGGCTCATCTTTGGTGTTGTCCAGAACAACTTCGATCTCGTGAATCAGGTCGTAGTACTTTGCCAACTTCGCCGCCTTCTGCTCGGCATAGGTCTTCAGGGCCTCGGTCACCTCCATATGCCGGCCGATCACAGTCACTGTCACGCCGTGTCTCCTTTCGCTCGCTCCTGCACGATTGTAGCGTAAACGCCTGACCGCCGGCCATGCTGATTGGGGGGATCACGACGAGCCAACTGCCGAGGCCGGCGGCGCTGCCGACGCCGCCCTCATCTCGTCGGGCAGGAGCGGGACAAACTCACTGTCGCCCACCGCTTGCTTCCGGGGTGTAGGCCCCAGCACGCCCCCGCTCACCAGAAGCCGCATCGCTTCTTCAACCGTCAGAGGCAATTCGATCACCGAGCTTCGAGGCACCACCACCACATAACCGCTGAAAGCCGTCGGGGTGGAGGGCACAAAAACGCTCACCATGTCATCGCCGGTCGACTGGCTCAACGCCCGCAAGCCGGGCCCGGTGACCAGACCGATCGTCCAGACATCCTGCGCCCGGTGCTGGATCGCGACTACCCGGCTGCCAGCGAACTGCCCGCTACGGTCACAAAGGAACAGGTCGGTGATCTGCTTGACCGCAGGGTAAATCGCGCGGACCAGCGGGACCCGCATCACCGCCATTTCCCCCAGCCGCCAGAACTGACGGCCGATGAAGTTTCCAACCAGCACCCCTACCACATAAACCAGCACAACCGCCAGCACCACGCCCAAGACCTGCACGCGGAACGATTCGCTGGGTAACTGACGATATATGTATCCCGCCGGCACGTCGGAGACGAAACCGTACTGGGACAACTTCAGCCATATCAAGCGGATCGCCAGAATGATGTGACGGCCCAGCGCCTCCCACAGGAATTCCCAGACTTTCACCAGCAGCCACAGAGTGATCAGGGTCGGCAGGAGCGCGGCCAGACCACGGACGAAGAATCGGCGAAAATCTTCCGCGAAACTCGCCCGGCGTCGGCGCGGGGAATTTGTCTCACCTTCAGTCACGTCATTCCGGAGCTAACGGAGCCTTTTGACGACCGTGTGCCGAGGTGATCCGCGCAAATGGGTCCTCTAGGCGGACACCGCGGTAACCGATGCCGATTCCATTCTATGCACCTGCCGCGGCCATCCGGTTCCCTGACAGCAAATACCTTGTACACGCCCGAACTGCAAGTTTCAACGTGAATGGCGAACGGATAGCGAGGCTGACTGTTCCGATGAGGCGGCTTGGAACATCGCGCAGGTGTGATCCGATTGCCCATCTGGCTCAGCACGTCGTGAAGATCCAGGAAATTCACCGTCCCGCGTCCTCGATCACTCTGCGACGCCTCATGCTACAATGCCCCCGATGGCAAACGCCACCCTGCACGATCATTTCCGCCCCCCCTTGAGCACCCGGCGGCATTGGCATGCATTCCACAATGCATGGGCAACCTATCTGGCGTCGGACCTGAATTCACGCCTGCCGACGGGGTTCTTTGCCGAACCCAATGTTCAGTTCGGAATTGAAATTGACGTGGCAACATTTGATGAGTCGAATCAGGCGCCGCACGGCCAGTCGACTTCTTCGGCGCTCTGGGAGCCGCCGGCGCCTGTGCAGACCATTCCGTTTACCCTCGCCACCGACATTGTCGAAGTCATCGTTTATGACAGCCAGGGAGGCCCGACCCTGGCCGGTGCAATCGAGCTGGTCAGCCCGGCAAATAAAGATCGAGTCGCCCACCGCGAGGCGTTTGTCTCCAAATGCGAAACGTATCTTCAAGCCGGAGCAGGTTTGCTGATCGTGGATGTCGTGACCGATCGAAAGGGCAGCCTCCATGACGACCTGTTGGACCGGCTGGATTCTCAGGCCGTCCGGCTCGGGTCGGATCTGTATGCCGCAGCCTACCATGTCGTGGAGCGGAACGCTCAGCCGGCCCTGGACGTCTGGCAGCAGGTTTTGATCGTCGGCCAGGCGTTGCCCACCATGCCGCTCTTTCTCCGCGGCAGCGTTTGTCTGCCGGTCGCGCTGGACGAATCGTACGATCGCACCTGCCGCGAGCAGCGCTTCCCCGTCCGCGAAACTCCGGCGACATGACCCTGGCAAAGCAGAACTCCCCGATCCCGTCGGAGGACCAACTTCGCTTCCTGCGCGCGCTGGTGCTGGCGTTCATCGGAATCCACTTTGTTTACGCGGCGGCGCTTCAACTCATCCCCGACGAGGCCACCTACTGGGTCTGGTCTCGGCACCTGGCCGCGGGGTATCTCGATCATCCCCCGGCCATCGCATTCCTCATCCGCGCGGGAACCTGGCTGCTGGGCGAGCAGTATGAAGTGGCGGTCCGGATGCTCACTCCCCTCATGGCCGCGGGCGCCATCCTGATCACGACCGCACTGGCGCGACACGTCCTTCGCGACACGCGCGCCGCGGTCTGGGTCTGCCTGATCTGGCTGACCAGTCCGCTTTTGGCCGGCCTGGGGACTTTCGCCACGCCGGACACACCCGGTCTGTTTTTCTCAGTGTGCGCTTTGGCGTTCGCGGTGCTCATCGCCGCTCGTGACGATCAGTCTGAGTCGGCCGCATCGAGCGTTCTGTTCTGGTGCGTCTTTGGCGTTTTTACCGGCCTGGCGTTGCTCTCCAAGTACACGACCATTCTTCTGCCCGGGGCCGTCGCCCTGGCAATGCTCTTTTCCCGCGCGGGACGGCGACACTACCGCCGGCCGTGGATTTATCTGTCAGGAATCCTCGCCCTCGTTGTCTTCAGCCCAGTCATTTGGTGGAACGCCCATCATCAATGGGCCTCGTTCCTCTTCCAGCTTCACCACGGGACTGAAACACACGCGGACAGTTCGCATCAAACTGGATTGATTTTCAGCTTTATCCGCTTTTGGCAAGATGCGGGCACCTACATCGGGGGCCAAGCCGGCATTTTCTCGCCCATCCTGTTCGCGATCGCGATGGTCGTGCTGGTAACGTATTGGCGACGCTACCGCACGATCGCGCAGATCGATCGCGTGTTGCTCTGGTCAGGAACGCTACCCTTGGTTTTCTTTGGCATTATTTTTCTCAAGTCGCACCACGGCGAGCCAAACTGGCCGGCGTTCTCCTATTTTCCCATCAGCCTGCTCATGGTCCGCTGGCTAGCGGAAAAATGGGAAGGCCGGCGCCTGAACTGGACCCGCGCCGGCGTGCAGGTCTCGGTCGGCATCCTCCTGGCCATGCACGTCATTATGTGGCCCGCCGTGACCGCACGCATGATCCGCTTGCCGGTCCACATCCCGCATGTCTTCACCGATCTGATCGGCTGGCGAGAGTTTGGCCGGGCGATCGCCGCGCAAGCGGCAGTGAACAATGTCCAGATCGTCGGCGATCGTCACCAAGTCGCCGCCGAGGCTTCGTTCTACGTCCCCGGCCAGCCCGAGGTCTGGTGCATCAACGATGGATCGCGGCCGGAATTCTATGATTACTTTGACGAAAAGCCGGATTTCACGAAAATCCCGGCGGTGCTCTGGATCGGCGGGCACAGCGAACCCTTCGCCCGCCAGTACGGCTACATCGAAGTGACGCGCACCGATCTGGTCTTCTTTCCTGGCAAAAATGATCGAAGGTTTCTCACGATCCTGCTGGTCCGCCCGCAAAGGTGATTTTGCTTGAATCCCCATACGGTTCGTAGAGTCGATTCCTGGCTGGGCAAGCCGCTCTGCTTTGCCCTGACCCTGCTGCGGCGCATCGGGGCGATGTTCCACACGCGCAAATCCGAGCCGGCACCCGTGAGAACAATCCTGCTCATCAAGATGATCGAGCAGGGCGCGACGGTCCTTGCCTACCGGGCCATCGAGCGCGCCGTTCAGCGCGTCGGGCGGGACAATGTCTACTTCTGGGTATTCGACGACAACCGGTTCATTCTCGATCTGCTCGAGCTGGTCCCGCCGCAGAACGTGCTGACGGTGCGGACCAAGGGGATGTTTGTGCTCGGCTGGGACCTCCTGCGCACTGCCTGGCGGGCGCGACGAATTGGGATCGACGCCACCGTCGACATGGAATTCTTCTCCCGTGCCTCGGCGATTCTGGCGTTTCTAACGGGCGCCGCCCGCCGGGCCGGCCTGCACCGCTTCACCAGCGAAGGCCCCTACCGCGGCGACCTGCTCACCCATCGTGTGCAATACAACCCCTACCTTCACACCGCCGCCGCGTATTACCTGCTGGTCGAGTCCCTCTGGGCTGATCCGAAGCAGGTTCCGCTGATGAAGGTTCCGGTGCCAGACATCGATTTCACCGCCCCGGCCTTTGTCCCCGCCCCGGATGAATCGCTCAAAGTGCAGCAAACGCTGGATCGCGTCGCCGGCCGCAAAGTTTCGCGCCCCATCGTTCTGCTTAACCCCAACGCCAGCGACCTGCTCCCGCTTCGGCGCTGGCCGACGGAGCGGTTCATCGAACTCGGCCGACGAATTCTGGCCGAGCATCCGGACGTGACGCTGGCCATCACCGGCGCGCCCTCCGAAGCCCCCGCCGCTCAGCAAATTGCCCGTGAAATCGGCCCCGACGTCCTCTGCCTTGCCGGCCACACCACCCTGCGCGAGTTGATCGTGCTTTACACGCTGGCCGACGTGCTGGTCACCAACGACAGCGGCCCAGGACATTTCTCATCCCTGACCGACATCACCTCGATCGTCCTGTTCGGCCCCGAAACGCCCGAAGTCTTCGGCCCGCTCGGCAGGAACACAAATTCTCTCCGAGCCAACATCGCTTGCAGCCCCTGCGTCAACCCCTTCAATCACCGCTTCTCCCCCTGCAACGACAATGTCTGCATGCGCATGATCGACCTGGACCAGGTGTATGAATTGGTGGCCGCCCGACTCGAATCCCCTGCCAAACTGAAGCTGACGGTCCTGCCGGAAAACTTCCCCACCCGCGCTGCCTCGCAACCGGCTATTTGATCATCGGCGCGATTTCCCCGGCGATCCCATACGCCTCCTGCCGGCCCGGCCGATGGCTGGTGGCAACCGCTTTGGGCTTTTCCGCCTCGACCGGCGCCGCACTCGGCCGCGCCGGCCGCCAATCGATTTGCCTCACCGCCGTCGTGAACAGCGTCGACATGAGCAGCGACAGCAGCGCCGCCGCGATCGCCCATCGTGCCGCGTGGATCGACTGCGGCAGCGAGCGGAAAGCCTCCGCCCACGAGAACGGCCGCACGCCATTCTTTGCCGCGCAGTAGAGCTGGAGCTTGCCCAGTGCCGCTTTGAGGCCGACGGTCGTCGCCGTCGGCCCGTTCTGCATCAGCAGGTTGAACAAGAGGACGGGCGCGACGGAAACTCCGCGACAGTTCATCTGCTCGCGGAGCATTTCGACCGCCAGTTTCATCCGCCGCGACAGCGTCGCCGGCGACGTGCCCAGCTCCGCGGCCAGATCCGCCTGCGATTCACCGCGCAGGAAATGCCGCACCAGAATCTCGCGCACATCGTCCGGCAGCGCCGCCAGCGACGCGTCCAACTGCGGCGCCACCTCCGCCCAACTGGTGGCGTCCAGCGCCTGCGTCGCTTCGTAGGCGGCCTCGCGCCGGCGCCGCGCCGCGTCGCTCCGCTGGATGTCCAGCGCCAGCCGGGTTGCGGCCCGGTGCAGCCACCCGCCCAGCGACGCCGTCACCCGGTGCGGTCGGGTCATCAATCGGTAGAAGGTCTCCTGCGCCGCATCCTCGGCGCTCCCCGGATCGTGAAGAATGCGATGACACGTCGCGTAAACCGCCGCCGCATAGCGCCGCACGATCTCCCCGAACGCCTCGGCGTCCCCCGTCTCCTGAAACCGCGCCAGCAAGGCCAGATCAGGATCGCTGACTGTCATGACGATCTCCGCACGCCGCCCCCCTGAAGACGGAGCAATCGGCGGATCTTTCACGTCTCCGCAAATGTCACCAAATGTTACCTCTGGCGCGCTGGAGGTGGCATTTGTCATATTCTTGCTGGAGACATTGCCGCTCTTAACATCCGGGGATTGTACCCGATTCCCCGCCCCCACCTCAATCGTCGTCCCCCTCCGCCGGCTCTTCCGCCCCATCCTGATCCCGCGGATCGCCAACGGGATAGTCGGCCGTGTAAGTGAACACGCTCCGCACGTAAGCCACGCCATTTACTAACTTTAACGTCGTCACGCGCTCGGCGACGATGCTCCCCTCCACCACCCCCTCCGCCTCCTTCACGTCGTCGATGTTAAGCCCGGCGTCCTTGAGCGCCTGGCACGCGTTCTGGATCGCCATCGCCCCTTTCTCATCGAGAACGACTATCACATCCGTAATTTCTTCGTCGTGATGATTCATCGGTCGCCGAGGGTAAATCCCACCCCTGGCTCGTTCAAGAAAAAACTCCCATCCGTGGAATTTCGCAGTCTCGCCAGCGGTGTGAACTCAATTGATTTTTCCCGGAACCGGGTCTGACACTTATTGTTCGTCCCTGGCAATCAAGGAGCATCCGTGAACGAATCGGAGATTCGATCCCGCCGGCATCGGGCCAACGCAGTTGTGGAGACGCTCGAATCGCGCGCACTCCTGAGCGGCTCAACCTTCGCCAACGCATTGCCATACGTGAGCCCGATCGCGCACGCCGTCGCCACAGCGGCGCCCTTCGTTCAACAGACTCATATCGCAGACACGGACGCCGAGGCCCTGGCCAAGGTCGTCGCGTATGAAAACTGGACCGTCAACAGCCCGGTCGATGTCGGCCCGGGCTTTGTCGTCAACAAAGTCTTCAGCCATCGTTCCGACGGATTCTACGCGATCGGACTTACCTCCGCCGGCGAAGCCCCGGTGCTGGTGATTCGCGGAACCGACAGCGCTGCCGATGTCCGCGCCGATGCCAACCCGCAGGGCGCCGGATTCAACCAGTTCGCCGACAACTGGCGGGGCCGGAACGGCGTCAAAGCGTGGCTCGATGCCATGACCCGCACGGCCGGCCCCGTCGATATCGTCGGCCACAGCCTCGGCGGTGCACTGGCCCAGTGGATCGCGGCCCAATACACCCACGCCGGCAATCCCATCGGCCGCGTCATCACCTTCAACTCCCCCGGCATCAGCACCGCTTACGCGAAACGCTTCAACCCGGCCCTGGCGGACTCGGTCACCGATTACATCACCAGCGGCGACATCGTCAGCATGGCCGGGCAGGCTTTCATCGCCGGCCAGTATCGCCTGGCCCATTTCTCCTCGACCAACTTCCTCCCTGCCGGCGCCACGCTCCTGGACATTTACCACTGGGAATTGGCGAAGCACACCTCGCACATTCTGACTTCCGATGGCGGCCCGCCCCCCGCCGACGTCGTCATCGACCCCCCGCTTCCGACTTCCGATGGGTTGAACAGCCGTTCGTTCGTCTATTTGGACCCTGAGTACACCCAGATGCGGCAGGCCCTGGCCGCCGCGATCAACTCGACGCCGGGGATTCCCGCCCAATACCGTTCCCTGCCCACGGCCCTGGGAGCTCGCTTCAGCACCGAGGCCGATCGCCCGCGGCTATTCAAGCTCATCTTCAGCACGTTCACGCTTTGAGGTGCTCCAACAAAGCCGATCCGCGGGAATAATGTGATACGGAGGAGGCCGATGATGAAAGCACACCCTCTCTTTCCCCTGTTGGTCGTTCTTCTTGCCTCTGCAACGTTCGGAGCAGACCTGCCGGCGATTCCGGCGGATCCGATCGCCAAAAAGAAGGAGCTGCTCTTCTCCGACGATTTTGAACGCGCGGAGCTTGGCCCGGCGTGGGGGCAGGTCGTTCCCACCTTCACACTCGAGAACGGCGCCTTGAAGGGAACGCAGACGCGCGTGAATGCCCCGGCGGCGGATGGGAAGCCCGCCGTCGTCGGCCACCAGGCCGTCATCGGCACCGATGTTCCGACCAAAGACAGCATCGTCGAATTCAAATTCAAGCTGGCCGGCGCGACGGCGGTCTCCGCGGAATTCGACGACCGCAAATACAAAGGCTCGCATTACGGCCATATCTGCTTCGTCCGCGTCACTCCCAAAAGCGTGATCCTCGCCGACCAGCGTGACGGCTCGATGCGCAACGACATCTATGCCATGACCGATCCGTCCCAGAAAGAGGAACGCAACAAGCTCCTTGCCGGACGCAGCGCCACGTTTCCCGTCAAGGTGGAATCGGACCAATGGCACACCCTGCTCCTGGAAACCGTCGGCGACAAGATGCGCGCCAGCCTCGACGGAAAACCGGTCGCATTCCTCCAGTCATCCGGCATCGGCCACCCCACCAAGTCCAAAATCGAATTCGGCTGCGCCGGCAAGGACGGCTACTTCGACGACGTCAAAATCTGGAACGCGGAGCCGGCTATGCCATAGCACAGTCTCACGCAGAGCCGCAAAGACGCCGAGAAAGAAAGGGATGTAACGGTTACTCGTTTCCAGCTCTGTCTGTCCGTCCATTTCGCTGCGCCTCTGCGGCTCTGCGTGAGCTGATCTTTTTTTTCCAAGGTGGAAGCGATGAATCGGCGAGAAATCCTCGGAAGCGCGGGTTTGAGCGGGATCTCTGCGCTGCTGGGCGCGGCGACGATGGCGCTGTCGCAGGCTTCCCCGCCGGCGACGCAGCCGGTCAAGGCGCTGGGTCCGGTGAAGATCGCCAAGGTTCGGACGATTCTCACGTCGCCGCAACTCGGAGTGAAGCTGGTGGTGGTGAAGGTGGAAACCAGCGAGCCGGGGTTGTACGGGATTGGATGCGCGACCTTCAACCAGCGGGCGCTGGCGGTGAAGACGGCAGTGGATGAATTCCTCGATCCGTTTTGCCGCGGGCGCGACGCCGACAACATCGAGGACCTGTGGCAGACGGCGTATACCAGCTCGTACTGGCGCAACGGCCCGGTCCTGAACAACGCCCTGAGCGGCGTCGACCAGGCGCTGTGGGACATCAAGGGCAAGCGGGCGAACATGCCGGTGTATCAGCTTCTGGGCGGCAAGTGCCGGTTCGCGGTGCCGTGTTACACGCATGCCGCCGGGCAGGATTTGAAGCAGCTCGAGGACAGCGTCGCCGCCGCGATCGCCAAGGGGTTCAAGCACGTCCGTATCCAGGTGGGCGGGTACGGCTCGCCGCAACTGTCCGGCAATCCCGACTTCCGCGACGCCGGCTTTGGCGCCCGCGGCGATTCGCTGATGGACGAAGGCCCATACCTTCGCATGGTTCCCAAAGCCTTCGAGCACGTCCGCGCCAAGTTCGGGGACAACATCGAGCTGCTGCACGATGTTCACGAGCGAATCGAGCCGATCCACGCCGTCCAGCTCTGCAAAGAGCTGGAGCCGTATCACCCGTTCTTTGTCGAAGACCCGCTGCCACCGGAGGCGAACGGGTATTTCAAGCAGCTCCGCCAGCAGACCAGCGTGCCGCTGGCGATGGGAGAGCTGTTCAACAGTCCGCACGAGTGGACGCCGCTGATCACCGACCGGCTGATCGACTTCATTCGCGTGCACATCACGCAAACGGGCGGGCTGACGCCGGCCCGGAAGATCGCGACGCTCGCCGAGGCATTCCAGGTGCGCAGCGCCTGGCACGGCCCGGCGGACGTGTCGCCGGTCGGCCACGCCTGCAACGCACACCTCGACCTGGCGATCCACAACTTCGGCATCCAGGAGTCGGTCAGCTTCAACCGCCAAACCCGCGACATGTTCCCCGGTTGCCCGACCATGCTGAACGGCTACATGCACGTGAGCGAGGGGCCGGGTTGGGGGATGGATCTGAATGAGGAGCTGGCAAACAAGTTTCCGGTTTCACACACCCCGGGCGTCTGGCTGCCGGTCCGCCGCGCCGACGGAACGGCGGTAAGGCCTTGAGGGGGCGGCGCTATCACCTTCTTACCAGCTCGAAATCCCCCAGCGGCCAGCTCTTCTTGAAGTAGGTCTCCGTTGGCTCGTAAAGACGGAAGTAGGCGAACCAGCTTTTGCCCGCGACGGTCGGAATCCAGTTTGACTCGAAGCCCGCAGGAGCCTCGGGGCCGCAATAAATGTCCACCGAGCCATCCGCGTTCTTCTTCAAGTCCATTCGCGACGAGCGGTCGGCGATCTTCTGGTCGTTCACTAACAGCGACCGCGTGTCCACGTCGTAGAGCGTGACTGACCAGAACAACTTCGCCGGCGCATCAGGCGGGACGTGCAGCCGGTAGGACCGGGCGCCGTCCAGCCAGTCGCCGGACCTGTCGGTGTAGGCACCCAGGTATGCCGACGTCGGGCCAGGGTGCTTGGGGGCCATGTCGGCGCTGGCGCCGACGGCCTCGTAGAACCAGGCGGCGCGCTCGTCGAGCAAATACCAGAACGCGTCCGGGTCGTCGGCGTCGAGCTGAAGCGCGTAGTGCCAGTGGGCATCCGGCCGGTACATCATCCCCGCGAATCGGCGCTCGAACGTGTTGGCCCTGGCCATTGCCTCGCCGACCAGCGCGGCATCGGTGAGGATTTTGGTCTGACGTGCGTCCGGGTGGAACGTTTTGCCTTTTTCGATCCCCAGTGGCTTGAGCATCTCGTGAAAGAAACGATCGCGCTCCTCGATCGGCTCGCGCTGGATCACCTCGTCTGCACGCTGCCAATATTCCATGCCGCGTGGTGGCATGCCGGTCCATCGCTTTCCCTGCGGCGAGACGATTTTCGTGGCGAGAGGATTGGCCCGCCGCGCGTACGGATAGGCCCGGAACTGCCCGAGCAACGCGGCCGCCTCCTTCGGATCGGTGACGGTGATTCGGATGCCCACGAACATGTTGAAGGTCGGCGAATGTCGGACTTCGAATCCCGACACATCGGCGGGCGCATCCTGTCCGGGGCCGAGCACGAGGTATTTCGCCGACTTGTGGGTATCGGGCAGCGCGTGTTGCCAGCCGTCGCTCAACGCGCCGCGCACGTTGGGCGGCATGTCGATGACGAAGGGGCCGGCAGTGAGGTCGGCGAAGGCCAGGTAGTACGGCGTCGTTGCGTTGGGCGTGAGGACGCCCAGGCGGTCGTCGTAGCTGAGCAGCGCGGCAATGTCGCCGTTGCCCGCGCCGAACGACGCTTGCCCGTGCTGCCACTGTGCGAACGACACGGCGGGAATCGCCCAGAGGTACGCCTGGCAGGCGCGCTGGAAGTCGCGCTCGTCGTAGAGTTTCTGGACGGTCTCGTGTGTGGGGTAACCGTTGACGAAGTCGTGGGTGAATTGGAGTTTGCCGATGCGCGTGTCGATTGTCTGCGCGCCGGAGTCCTGTGACACACTCCGCTGCGCCTGGGCTGCCGTGCCAAGCACATAGGACGCAATCGCAACCACACTCGGAACGATTCGGATGTTCATCTTGATCCTCCTCATTGAGATCGCTCGATGTCCGGCAGCTTCCAGGTCTTGTCGAACAGGGGCTTTTGGGGCCCATAGAAACGGAACAGGACTTCGAATTTTCCTTCGGTGCTGGTGGGAACCCAATTCGTCTCCCTGCCCGATGGGGACTTGGGACTGAAGTAGAGGTCCACCGAACCGTCGGCGCTCTTCTGAAGTCCGGGCGTCTGGGATGAGCGGCTGGACCAGGGCAGGTTGCGAATGAGCCCGTGCGTCGCGCGGTCATAGGCGGTGGCCGACCAGAACTGGCTAACCGGCACGTTCGGCGGGACGTGCAGGCGATACGTGCTGCCGCCGCCGAAGGGTCGGCCTTGTCGGTCCTTCGTCGTCATCAGATAGAACGATCCCACCCCCGAACGCTTGGGGCTGAAGAACGCCATCGTGTAGACAACGCCGCGCGCGTCGACGGGGTAGCTGTCGGGATTTGAGAATTGGGTCTGTAGACCTTCGAGGACATCGGGCAAGATGGGGAGCGCCCAACGGCGCCCTTCGTAATAGGGCGAGAACATGGTTTCGTATTTCTGATCGAGCCAGGTGTGCGCCTCTTCTGCCGCGGCGTCCAATATGCGGCGAGTCGTCCCGTCGGGCTGGAACGGCTTGCCCTTCTCGATGCCGATCGTCCTGAGCGTATCGATCATCGCCTTGTCGCGGGTCAACCAGGGCTCGCGTTGCACCATACGGTTGAGCGAGTCGAAGAAACGGCTGTCGTACGGTATGTTCGCCTCGAACACGACATCGGAGGCGTCGATGAAGATCGTCTCGGGAGGCTTGGCCGCCTGTGAGAGCGGGTAGAGCTTGATGCGCTTGGCGTACGCGACCGCCCTGGCGACGCCGGTGTCGCCGCCGGTCTGGAGGATCGAGCGCAGCAGCGCGTACCCCTGGAAGTTGTTCGACGGCATTGTGATGCATCCGTCGGGGCGTTTTTCCTTGTAACCGGGCGGAAGGATGAGACATTTCCCGCCCTTGCCCTGGTCGACGCCGGCTGGCCCGACGTCCTCCAGCGCCGCCTGCCAGCAGTCCATGATCGACCCGGTGATCGATCCGCCCTCGTCGGCGGGCGGGATTTCCAGCACCATCGGCCCCAGGTCCTTCGTGTCGAAGAACGGCATGAAGTAAACCGCATCCGGGTTGGGCGTGAGGGTTTGGTTCTTCCAGTCGGAGAGCTTCGACCAGTAGACGATTTTGTTGCTGCCTGGGCCGGCCTTGGCGTCCCGGACCATCGCCTGGAACATGAGATCGTAATTAACCGCCGGCACGCCCCAGATCACGGCTTCGACGGCCCGCTGCTGGACCATGCGGCGGGCGAGGTCTTCGGTAGAGCGATTTTGCGCGCGTGCGGGTCCCGCGGCGCAAACCAAGGCGAGTGCCGCGACGGCTGTTCTCATGATGGCTCTGCTCCCTGAGGTGTGCGATCCACACCCTACATCGGGGCGTGCGGCGTGTCGAAAGAAATCTTAATGTGCTGAACTCCTGGCTGTGCTCGCTGCAATGTGGCTTCGGGAAGCCTTGCCAAAATAAGCGTTGAGCATCGGTCAGTTAGAATGTCACGGCGAGCTGGTCTTCCAGCTATTCGGGTCGGCACCCATTTTCTCCCCCAGGTCTGCCAGCGCGTTCATGGTCTCTGTGACGAAAGTCCCGGGCTTCGGGGGCAGCCAATCGCCGGGGATCGAGGCGACGCGCACTTCCGTATCGGCGTGCCATTTGAGGCGGGAGTTCTCGGCGATGGAGAACAGGTGTCGAATTGCCGTCGTCGTCGCGGCCCGCGTGCTGGTTTCCATGGCTCGCGTGATGACGGCGGGCCAGCGCGGATCGATCACCTGGGGCGGCGGCCGGAACTGATTGTTGAACAGCACCCAGAACCGGACCTTGGGGATCGGGATGTCCGGATACGCCGCTTGCCATTGGGGAGCCAGCGTGTCGTTCTCGGAAACGCGTCCGCCGTAGATGATGTTGCCGGTGACGCCGCCATCGACGTACATCCCGTCGTCGATGATGCGGAAAGGGAAGGCGCCGGGAATGCCGGCCGAAGCCAGAATCACGTTGCGGATGCGATCGAGATTGCCGGACTGTCGCGCCCGCCTGGCCTCGGCGACCAGATCGAACACGCGCGGGCTCCCGTCGTCGATGTTCGTCGTGTTGACCATCAGAACGCGGCCGTCGGCTCCAGCTTCCTCGATGCGCCGCGCGGTCTCCATCGTGAACGCCGCGTCCACCTCGCGCTCCAGCCCCGGCACTTCGGCAAACGAAATATTGCTTGGAAGGAAGTAGAGCCACCCGCGGTACTTGACCCAGTCCGGCTTGGGATTGCGATAAAGGTGCTCGACGAGGTTAATGGAACCTTCGTCCCCAAGGAACGCGAAGGGCGCGATCAGCGCGCCGGTGCTGACACCGGTCACGATGGCGAAATCGGGACGGGCAAGCGGTTCGGTCCTGGGAACGCGGCCCCATCCCTTGAGGAAGCCGGCGCCGAATGCGCCCCAGTCGCCGCCGCCGGAGATGATCAGAATGTCAACGACCGGCGGGTCCGGTCGCTTGCCGGCGCGATACTCGTCGTATTGCCCCTTGGTCCGGTGGAGCAAGGCATCCATCAATTTGTGAGTATCCGCCACAACTTGCGCGTCCGAGGCGGTGCGGACGGCAAGGAGGTGTTGCTCGGTCTGGGCCGGTCGAGTCTCACCCCCGCAACCGGATCCAGTGACGGATAATACAAGCAACGGAATCGCCGCCGAAGCGGCGGGGCGCGCGAACCTGCTCAGATCGTGCCGGAAAAACATTCTTGACCCTCCAGGGACTTGAGGTCATCGCGCGGCAGTTTGCGGCATGTCTGCCCGGTCCGGCAGCGCTACTGGGAGGGGCATCGAGCGGGCACGGTCCCGCGGTAACGTCAGCTCAACCGGGGCGTGGCATGCGGTCGCCCCATCGATAGAGCGCATCGGAATTGGACTTGTCGGCGGGTGGCTGAGTCGTCTGATTCCGCCGAACATCAGGCGAAGCGCCCACCCCGACGTGCGACGGACCGTCTGCATCAGGCCGAGCATGCCCACAATCTGCATTCCGGCGGCCTTGTGAGAAACTTTCGTTTTCTTCTTCAGAAGCAGCGCCGCAAGGCAAAGCGGATTATAAAAGCTGGCATACCCGAACATCAGGTTGATCTGATTGCGCCACGGGCGTTTGTGGCCCGACGCCACTACGTAATTCCCGTCATACATGTGCGGCAAGACGCGCCTGCCGCCAACCCGGTCGATGACCTGGCCGCTGCTAAAGGTCTGTTCGTAGAGTTTTGTTCCCGCCGAGGGCGTGATCATGAGCACCTGAAGCGACACCGCCCCGGCCTTTCGCAGAAGATGGATTTGATTCAAGAGTCCGTAATTGCTTTTGTGGGAATAAAGCGGCTGCGAATCATGGTGCATCATCATCGGCATCGGGCAGATTCCCGCCGCCCGGAGCCGGCCGAACGCCTCGGTCGTCTTGTCGACGCTCTGGCCCTTGTTGACCAGGGTTGCCGTCATATCCTCAACGCCGAGCCACAACGCCCGGCAACCGGACTCGTGCACGAGCGGCAGGTGCTCCTTCATCTGAAGCGTGTCGTGTACCGTGACCTCGGTGTACCAGCGGATCTTGCGGCGCAGGGGCGCGCCGTCGGACTGGGCGCTAGCCAGCGTCTGGACAATGTCGAGCGTTCGTTTCTTGTTATTGAAGAAATTATCGTCAGCGCCAAAAAAGTAGCGAAGGCCATACTCCCGGTTGAGCCGTCCGATCTCCTCGGCGATGCGGCCCGAGCTTTTGAGCCGGTGCTGACGCTGGTTGTACGCCGGGATTGGGCAGTAAGGGCAGGCGAACTTGCAACCGAACGTCATCACAATCGAGCTGATCGGTGAGAGCTTGTGGATTTGATCTGCCGGCAGCGCTTCAGCGGCCAGAGTGGGCCGCCGGCTGGGCGCCTCGAGAAGTCGATAGCCCAGCACGGAATCAGGAAGTTCGTCCAGATCGCCGACCAGCTGCTGTACGCCGGTGTCCGTCAGCTCCTCGGGAACGCCGTCGTCCGAACCTCTGGCGAAAACCAAACCCGGCATCGTGTCCAGCGCCCCGTCGTTCCTGGCGCGCAGGAACGCCGAGCGCATCGATTCGCCTTCGGCTCGCACCGACAGGAGTATCTCCAGGAGACTGAGCAGAACGTATTCCTCTCCGGTGACGGCCACGTCGGGGCTGGTCGGATCGCCCGGATCGGCACTGAACAGTTCGTAAGGCTGGTAAACCGCGTGCGGTCCGCCGGCGATGATGAGGGGCCGGTGGGCCGGATCGATCCGCCGGGCGTCGCGGATCAACTCCATGCAGCGCTGGGAATGCAGTCCCATGCTCGAAACCATGAAGAGGTCCGGCACGCGGCCATCGAGGCGCATGCGGGAAGGACGGAATTGCCGGTTCCATTGCTGAAGGACGATGCGGGTTTTCTCAAACCCGGCGTCAACCATGGCCGAGCCGATCGCCCGCACACCTGCCGGGGCCATGCGCGTGTCCGCGAAGATGAACGGCAGCATCCGCGTGCGATGGTCAAACGCGCAGGCAATGACGGTCGCCAGATCGTGCCTCGGCGCAAGACGCCGCAGCCGCTGCCGGACGGCAGTCAGTTCTCCGGGACGCAGAAGCTCGTCTCCGCGGACTCGTCGGGGAAGTTCCATGGCAAGCTTCGGAAAAACGCGCGGGCTGAACCACAAGAGCAGGATCAAAAAAACGCCATGACCGCGTCCGCGCTGAAAGGCGAGTATAACGGGCGGGCGGTCGTTCGCCAGCGCACAGAAGCTTTGGAACGGGCGTTACGCGTCAGGCTGTTGACGTCCAAGGGGGCGCCGTCTCGCTACCGCGAAGAATCGAGTCATCCTGCGAATGATCAATTCACGTATTCAAACCAGCCGACTTTGGCCCTATTTTGCCGGCGCGGTGGAGGGTGGGGCCGACTTGCCGGCGTTGAAATCTTCCTGGGATATCTTCCGCACCTCCACGTTCTGGAGCGTAATGCTGTCGCCGTTTGCGGAGTCCTTGAACGTGGTCGAGCCGTCCTGCTTCAGCTCCGTCGTGTAGTACACCTTACCCGTGGTCGGATCGGTCACCCGGTAGTAAGTCGTACACCCGGCGACACCAAGAAGCACGCCGACAACCAAAATCATCTTGCGGTTCATTTGCTATTCCTTCCCAAGCCCATGGGCCTGAATGTGCATTATCAAGGGCAACGAAGCCGAACGCAACAACCGGCAATCTTCCAGACACGAGCGGAGAAACGATATGCTATCTAAGCCGGCCCAACCGGGTCGGAGGCGTCCGCGCTTGCATCGGCTCTCTTGAAGCGGTTACCGAACATGATCAACGTGACAGATTATCCGGTCCTCGTGTTCGTGCTTTCCGTTGCCGCGATGTGGATCGCGGGGCGGATTGGATGGCGGTTTTCCAGACGAAAATACGCACTGACGGATGAGACGCGAGAGGACTTCGGCTTCATCCTGGGCGCGTCGCTGACGCTGCTCGGGCTGCTCATCGGCTTCACGTTTTCCATGGCCACGAACCGCTACGATCAACGCAAGAACTACGAAGAGGCGGAGGCCAATGCGATCGGGACCGAATACGTGCGGGCCGACTTGCTTCCTCCAGACGACGCGGCCAAGGTGCGGGCGCTGCTGCGCGACTACGTCGATCGGCGCATTCACTTCTATCTGACCCACGACGCCGAGCGGCTTGCGCAGACCAACGCCGTCACGGCACAACTGCAAAACGAGATGTGGTCGGCGGTCGTCGCTCCCGCCCAGTCCAAACCGAATCCGCTATCCGCCCTGGTCGTCTCGGGAATGAACGACGTGTTGAATTCGCAGGGGTACACGCAGGCCGCCATGTGGAACCGAATCCCGATCGCGGCGTGGGTCCTCATGGCGGCGATCGCGATCGGCTGCAACCTGCTGGTCGGCTATGGTTTGCGGAGCGCTGCGGGGGCAGCCAGATTGCTTCTGATCCTGCCGCTGCTGGTCGCGGTCGCGTTCATGCTCATCGCGGACATCGACAGCCCCCGCCGCGGCATCATTCGCGTCAGCCCGCAGAATCTCACCAGCCTGGCGGAGTCCCTGCGGCCGCACTGATTTTTCACCGCCCCTGGATGATCAACGTTCTCGCAGGTCGAATCGCCGGCAGATAGCATGCGTGGCACGCCGGAGCAATCGGTATGGCTTCCCGAACCAGGATTCGCAAAGCGCAGCCCGTCAAACCGTTGGCCAAGCCACGCAAAGGCGCGCTGGTTCGCTGGCTCGCCGCGTTAGCGGTCCTCGTATCGGCCGTCATCGCGCTGGTTCTGTGGGTGCATAGCGGGTTGGGCACGCGCGGATCGGCGGTTGCCAAGGCGTCAGACCCCGGCTTCGTGCTCCGCCCGGACGCGGAAGTCTTCGCGACGTACACCGGCTCCGGCTCTTGCCGGGACTGCCATCGGCAGGAATACGACTCGTGGAGACAGTCGCATCACGGTCTGGCCGAGCGTGCAGTCGATTCGAAGCTGGACGGCCCCGCGTTCGTTCCCGGGCGCACGTTCGATCACGGCTCGCAGAAGTCCAGCGTCTTTGCCGACGGAACTGGCTTCCATATTTCCAGCAAAGACCTCACCGGCCAGGCCAGCCCGCAGGCCGTCGTCCGCGTGATCGGCGTCGATCCGTTACGGCAATTCCTTGTCACTGCCCCTGACGGCCGGCTTCAGACGATGGAGGCATCGTACGATCCCCATCGGAATCAGTGGTTCGACGTGTACGGCAACGAAGATCGCCAGCCCGGCGAATGGGGACACTGGACCGGCCGCGGTATGACCTGGAACGTCATGTGCGCCGCCTGCCACAATACGCGCGTGCGCAAGAACTATGACGAATCCAGTGCTTCCTACCACACCGCCATGGCCGAGATGACCGTCTCCTGCGAGGCCTGCCACGGGCCGATGAAGGCGCACGCACAATGGCAGCAACATCGGTACGCCTCCCCCGGGGGCAAAGACCCGAACCTCAATCCACCGTCGCGCGATCAGGTGTTCGACACCTGCGGATCGTGTCACTCCCGCCGCGGGGAACTCACGGGCGATTTCGCGCCGGGCGATTCGTTTTTTGATCATTACATCCTGAACGTTGTGAACGGTTCGGAGGTGTACTACCCCGACGGACAGGTCCACGAGGAGGACTACGAATTGGCCGCGTTCCTCGGCAGCAAGATGCATGCGGCGGGCTTGCGCTGCGTCGACTGTCACGACCCGCATTCCGGCAAAACGCTCCTACCGGGAGATTCCGTCTGTATGCGCTGCCATACCGGGGCCGATCCCGCTTATCGCAAAGCCCCGGTCATCGACCCGGCGGCCCACACGTTCCACAAGCCACAGAGCAGCGGATCGCGGTGTGTCAATTGCCACATGCCCCAGACGACCTACATGCAGCGACACTCGCGTCACGATCACGGATTCACAACGCCCGACCCGCTGTTGACCAAACAACTGGGGATTCCGAACGCCTGCAACCGCTGTCACGCCGACAAAGATGTGCAATGGTCGCTGGACGCATCCGAGAAATGGTACGGCAGCAAGCTCGATCGTCCTTCGCGGCATCGCGCGCAGGCAATCGGCGCGGCTCGACGCGGTGATGTCGCGTCGCGGCCGGCGCTACTGGCGCTGCTCGGCGATTCGAACCAGCCGCCTTATTGGAAAGCCTCTGCCGCGGAGCTCCTGGCGCAGTGGGCGGCCGATCCGGCCGTGAGGAGCGCGCTGCTCCAGCTTGTTTCATCAGATCATCCCATCGTGCGGGAGGCAGCGACACGTGCACTGGCGCCGGCTGCCCCGCACGATCAGGCCGTCGCGGCGGTGTTGCAGGCGCGTCTGGCCGACCCGTCGCGGAACGTCCGGGTTATGGCGGCTGACGCGCTGAGGGAATCGGTCGATCCGACATCGCCGGCGGGTCGCGAGTTGCTGCGATTCCTTGACACCGAGTCGGACCAGCCGGCCGGCCAATTGCACCAAGCGATGTACGCCATGTCCCGACAGGATGTACGAGGCGCGGCCGAACACTTGCAGCGGGCGATCGCGCTGGACCCGCGTTCGGCGGCACTCCGGCGCGAAATCGCCGTGGCCTACGGCACGCTCAATTTCCCCGGCGAGGCGTTGACCCAGATCCAGCAGGCCTGCCAGCTTGATCCTGACAACGCCGAGTACCAGTATCTGCTGGGCCTGTCCTACGCCGAGGTGGGCCGGATCGGCCCGGCGGCAGGGGCGCTCGAGCGCGCGGTCCAGCTCGACCCGCGTCACGCCCGCGCCTGGTACAACCTGGGACTGATGCGAAGAAATCTCGGTCAGAGCGACCCGGCGTTGCAGGCGCTCCGGCAGGCCGAAGCCGTCGATCCGTCCGACGCCGATTTCCCCTATGCCCGCGCCACCATCCTGGCGCAACTGGGACGCACCGGCGAGGCCCGCGCCGCCGCACAGCACGCCGTTCAGCTTCGACCCGATTTCGGGGCGGCCTTGCAACTGTTAAGCGCCCTGCCAACCAACCCCTGAGCAGTAGGACTCACCTGCACTTTTGAAACGGTCACCGCTGCACTAATCTTGCTTGATGATTTGGATGGCGGCGTTGCCGTAGCGGGAAATACCTTCGCCCGTTCCGCTGCCGTCAGTACGCCTTTCAGCTCGAAGCGTTTCGTGCGATTTGCATCCTCCGGTTCCAAAAACAACGAGAGCCAGAATCCCGAACAGCCGCGCCGCAACGTAATTTGATCTGCTCGATTTCATCGATCACACCTGCCCTTTGACGACATGTCCGCGGAGTCTGGCTCTAAGGAAGGTGACTGGTTTTGGTGAGGGTGTAGAAGACCGGATCGCTCCAGTCTTCCCCATGGCGCTTCAGAAGGAACCCGGACCCGCTGTCGACGCCAACGAGCAGGGAACCGCGCCGACGTCCGGTGCGATGAAGACCGCCCGGGCGCCGCCGAGCATGTTCCGCATCGCCGCGGTCTGACTGTAGTTCATGAACTTGTCGACGTGCCCCTTCCCGAGACCGACCATCTTGGCCGCGGCGGTGTCGGCAACGGGCTCCGGATTTGCTTCCGCCGCCTCCTGCGCCTTGCCTCCGCACCCTCCCAATCCGAGCAGCAACAGGCTCAGCAGCGCGATACCATGCCGACGTGCCACCCACAATGAATCTCGCTTTGGAAGTCTCATCTCGTTTCCTTTGACATGCTTGCGGACGAAACAACCTTGCTTCAAAGTCGCAGCCTCGCCTATTGGACTTTGGTCCAATGACGATCACCCGATCCCGGTCGAAAATCCTAATAGCGGAATTAATGACCTTCAGTATCAAGGACGCCAACTGGCGTGGTCGCTGGCGTGTAGCGGACCGCCACGCCCACGATCACCCGCGCGAGTTCCGGGGAAATCTCCCGGCCATACCAGGCACCGGTGGCCTCCAGTCCGACAACCTGGGTGCGATCGGCGACAATCACCACCGCATTGGCGCCCCACTTGGCCGCGGCCTTCCGAAATGCTTCCTCGACGTTGGGCACGTCCACGTTCTCTCCGGGCGGCTCGACGGTAATCTCTCCAAGTCGAATGTTGGGCTGCTTCGGCGGCATCCGCAGGATCTCTATGGAATCCGGGTTGGTCGGCGCGAACGTCGGCACCCCGATCGCCGGGTTGGTTTGAACCGACATGCACCCGGACATCGCCAGCAGAAATAAGGGGAGAATCCATCTCATTTTGCGCGCCATATCCGTTCTCCCGATCAAAGTTCCGGCAGCTCTACAACTGAGCCAGCCTTTGGCGACCTATTTGGCTTCAGCTTTCTGCCTGATCTTCTCCGCGATTTCGGCTCCGAGAGAGGGATCCCCCAGAGTGCCGACATCCACGGAAACCTGGCTGCCGTTGTCCGTCTTGTTGATCGAGACGGTGATGACCGTGCCGTCCGCCTTCTTTGCCGTCGCCTTGCCGTCGACGTCGGTCGAGCTCGCCTGAACGTCCATGAAGCTGTAACTGGCGAGGACCGCTTTGGCGGCGTCGGTTGTCGCCTTGGTGTTCGCCGACACCGTCGTCCATTGACTCTTGTAGTCGCTCTTCACGCCCGGCTCGCTCTTGTTCGAGCAACCGGCTACCAACGCGAGAGCAATCGCCACAAAGAAAGCCTTCTGTATGCGCATGAGACGCTCCTTTCAGGTTTCGACGGATTCGTAACTGCAACAATCGATCAGTGCTATTGGACTTCAGTCCAACGCGCGAAACGACGCTTTTTCAAACGGAATACGTACTGCACGGTTATTTGCCCTGGACCAATATCGCGGCGCCTTCCGTGTGGCGAATGGAAACTTGGTCGCCCACCTTCACGTTGGCAAGGTCGACGTTGTCGCCGACCTGGAAGGATCGCCATTTGCCGTCGGCGAATCGCAACGTGGCCTGGCGGGTCTCCCGGTCAAGGGCGACGACGGCGGCGGTTTGCTCGGTGGATGCAACCATAAATCCGCCGGGCTTGGCCCCCTTTGGTACTCGGGCGGCAGCCAGGGCGACCTCCGCCCGAGTCGTGGGATCCCCGTTCTGGAGGTAGACGGCCAGTTGCTGCCAGATCTGCGTGGTGACCTTGTCGCCCACGGCAATCTGGTCGAAATTGCGAACCTCGTCGCCCGCCTTGAAAGTGGTGCTTTTGCCGTCGGGCGTGGAAAGCGTCACGGATCGCGACGGTTTATCGACGGCGCTGACGACCGCGCTGGTCGTCCAGATCTCGGTAACGGTGGCGCCGTCGCTGGTCCGCGTGATGGATAACTCGCGATCGCCATCGCCTCCTGCCCCGCCGGCCGGCGCGCTGCTGTTGCTGCATGAAATGCCGCAAACGCAAAGTGAAAGCACGCCGGTGGCAATCACGCATCGGACTCTCGTGCCGTACATCGAACACTCCTTTCGGTCAAACCGTTATGGCGCCGCCTTTTCTATGGCCGCCGTGACCGTATCGATCAGCACCTGATCGTCCACCGGCTTTCGCAGGTATGCCGCGGCGCCGGCATCCATCACCCGCTGATTTGACTCGGGCGTGTCATGGCCGGTGATGATCACAACGGGAATCCGTTGCGCCATCTGCCCCAACCGCGACTGCAACTCGAAACCGCTCATGGGCGACATGTGCAGGTCCACTATTAGGCAATCTGGCTGCCGAGCCTCGAGGCTCTGGAGGAACGCGGCGCCGTGCGTAAATGTCACGACGTCGAAACCGGCAGACTGCAACAGCCGTTCGAGCGCCCGGCACACGGAGCTCTCGTCGTCTACAACCGCGATCAGTGACGGCCTTTGCGCCACACATGTTCCTTTTGCCCTACCGGGACGCGAACGCGCAGCGGGCTGTCTCACCGTGAACAGCCGAGCCTTTCCCAAGAGCTCCCAACGGTTTAGCGACTTGGCGTGAAAGCGTCTATCGGACTTTAGTCCTATGGAGCGCCCAGCTAATCTAATGGGATGGAGAGCCGCGGATGCCCATCCGCTCCCCGAGGTGGACAAGAGCCGCGAGCGAGTCGACTTGCAACTTTTCCATGACCCGGGCACGGTGGACTTTGATGGTTTTCTCCGCTATCCCCAGATCGGCGGCGATTTGCTTGTTGAGCCGGCCCGAAACGACGTGCTCAAATACTTCGCGCTCCCGAGGGGTTAACCTTTGGAGGCGGGCGCCAATGCCAATCAGCTCCCTGCGCCTGGCCCGGGCTGCCCGCTCATCTGTGAGCGCGCGTTCAATGGCACTCAACAGGGTCGCGTCCTCGACGGGCTTGGTCAGAAAATCGACCGCCCCCAGCTTCATCGCCTTCACACTGGTGGGGATGTCGGCAGTTCCGGTTAGAAAAATGATCGGCGGCGCGCAGCCGGCCTGGAGCAGCAAGCCCTGCAAATCGAGACCGCTCAGGTTGGGCATCGTCAAATCCAACACGAGGCAGCCGGTTTGATCGGCGTCGTAGGCCGCAAGAAATTCACCGGGTGTCGTAAAGCTGGCTGCCTTCAAACCGGCAGAATCGAGCAGTCTCACGACTGCCTTCACGACCGAAGGGTCGTCGTCAACGATGACCACGGTGGAATCGAAATCGTTCATGGCGCCCCTCCGGCAGGTTGAAGACTCATCTGAAACGTAGCACCCCGTTCAGCATTGTTGGACGCCGACAGCCTTCCTCCATGGGCGGCGATGATCGTGCGGCAGACAGACAGACCCATGCCCATCCCGTGCGGTTTTGTCGTGAAGAACGGTTCGAAGATACGATCGATGCGATCGGTAGGAATCCCGCATCCCGCATCGGCGACTGATGTGCTGATCGTCCCATCGTCCAGGCGTTGCGTACGGAATGTGATGCGCCGCTCGCCGCTTGGGTTTGCCGACATGGCATCAGATGCGTTCATCACCAGGTTGATCAGCACCTGCTGGATCTGGACGCGGTCGCCGGACACCGGCGGAAGATTCGGCTCCAATTCGGTTTCGACGACAATGTCGTGGTTCAGCAGATCGCTGTGAACCAGTCTCAGGACTTCCCGGACGAGTTCGTTCAGGTCAAGCGGCTGCTGGTTCACTTCTCCTTTCCTGAGCAGAAGCCGCAGCCGTTGGATCACCTGGCCCGCACGTCGGTCCTCGTCGATGATGTCCTTGAGGATGTCTGCCAGCTTGTCCAGGTCGACGTTCTCTCTGGCCATGAATCGCTGCGCCGCCTGGGCGTTGCTGAGAATCGCGGTCAGCGGCTGGTTCAGCTCGTGCGCCAGCGAACCGGAAAGCTCCCCGAGCATGGTCACGCGGGAGAGGTGGGCCAGCTCGCTGCGCTGCTGTAACACCTCCATCTCGGCCTGTTTGCGTTCCGTGATGTCCAGACAGGATCCAATGTAACCGGTGAAGCGGCCGTCGGGGGTGCGCGGCGCGCCGGCATCCAGGACCCAGCGATATTCCCCGTCGGCCCGCCGCAAGCGGTACTCCATCTGAAAAGGCCGGCGGGCGTCGAAGGCATTCGCATAAGTATCCAGACAGCGGTCCAGATCGTCGGCATGGACTCCTTCGCACCAGCCGTTGCCAACCTCCTGCTCCATGGTGCGTCCGGTGAACTCCAGCCATGGCTTATTGAAAAAGTCGCACAGCTTGTCGGCGCCGGAGCGCCACATCATCACCGGCGCCGCATCCGCCATCAGGAGGAATCGTTCCTCGCTCTCCCGCATCTGGCGATGGGCGCGCTCCTTCTCGGCGTTGAGCAGGATCTGGGCGATTTGGTCCGCCACGGCACTGGCGAATCCGATTTCGTCGTCGCGCCAGGTGCGGACCGGCCCGGAATGCTCGAAGCGAACCGACCCGACCACCCGACCACCGGCACGGGCGGAGGCATCGAGCACGGAAGAAATCCCCAGCGGGATCAGGTACGGCTCGGCCAGTTCCCGGGTACGGCGGTCGGAACGGGCATGAACGGCATCGATCGTGCGGCCGCTTCGCAGCACCTCAAAGTATTGCGGAAAGCGGCCTGCGCTCAAATTCATCCCGGCGATGTGAATGCCGCGATGTCGGTCGAAAACATCGGCGCCCCGAAGCTCTTTCTCCGTCTCATCCATCAGCGATACCGAGACCTGGCGGACATTGAGGGTCTTGGCAGTTGTCTCGGTGATTTCCGCGAGGGCCTGCTTCAGATTTCCGCCGGATACGGCCGCACTGGATGAAAGCTTCAGCAAAGCGGCCGATTGCATATATGCGCGCTCATGTTTCTCACGCCAACGACGATGGCGCAAATGGGCAATCCATCCGGCGGCGGCCGCACCGGTAAGAACTAAGCTCAGGACCGAGACGAACCGGAACCATCCCGTCTGCCAGAAGTACGGCTGTACCGTAAGAGCGAGGCTGGCGCCGTCCATGTTCCACACCCCATCGTCGTTGGCCGCCCGGACACGAAAAATGTAGTTTCCCGGGTTGGGATCGTAGTAATACGCCGTCCGCTGATTACCCATGTCAAACCAATCCGCATCCAGCGGTTCCAGCTTCACCTGATAATGCACTTTAGACGGGGCTGGCATGCTCATCGCGGCATAGTGAATTTCCAGCCAGCGGCTTCCGGCCGGCAGGTGTGGGGGTAGGGTGAAAGGCCCTTGCAGGAGCACTTCCTCGGTACCGTGCTCGGCGGTCGCCGAAGTTGACGACGCGGACGCAGGGGACGTTTTGTGATAGACCAAAGTCTCCACCTCCACTGGCGGGGGGAGGCGATTCAGCCGCAGTGTTGCCGGATCGATCGTCGCGATGCCCTTGAATGTGGCAAACCACAAACGGCCGTTCTTGTCGCGGGCACACACGGGCTGGGTGTCGACCGGGAATTCGACGCTGGGCAAGCCGTCCTGAAGATCGAAAACATCTACCGCGAGCGGCCCGCGCTTGTGCTCAGCGTAATCGACCAGTTCATCCCGGCGAACGCGAAAGATGCCCTGGCTCGAGGTCATCCACAGAAAGCCGAGGTTGTCTTCGACAATGGACCGGATGTCGCCCACAGGAATCCCGGCCGAAGCGTCGATTCGCGCGATATTTCGGCCGCGGTAGTACAGCAGGTCGTCGTGCGCTGGCGCAATCCAGAGGCCGCCGGCGCTGTCGCCAAAGATCGCATTGACGTTGCGGATCGACCGGCCGTTCTCGTTCATTTCGATAAACCGGCCGTCGATCAACGCAAACAGGCCGCTGCGATCGGCCACCCAGACGATGCCTCGAGAATCCTCCGTGAATCGGACGGCGTGAAGCGGCGCACCCGACTTCTCCGCGAACGGGTGAAACTCACCCTTCTCATACACCGCGATGCCCATTCCGCCATTGATCCAGACGCGGCCGTGGGAGTCCTCGAAGAGCGTCACGATGTTCGCCCCTCCGGTCAGCTCAGGGGGGATATGCCGGGACTTTCCCGCTTCGATTAGCCACAACCCATCGTTGAATGCTCCGACCCACGTTCGGCCAGCCCGGTCAGCCAGGATGCTGTGCACGTAGGCTGGAATGCGGATCGCTCCCGGCAGTGGGATTGCTTCAAATTTTCCGTCGCGGTATCGGACGGCGCCGCCACCGTAAGTTCCAATCAACAGACTTCCATGCGGGGTCGGACAGATGCTGTGCACCACGCGCTCCGGCAGACCTTCCTCCAGTCCGATGCTCTGGAACCGGCGAGGCTTGAAGCGCTGAAGGCCGCCCCCGTTCGTGCCAACCCAGAGATCGCCCTCGCGGTCCTCGAAAACGAAGCGGCTGGAACTGGCGGCCAATCCGTTGCTGATATTCCACCGCCGGAACTCTCCCGCCGGCGAAACGCGGCACACACCGCGATCCATGGTGTTGATCCAGACGTCTCCATCCCGGTCCTCGCTCATGCTCCAGAATCCGCCGGGCGATTCGGGCAGATCGAAATGTTGCACCTCGTGCCCCTGCCGATATTTCCGCAGAATCTGTCCGGTCAACAGCCACAGTCCCCCGTCGCGGGCGTCTCCGTATCCGATGGCGCCCGGTCCAATGTCGGCGGCGGGAATCCAATGCTGGCCATCCCAGGTTCCAACAAAATCATGACGGATCGCCCACCATCGCTCTTTTTCGTCGACATGTCCGAAATATCCCTGGTTGTCGGCTTTTCCTGTTGGAGGCGGCAATCGCCGAAGCTGGCCCTTGCTCCATTCCAGCAGCGACCCGTCGAAAGTCGTAAGAAGAAGATCGCCGTTGCTCCGCTCTGAGAAGGTGCGGACGTAATCGTCGAGCGTCCCGCCCACTGTGCGCCAGCCGGATTGGTCGCGGATCACCAGCCCCCTGGTCGTGCTGATCCACAGCCGGCCCCTTCGGTCAAGATGGAGGTTGACGATTCCATCGCTTGGCAACTTGGGCGTGTTGAACGTGTCGAAATGGGTAAAGCTCACGCCGTCAAAGCGAACCAGGCCGCCGAAGGTGCCGAACCAGAGATACCCGGCCCGATCCTGCACCATCGCCGTCGCCGAGTTCTCCGGCAGCCCGTCTTCGGTCTCCCACGTATCGATCAGATAGGATAAATCCGTCCTGACAGGGGGCTTGGCAGCCAATGAGCTGACAACGAGCAGGCCGCAAAAAAAGGCCAGATAACGCATGTACTTACCCCGGCGGCGACCCTTCAGCTAGGCAACATACTGCTAAGGGATTCCGGAAAGCAAACTTTTTCGCCGCCCAACAGGTTCGTCGTCGGTTCGAGATTAATCAAGCCACCTCATTTCCCGACTTTCCTCTGAACACTGAGCGCAAGTGACTGATCAGGTCGGCAGTAACGTCGCCAAACACCAGGCTCTGAGATGTAGGACCAAAGTCCGATAGGCGCGCTCACCACCTCGACGCAGAATGCCGCCCGCGAGGGGTGAGTTGCTTTACGGGAGAGCGACGATGGCACGAAAAAGATTATATACGGCGGCGGCAGCTCTGATCCTGGTCGTGCTAGCGTTGGGTGGGCGAAACGCCGCGGCCCAATCCACCACCCGCCCGGCGATCGACGAGCGCGCGATCGCCGTTCTCAGGACCATGAGCCAGACCCTGGCACGCGCCAGCAGCCTCAGCTTCCGGGCCGAATCGGCGATTCCGATCGCGTCGCCGACGGGGCAATGGGTTCACGTCTTCGGCGCCTCCCGCGTCCTCCTCCGCAGGCCGGACCGGCTCTACGTCGAAACCCGCGGCGACCTGTTCCCCCACAACTTCTACTACGACGGCAAGCGGGTCACCATGTATGCGCCCGATCAAAACTTCTATGCCACGGAAGAGATGTCGGGCCGAGTCCACGACGTGCTGCTTCGGATGTTCGAGAAGCACGGCAACTACTTCCCCTTCGCCGATGTCCTCCACTTCGAGATCCACACCGCCATGACCCACAGCGTCACCAGCGCGCAATTCGTGGGCACATCGACGCTTGGCGGCGTGAAAACCGATCACCTGGCCTTCGCCGGAGGCGGTCTCGAGTGGGAAATCTGGATCGGGGCCGAAGACCACCTCCCGCGACTCCTGAACGTGACCTTTGCCGAAGTGACAGGTCGTCCGCACAACTCGGTCGCGTTTGCCGACTGGCAATTGGAACCGGCCGACGTCTCTGATTCGAAGTTCACATTCGAGGCGCCCGCCGATGCGGTTCAGATCGAGTTCCGCAACCCAGGACCGTCGCCGGCTCTTCAATCCAAATGAGCACGCTCGTTCGATCGTGCCAACTGACTGGAATGTACCCATGAGAAATCTAAAAACACGTTTGGCTTCAGCGGGTGTTATGGTCGGCGCAATGGCCCTGTCGGTTCGCCCGGCGGCGGCGTGGGTTGCTTGCGGGGGTTTCTATCACCCGCCGGTTGTCGTTTGTCATCCGGCGCCCTGTTACGCCGGAGTGGGTGCGGCTGCGGTGGCTGGGTTCGCCGTGGGCGCGGCGGTCGCCTCGGCGGCGCACCCCACCGTCGTTGTCGCGCCGCAGCCCGTGGTGGTTGCCCCCGCCCCCGTCTATACGCCGGCGATTGGAACGTCAGTCACCGTGCTGCCGCCGGGCAGCCAGGCGACCACGATCGGTGGCGTTCACTACTACCTCTGCTCGAACACCTGGTACCGCCCGTTCTTCGGCAGCAACGGCGTGTATTACCAAGTCGTCTCCCCGCCGTGACCGCAAATGTCGCTTGCTTAAAGTGGCTGACAGGAGTTCGGCAGCCGGGCGACAACGGGATGTTGGTTGAGTCCTCGATTAGCCGTGAACGAAACGATGAGCCCCCAACAATATTTGGATCACGACGATGCTTCGCGCTCGTGGGGCGATTCCAACGCCCACAGCTTTTCGGGATTCCACGGGTTCGGCGGCGGAGGCGGGTTTGGCGGTTTCCGCCGGTAGCGATTCACCGCAACGGACCGAATGGTATGAGATGCGATCCGGGAGTTACACGACACTCTCCCAGATGGTCGTCGAGGCGTGGAACATGTCCGGCAAGCCGGATGAACAAGGCAAACGGTAGTCGCCAACGAAGAGGCTGGAAATGGATCTTCATCGTCGCCGCATCGAAATGACACAAACCTAAGGAGAAGGCAATGAAGCGGAATCCCTCGAACGTGGTGCCGGCGTTTGCCGTCACTCTCATATTCCTTACTGGCTGCGCCAGCCACGACACCATCTCGCAGGCGGAGAAAACCGAGAAAAACGCGCCCGGTTTCTCGGAGACAAAAGCCATCGCCGAGGAAGGGTTTATTTACGGCTTGCCAATCGTGATGAATTACGCGGTCATGTATGACTATGTCGTGGACCGCAACTCTGGCCAATGGAAGGCCCCATTCAACCAGATCTCCAACGAGCACCGCGTCTTTACTTACAAGGACACGGCAATCATCACGCCCAATAGTGACACGCCGTATTCGATCTTGTGGCTGGACCTGCGGGCCGAACCCATCGTTCTGTCTGTCCCCGCGGTGGACAAAGCGCGCTACTACTCGGTCATGCTCTGCGACGGCAATACGTTCAATTACGGTTACATCGGCAGCCGTGCCACCGGCAGCGAGGCCGGCGACTACATGGTCGTCGGTCCGGACTGGAAGGGGCAAACTCCCGATGGCATCAAGAAGGTGTTCCGCTCCTCCACGCAGTTCTCGGCGGTAGCCTACCGTACTCAGCTCTTCAACGCGGAAGACATGCCCAACGTCGAGAAAGTCCAGGCTGGCTATAAAGTACAGCCGCTGTCGGCGTACCTGCACCAGCCCGCGCCGCCGGCAGCTCCGGCCATCAACTTCCCCAAGATCGACAAGGAACTCGTGAAGGAGAATTTCTTCGAGTATCTCGACTTCGCGCTTCAATTCGCGCCGGCCGGGCCGGAGGAAAAGGAGATTCGCGCCAAGCTCGCGAGCATCGGCATCGGCCCTGGCAAGACCTTCGATTTCAAGGACCTCTCGCTGGCGCACAAGATCGAAGTCGGGTCAGGAATGAAGAATGGGGAGAAGAAAGTCGAGGAGAACGTCGCCGCTGTTGGCAAGGACGTCAACGGCTGGCGGGTGGCATCGGCGTTCGGCGACCGTGATTTCTATCACGGCAACTGGCTCCTGCGCGCCACCGCCGCCAAGGCCGGCATCTACGGCAATGACGCGGCGGAGGCGATGTATCCCATGACCAAATCGCTGCCGAATAAGGAGCCGCTCGACGGCAGCAAGCACAAATACACCGTCACGTTCGCCGCTGGCCAGTTTCCGCCGGTCAATGCCTTCTGGTCGGTGACCATGTATGACGGCAAGACGCAACTGCTCGTCGAAAACCCGATCAATCGTTACCTCATCAACTCGCCCATGCTCCCGGGCCTCAAGAAAAACGACGACGGCTCCCTTACCCTTTACATTCAGCACGACTCGCCTGGATCGGAGAAGGAATCCAACTGGCTGCCTGCACCAGACGGCCCGATCTATCTGGTGATGCGTCTGTACTGGCCGACTGACAAATCGCCCTCAATTCTCAACGACACATGGAATCCGCCGCCGGTCATCCAGGTGCAATAGTCCGATCATTTTTGGTGATGAACCATGAGCGCCGCCGGTGATGACCGAACGTTTTCCGGGATTCGCGGATTTTCCGGGCGAAGCGGTCCACGTCACGATATCGTCGGGAACCTAGACCACGTTCGCGGGCGGCCCACAGCGGCCGCTCGCCGCTTACAGGATCGACGAACGGGGCGCTGGAAGATTCAACAATGGAGCGATATGAGATCGCGAATCGTATTGGGTCTGATTCTGGCGGCCGGCGGTATCGTCTCCGGCTGCACGTCTTACTACGAGGTGAGTGACCCGGGCACAAATCGGGTCTACTACACCGAAAAGCTGGACCGTCGCGACAGCGGCACCGTGAGGTTCAAGGACGCCAGGACCGGCGATGAAATCACCCTGCCCGCTTCAGCGATCAAAGAGATTCCCAAAGAGCAGTACGAGGTCGCCAAGGCCGAGCCACCGACTACCGAACCTGCACCACCGGCCACCTCGCGCTAGCAGTCCGCCGGGATTCGTGCCGGCAGCACGCTGAGATACAGCCCGAAAGCGGCGCGCCCGCGATGGGGAGGCAGGCCGCGCGCAGATGAAGATTGGAGCAGCCATGTCGACTCCATGGGTTCGACTTCTGACGGCGTTGTTCATTGCGGGGGCGTCCCCCGTCGCCTTTGCCGGCAGCTTCATGACGATGACGGCCAGCACGACCAGCGGGCCGCCAATGACCGTCACCGCCACGGGGTCGGATGCCGCCGCACTGATAGATGACTTCGTCCAGCAGAAAAAGCAGTTCGCGAAGCTGATCGGGCACGATTCCACGGCCTCGCTGAGCTATGCCACAACGCACGGCGTAATCACCGTGACGAGGAACGCCGCGGGGACCTCGACCACCTTATCGTTTCCCATGATCCGCTTCAGCAAGACCTTCTCGGCCACCGACACGCCGACGCTGTCAAAGGCCGTTCACACCTATCTCCATCATCAGGCCGAGGACGCGCTGAGCCAGCTCAGCAAGACGCTGGCGGCGTTCAGCAAGTGGCACGTGGTGGACGGCAACCCTAACTCGGCGACGGCCTTCCTCGCCGACGACGCGTTTTACCGCTGGGGATTGCCCCAGAACCGCGACGTTCACAGCGGAATGTGGGTCACCGGCAGCGGCGAAACGATCCACACCGAGGGAAAGAACGGCACCCTGTACGCTGGCGCCATCGGCGGCGATATTCCCATCAGCGAAAGTGTGGCCCTCTCGATCGACTTCTCCGGTAATGTTCGTGAAGTCAGTGGCGCCCGCAGCCTCACGGTCGCCGCCACCACCTGGGGCCTTCCCATCGACGTTTACAAAAGCCCGCTGCTCGACGGCTTCGATTGGAAACTCACCCCCTACGTTTTCGGGGATCTGACGGGCTCCAAGAACCTGCTCCAGGGAGGCGGCGTTTATGGCATCGGAGGCGTCAGCTCGCTCACCTATCGCACCGGCCCGTTTGACTTTATCCTCGGTAACCAAATCAGCTACAACTCGGGGATCAACTTTACGATTGACGGCATCCATTACGGCAACTCGCACCTGAACTCGGGCATTCTCAAGAACGGCCTCCAGGTCGTCTGGTCCCCCGGTGAGAATTTCTTCGTCGACGGCGGGATCGCGTACACCAACTTCCTTCAGGACGCGGCGGTCAAGAATTACTGGACGCCCTCGGTCGGCGTCGGCTGGCACTTCAATGAAGCCACCACACTCCGGGTCGGCCTGCACGGCGACTACGCCAACGGGTACGGCGCCACCGGTGGGGATATTTCCCTCAGCGTTGCCTTTTAGCGGCGCGGTTTTCCCCTCCTTATTCTCGGGCTCGGCATTGCGGACGCACGTCGGCAACTGATCAGCTCGGTGGCGATCTGCCAACGCTGCGACGCAGGAGCCCCGTTAGCAGCCCGTGGTAAAAGTCGTTTATCCACTGGAATCCGTGATTGAGTTATATATATTGTGACAGTCGCAATCACGGAGGAACTCATGGCGATGGGCAAACGCAGGAAGCACGGGCAGCAACCCCTCTTCGTGGCGGCG
>DATHPP010000352.1:0-3570 GCA_035483795.1 Tepidisphaeraceae bacterium | reverse complement strand
TACCGGGAGGCCTTGCGCCTCAAGCCGGACTTCATCGAGGCGTGGAACAACCTGGGCAACGCCCTGCGGCAATCGGAACGGACCGACCAGGCGGCGTTCGCTTTTCGCAGGGCATTGTCGTTGCGGCCGGACTTTGCCGAGGCAATCAACAATCTCGGGTTGGTGTCGTTCGACCAGGGCCAGCTTGCCGAATCGATCGGGCTTTACCACAAGGCGATTGCGCTGCGGCCCGATTCCGCTGACGCCCATTACAACCTCTCGATTGCGCTGCACAAGGCCGGGGAGTCAGACGGTGCAATCGAGTCGTGTCGCAAAGCGATCATGCTGCGGCCGGTATTTGCCGAAGCGCACAACAACCTGGGAATCCTGCTTCAGGAGCAGGGGGAATTGACCGAATCGATCCAGTCATTTACGGCGGCGCTTGCCGTTCGTCCCGGTTACGCCGAAGCGCACAACAATCTCGGCAACGCGCTGCGGCAGGCCGGCCAAGTCAACGCGGCGATCACCAGCTACAAGACAGCGGTGACGCTGCGCCCGCAATACCCGGAGGCGCACAATAACCTGGGCAGCGCGCTTCAGCAGACCGGGCGCCTGGTCGAGGCGGTTTCGTCTTACCGGAGGTCGCTGGAGCTTCGCCCCGGACTCGCTGAGGCGCACAACAACCTGGGAAATGCTTTCAAGGATCAGGGGGAACTGGATGAGGCGCTGGCGTGCTACGAGCGTGCCATCGACCTGTCGCCCGCCGACGCGGCGGCCGGCAGCAACCGTCTCTACACCCTCCACTTTCATCCCGACTACTCGGCCGAGCAGATTCTCCGCGAGCACCTGGCGTGGAACCGGCGCCACGCCCTGCCCCTGGCCCGGCTTGCCCGCCCCTACGACAACAGCCCCGAACCGGATCGACGGCTTCGGATCGGCTATGTCTCCCCTTATTTTCGCGATCACTGCCAGGCGATGTTCACCATTCCGCTGCTGGCCAATCATGATCGGCGGCAGATCGAGGTGTTCTGCTACAGCGACACCGCAGCCGCCGACGCCGTGACATCGCGATTGAAGAATCACGTCGATTGCTGGCGCGACACCATCGGCATGGGCGATCATCAGTTGGCCGACCTGGTGCGCCGGGACGGCATCGACATCCTGGTCGACCTCACGGTTCACATGTCGCACCACCGTCTGCTGGCCTTTGCCCGCCGGCCGGCGCCGGTGCAGGTCACGTGGCTCGGATATCCGGGCACGACCGGCATGAGCGCGATGGATTACCGCCTAAGCGATCCACACCTCGATCCTGTTTCGACGGGCTCGAACCCGACGCCGGCACAGCGGGACGAGCTTTATGCCGAGCAGACCGTCCGATTGCCGGACAGCTTTTGGTGCTATGACCCGCTCTGCGATGGGCCGACCGTCAACGAGCTTCCGGCGCAGAGGAACGGATTCATCACGTTTGGTTGCCTCAACAACTTCTGCAAAGTGACTGGACCCACGATCAAGCTGTGGGCGAGCGTGCTGACGGCGGCGCCGGATTCGCGGATGCTGGTCCTGGCCCCGCGCGGGCCGGCGCGGGAGCATCTGCTCGAGAAGCTCCAGCGGAACGGCGTCGCACTGACGCGGATCGAGTTTGCCGACCGCTGTCCGCGGCCAAAGTACCTGGAGCTGTATCGCCGGATCGATATCGGATTGGATACGTTCCCATATAACGGGCACACCACGACGCTGGATGCGCTGTGGATGGGGGTGCCGGTGGTGACGGTCGTGGGCCGTACCGCGGTCGGACGCGGGGGATGGAGCCAGTTGTCCAACCTCGGTCTCAAGGACCTTGCCGCGCGCTCGCCACGGCAGTTCGCCCGCGTCGCATCGGGTCTGGCGCACGATCGCGGGCGTCTGGCATCGCTTCGCTCGACACTGCGCGACCGGCTGGCCCGCTCGCCGCTCATGGACGCATCGAGTTTTGCGCGAAACATCGAGGCCGCTTATCGCCAGGTGTGGCGGGCCTGGACGGATACCCAGTCGCGACCGGTTGCGATTCCCGCCTGAGCGACGTTCCGGTTTCCATCGTAAATCCTTGTCCATCCGCAAATTCGGTCGCGGCGTGCCAGATTGCTGCCGCACGGTCTATTGCGCTGAGGTAAATATGTATAATGGAAGTGGCAGTTCCCTCCACCGAGCTTTCTTATGTCCAAGAGACGAACCCGCCGTGTCGGGAGAATCGGAATAGGGGTATTGCCGGGCATGGAGCGGCTGGAGGAGCGACGATTGCTCTCGACCAGCGGCATTTCCGTCAGCCCGATTTCGCCGGTCCCAAGTCCGCAGGCCAGCAGCCTGGTGCAGGGGCCGGATGGAAACGTCTGGTTCACCGATCAGGACAACAACGCGATCGGCCGCGAGACGCCCAGCGGCGCGGTGACCGAGTTTGCGATTCCAACTGATAGCGCTCTACCCGACCAAATCACCGTCGGACCGGACGGAGACCTGTGGTTCCTCGAAACAGGCCTGTCTCAAATCGCAAAGATCACGACGACCGGGAAGGTGACGGGATTTGCCATGCCGTCGGCGGACAGCAGCCCCAGTGCCCTGGCCGCTGGGCCTGGCGGCGACGTCTGGTTCGTCGATAGTGGAAACAACGAAGTTGGAAAGATCACTCCCGCCGGCACAGTCACCGAGTTTTCCTTCGATCAGACGAACCTGACCCTGGTGGGGGGCATCGTCGAAGGGCCGGACGGAAATCTCTACGCGGCGGCGCAGGACGACTCAGGCAACGGGGCGCTGGCCCGCGTGACGCCCGCCGGCAAGATCAACAGTATTTCGATTCCGGATTATCCGACCGATCTGACCGTCGGGCCGGACGGAAACCTGTGGGTGGATGCCAGCGGGGCGATCGATCGCGTCACCACCGCCGGCGCCGCGACAAGCTTCGCCGTACCCAATCAGGACAGCACGTTCGGCATCACCAGCGGCCCGGACGGCGCGCTGTGGTTCGGGAGTTATGGCCAGAATCCGATGGGGCGGATCACGACGGCGGGCGGCATCGTCGAGTTCAATCCGCCAGGCGTCGGGCAGCAATCGTTCGTCGACGCTCTGGCCATCGGTCCAGGCAAACAGATCTGGTATGCAACTGATACCGGTGCGCCGACTTCATTTGACCCGCAAAATGCGCTGCTTGCCGGTGGGGTGGATGCGACCGCCACCGCGGGCACCTCGTCGACCGTGAATGTCGCATCTTTTGTCGATCTTGCGGCAGGCGGCGCAGCCACCGACTACAGCGCGACCATCGACTGGGGCGATGGCACGACTTCCGTCGGCGCGATTACCGCCAATTCGCAGGGCGGCTTCGACGTTGCGGGTACCCACACCTGGGGCATCGGAAGCTCGAACCTCACCATCACCATCACTGACACGCGGGCTGCGTCAACAGGCCTTGGCGGCCGCACCGCGACCGCGTTCGCGACGGTGACCTCTCCCGCGCCGCCGACGCAGGGCACCGGCGTCGCTGTCAACGCCACCGCCGGCCAACTCTTCACCGGCGTCGTCGCCCACTACACGGGCGTTATTCTCAGTTCCCTCTCATCCTAC
>DATHPP010000351.1:0-3133 GCA_035483795.1 Tepidisphaeraceae bacterium | reverse complement strand
CCCCGATCCGGTAGGCGCAGACATTCCGTCCCTGATCATTCCTACTAACTGCTGGGTTCGCCGCGCCGCTTACGATCCATCCGGCGCTTATTTCGGGCAAGTCCTAGTCAACCTCTGCCGCCCCTCGGATAGCGTGACTGTAACCGGGTTGAAAGCTCGGTCTAAAACGCCTGGGCCAGGGGCTGGCCAGCCAGGAACCGACCAGGGGAAACCTTGACCATCTGACGGCCGCGCGCGAGCCCGGAGAGCTACAGCGACGTCATCTTGAAGCTGGCGACGGCCGATTGATTTTCGTTAAAATGGTTGCATAGTCGCGCGGTTTTCGCGCCGCGAGTTGCGAGACGCGAATGGGGCTCCGATGGCCGACTATCGGCGAGCAATTTGCGTTCTCCTCATCCTGCTCGCGCTCCATGGCGTTGCCGGATGCTGCGCCCCGTGGACGGAACCTCCCTTTGGAACCGCCTATTCCGCCATCGGCGCCCAGGTGAAATAATCGGGCGCGGGGAGAGTGCGGCCTCCTTGGCCGCGTTTGTTATGCGGGGCGCGGCTCTCTAGCTCTGCGATAGCCCGCGTAGCCGAGGCCGGCGAAGCCGATCAGCATCATCGCCCAAGTGGTGGGCTCCGGAACGACGCGACTCGTAGACAAGCCACCGCTACTCACAGAGAACTCGTCAAGCCCGATAAAACTCCCGTTATCTCCAAACTGAATTGTGAAGATGTCTGAGCCGGTGGCCGTCACGTGAAATGTCGACTGAGTCCACGTTTTGGTTACCGTGGGTGCGCCCAACTCCTGGTTATTAAAAAAATAAGTGATTTCGCCGTAACCGTCCGGAGTATTTGGATCTCCGATCGCCCAACCCGACACCGTCAACTGCTGGCCCTTAATGTCAGAGAACGTCTGAGAGAGAGAGCTGGGCGTTTGGGTTGAAACGGCGCTGACGAAATACCAATCGCCCTTCTCTGCGCCATAGTTGAGGCCGAGGAAGCCGTTGTCAGTCGCCACGACGGCATCGTCCGCTGCGGGTGAGTCTTCCAAGTCCCAACCAGAAAAATCCCCGCTCTCAAAACCGCCATTTGCCAAGTATTCTGTAGCGGAAGCCGGTCCCATCAAGGCTATCAATACTGCAGCAAGCGCGGTTGAATATTTCATGTCCGGCCCGGTTCGCTAGGAGAAAGTGCAGAAACGACAACTGGATTTTCCATAACGATTTATGAGATTACGGTCAAACTAATGGGCGTGCGAGTTCTCGCCGCACCTGAGCGGCCGGCTTGTCTTCCCGCAGCCCGACGTAAACCGTGTGCCGCAAGAGGTTGTCCGCCGTCTAGGTCAGATAGGTTGATGCTGTGACCATCGGAGCAGTTCAGGAACCGAAGGCACCCACACGCTTTTGGGTAGCAACGCAACGCGTCCTTCGATGCTTCCAATGAACAAGGAGCTTGCCGCCATCAGCCGCCCTTGGTTGTTTTTCTGAGGCCAGCGCAGGGTGAACAAATGGCTCGGACACCTGGGCCGATCTTACAGGAGATAGTTCCCATGAAGGCAATCGTGGTAACGGATCAGGCCGCGGGAACGGCCGGGATGAAGCTGGTGGAGCGGCCCGAGCCGCAGGGGGCAGCGCTCGCCAGCCTCTCGGGCGCGAATTACGGCGATGTCGTTGTTCAGGTCCATGCGTCGGGGTTCACCGGAGATGAGCTGGCGTGGCCCTCGACCTGGGTCGATCGTCTCGGCCGTGACCGGACGCCTTCGATCCCCGGCCACGAACTGGCCGGAGTGGTCACCGCCCTCAGCTATGGAACGACGGGGCTGTCGGTGGGACAGCGGGTGTTCGGCCTCACGGACTGGACTCGCGACGGCACGTTGGCGGAGTATGTAGCCGTCGAGGCACGCAACCTCGCGCCGCTGCCCGGTGACGTTGACTTCACGGTGGGCGCGGCCCTCGTGATGCCGGGCCTGACCGCGTGGCAGGGGCTGTTCGAGCACGGCCGCCTTTGTGCGGGGCAGACCGTCCTTGTGCACGGTGCGCCCGGCGTAGTCGGTTCGATGGCAACCCAGTTCGCACGTGAGGCCGGGGCGTATGTCATCGGCACAGGGCGCGCCGCCGGCCGTCAGACGGCTCTCGACTTCGGCGCGCAGGAGTTCGTCGACCTCGATAACGACGCTCTGGAAGATGTCGGCGGAGTCGATCTGGTTTTCGATGTCCTCGGCGGCGACATCGCGAAGCGGTCTGCGGGCGTGATTCGAGCCGGAGGAACGCTGGTGACTATCACCGGCCCGACCGGGGCGCGGCCCGCTGACGGCCGGACGGTTGACTTCGTTGTCGTACCCGATCGCGCCCAACTGAGTGAGATTGTCCGGCGGGCGCGTGACGGGCGAGTGCGGATGAACATCGGCAACGTCGCGACCCTCGACGACGCCGTTGCCGCCTTCAACCCGACAGAGCGGATCAAGGGCAAGACGATCATAAGTGTTCGTCCATAAGGACGCGGAGACAGCGACCCCCGTTACGTCGTAATGGGGACTGATACAGAGAGGTATTCAAATGAAAGCGATCGTGGTGACGGACCAGGCCGCCGGAACGGCCGGGATGAAGCTGGTAGAGCGGCCAGAGCCGCAGGCGGCGAGGCTCGCCAGCCTCTCGGGCGCGAGCCCGGACGTGGCAGCCGACGCGCATACCTATGCCGAGTTGGAGGCGCGAAAGCTGGCCGGCGGCATGGAGGGTACCGCCCTGCGGTACGGGTTCTATTACGGACCGGGCACCTGGTTCCACCCCGACGGGGCGTACGCCGACAAGGTCCGGCGGCAGGAATTCCCAATCATCGGCGCCGGCTCCGGCGTCTGGTCGTGGGTCGACGTCGAGGACGCGGCCCTCGCGACGGTCGAGATCACGTGACACGGTAAGGAAAGCGGTCACTGGCCCTGGGCGAGTTCGCCCTTGGCGTCGAGGGTCTGGAGCGGTTCGTCCGGCGCGAGCCGCTGCGACGGGTCCACGAATGCGTTTCGGGGTGCTGGCCCTGGAGAGCGAGCCGGTGGACCCGCGGCTCTGATTCACGAACGGGAGGGATGATCCTGGGCACGATCGACGTCTCTCTGCTGCTCGGTGCGGGATTGCTGGCGGGGGCCATGAACGCCGCT
>DATHPP010000350.1:0-6528 GCA_035483795.1 Tepidisphaeraceae bacterium | reverse complement strand
TGGGCGGCCCCGCCCAGCGACATCGAAGGGTACAACCGGGTCGATGATCCCGGCACCCCCAACACCGGCAGCCCCAATTACTTTGAATCCAATCTTGGAACCAGCTCATTTGTCGCCGGTGGCCTGGCGAAAAACTGGAGGGTGAATTACGACGCCTACTTCTCGCTCACTTTGCCGTTCTCGTTCCCATTCTATGGGAACAATTATTCCACGGCGTACGTTTCCTCCCAGGGATTCATTGAGTTCAACACCACGCTCGGCAGTATCCCCAACAGCGACGCAGCCCTGGAGCAGAACGTCGTCATCGCCCCGCTCTGGGCCTCCTTGCGCACCGATCTGACCGGCAACGACATTTTCGTCGACACCTCCACGACAGGCCAGATTACCATCCGCTGGAACGCTACCAACACCAAGGACGGCAGCCCGGTCAACTTCTCGCTCACCCTGTTCAGCAGCGGCCAGATTCAGTTCAATTACGGAAGCGGCAATACCAACCTGACCCCCACGATCGGCATTTCCTCCGGGAACACGACCCTCGGCGGCGCATACGTACTTTCCGCCTACGACGGACAGACGGGCCTCACAAACGCTGCGTCGCTCCAGTACAACCTCTCACCGGGTGTCGCCGACCTGGGCGCTTACGAATTCCGAGGATCCAGCAGCGACACCACGCTGCCGGTCGTCGTCTCCACGACACCGTCGGGCGTCGGGTCGGATGGCAGTGCGTCAGAAGTCGGCCAGATCCAGGTCGCCTTCAATAAGCCGCTCAATGACATCGACGCCAGCGCGCCTGGCAATTTCCAACTCGATGGCGCCGGTCCTGATGGCCAATTCGGCACCGCCGACGACACCTATTACACCCTGGTTCCCATTTACACGGGGAACTCGACGCTCGACACCATCATGATTAGCGGAGCGGTGAGCGCATCCGGTCAACAGGTGCCGTGGAACGGCCAACTGCCCCTGGGCCTCTACCGCTTTACCGTCTATTCCAACCCGACCGGAGCCGGAATCCACGACCTCTCCGGGTTGAAACTCGATGGCACAAGCCAGGGCGTTCAAGGCGGCAACTATGTCCGGACCTTCAGCGTTGTTGCCCTCCCCTCGCTGGACACCGTCACCGGAACCGGCGCGTCGGATCAGATCTCGCTCATTGAGGACGCGGACCACCAGCACATCGATTGGACAGTCAACGGCGGCACGCTCTACCAACTCCCCATCAACGACCCCAACGGCCTGACCATTAACGGCAATGGCGGCAACGACATCATCACGCTGGATTACACCAACGGAAATCCACTCCCCAATACGCTGCACCTCAACGGCAACTTCACCATCAATGGCCTCCAGGGCACCAATCCTCTGGCCGACACGTCACTGGACATCGGTCGCGGCACCGTCTTTATCAGCTACACGAGCGTCGATCCGATTTCCGCTATTAAGAGCTACCTCCAGAACGGTTATGCCAACGGGGCCTGGAACGGCACTCCCACAAGCTCGACCGGCGTGATCACCTCATCAGCCGCCGCCGCCAATCACATCGCCGGCAAGAATACGACGGCCATCGGCTACGCTGACTCCGCCGATGGCCAGGGCGTCAACACCAAACCCAACACGATCGAGCTCACCTACACCCTCTACGGCGACGCCAATCTGGATCACCAGGTTAACAGCGCCGATCTCCAGATTCTGTTGGCATCCCTCAACCGCACGGGCGCCTGGGACCAGAGCGACTTTAATTACGATGGACAGGTGAACAGTGCCGACCTCCAGGACTTGCTGTTCACGCTCAATACAAACCTGGGGAGCCAGGCGGCGCCGGCAACTGCGCTGACGACGGCGACGCCCGCGACAACAGCGGCGGTGTTGAAGCCTTCCGCCTCGTCACAGCCCCGGCCATCGGACAAACCGCTGCTAACTTCGAAGCCCTCCGCCCCCACAGCTGCGGCAATCCCGCCGTCGCACCACCATACCACCGCGCGACGGACCAAACGACGTCACCCGTAGAGCGATCATCGCCCGTGTTTTTTTACTACTGCCGCCCAGTGTCGCTCCCCGCCAAAGTCGCCTCAAGCGCCGTCCGAGTCCCGGCTATCACTTCCGCCGGTGGAATCCGTGGGGTCCGAACTTCCGCCACCGGAATCGCCGGGACCGGAATCGCCGGGAGCGTTGTTGGGTTGGCTGGTGGGATTGTCGGTGTTGGATGGGTCCGGCGCGCTGGTCGCCAGATCGCTTCCGCCCAGGACCGCGGCGCCGGCTGCCAGACCGAAGTCCTGGCCATCAAGCCCTGTGTCGAATGAATTGTCCGGGCAGTTGAATCCATGATGGTGACGGCGGAACCCGCCGGCGGCGATGGCCGTGTCGGTGACGGCAATCGGCGCGATCGAGCCGGCAGTGTTGTTGCCCAGGTTGGTCTCGACGATCCCGTGCGAGCCGCTGACCACCGCGAACAAATGATACGCCCCCGCTGCGGTGCCTGCCGGGAGTGTGAAAGGCACGTCGAACACCCGTGCCCGGCCGGGACGAAGACTGATTCTTCGGATGACCTCCGAGCCGACCGCCGGTAAATCTGGGGCGAACGCGAAACTGCGCGAGACATGAAGCGTAATCGTCAGCGACCCGACGGCGGCAATCGACCCCGAGTTGAAAACGAGCACCGCAGTACTTCCGCGAGCGCTATGGCGCCGGGTCGCCAGCAGCTGGTTGAGCGGCTGTCCGACGATCCGGCTGCTCAGGTCCACGAAGGATTGGGAAAAAATCGTTGGTCGCGGCACTGCCCTCGAACCGTCCGCCGACTCCGAGACGGGCGAATGCATTTCCACCTTCGTGTCCGCCAGGGGCGCCGGCGCCTCGGCGGCCATGCCGGCGGGAGTCCCACCCGACAGCAGCCACCGGCCCTCCAGCCGCTCAACCACGGGCATTGGCTCGCCTCGCACACGGGAATCAGAATCAGAGACGTAGTGAATCGAATACGAGCGAGCCATGGAGAAACCTCCTGGCTGTTCGACTGCCCGTGTCAGCGGTGGCCACCACCACCGCCATGGAAACCACCACCGCCGTGGAACCCACCGCCGCCGCCATGGAATCCGCCAAAGCCGCCGGCGCCGCGGAACCCGCCGCCATGGAATCCAGGGGCGAAAGCACCGCCGTGGAATCCACCGCCGAAGCCCGGTCGCCCGCCGGCAAAGCCGGGTCGATTGCCAAAGGCGCCGTTGCCATGCCCGCCGATGCCGCCATGGTTGAACCCACCGTGGTTAAAGTCACCGTGGCCGTGGCCACCGTCGTGATCGTGGAAATGATCGAAGCCAAAGAAATCGTCCCCGAAGAAGCCGAATCCGAAGCCGAATCCCGCGAACGGGTACAAGTCGTATGCCGGATAGCCATAGGTGTAGGCCGGCAGCGGGGCGCCGTAATCGTAGCTATAGGTGTAGAGCGGGGCCGACTGCACGTAGGCGGGGTAGGAATCGGGAGGCGGAACATAGGAGTAAGCGCCTGGCGACACGCCCGTGGGCGGCGCGTAGGCGCCCGCGTTGACCGAACCCAGATCCGTGACACCGGTCTGCGGCGCGGTTTGGGGTTGCGCGGCTTGGTTCTGCGCCGCCGCCTGCGGGCCGGCGGCCACGGCACTCGCTGCCCGCGGGCTCAGCATTTCACGCGGCAGCATCGCCAGCGTCTGCCCGGAGATCGCGTCTTCCAGATGGAACAGTTGGCTGCGCGGTCCGGTCGCCTTGAGCGCTCCCACCGGCTTGGCCGTCGCCACATCGAGCACCTGGCCCGTGAAGCGTACCTGAGTTTCGTTTGGGGTTTGGTTAGACTGCGCCTGACCGTAGATCACGAAAGACGCGCCCGCGCGCCGGGCCGAATCGATTGCCTCGGCGGCATCCGCCGCGGGCGCTGCCCCGGCGGGGGCAACCACGCGGACAATCGTTCCTTCGGTCAGGTCGGTGCTCAGGTCCTGCTGGATCGCCTTGCCGATCCATGCGTCCGACGCGCCCGAAGGCGTTGAAAACGGCAGGACCAGGATCTCACGGTTCGCCGGGTCGTTTGCCGCGGCCGGGGCCGCGGAAATGCACAGGGCGGAAAGAAGCGTTGCACACATCATCATCAGGAGTCCACGCATAAGCGCCTCCTTTCAGGAGACTTCCTCCTTCCACCAAATATTCATAATCCCATGCATCGCTAGACACTCGCGCCGCCGGGCGGTTAGCTGCGCAGCGCGAGCGGTTTCTGCACACTCATGCAACGATTGGTTCGGGAAGCGCCGACCGGAAGCGCGAGGCTCCTGCCGAGCCGAATCTTCCGGCGCGGGAAGGTTCCGGCTCGGCGGGAGCCTGGCCCGCCTCGCCCCCCAAATCGGGCCAAAGAGTCTGCCAGATCAGTTCTGCCATCTGTGCGCACGGCGATGGGTGGGGTGCCCGGACCGCCCCGACGATGGTTTTCGATTGGATATCTGAATTCAGTTTCAGAAGCGAATGGGTAGGGGCGGAATTGAACCGCCGACACATGGATTTTCAGTCCATTGCTCTACCAACTGAGCTACCTACCCGCGTCAGTCGAGGGGAGGATTTTAGGCGCTTGGCAGGTCAATGCAAGATCGCGGGGTTTATGGCCCCCGGCGACGGCCGGGTACAACTGCGGTATGGAATCAGGGGCGTCCGGCCTTCGTGTGACTCGGTTCGACGATCCGGCAGCCTTCAAAGCCCGCGCGTTTGCGCGTCTGCTGGAAGACGAAGCGCAGAATTGCGTGATCTTTGGCGTACTGGCGCGGCTCACCGAGGCGGCCCTGCGTCGCAAGGACGAGTCGCCGCCCTTGATGCTGGCGGTGGAGGATGTCGACGGATGCGTCGTGAGCGTAGGGACGATGACGTCGCCCTTTCCGATTGTGCTCAGCCCGTCGCCGGCCCCGGCGGCGGCCGCGATGGGCGAATCGATCGCGCGCAATGCGATCCCCCTCGGAGGCGTCACGGGCGAAGCGGCAACAGCGCAGGCCTTTGCCGCGGCGTGGTCGCGCTGCACCGGCGGCGCGACGCGATCGGACACGCGCCTGGGGGTTTATCAGCTCGAGCAGACCATTCCGCCCAGAGCGGTGGAAGGATCGTTCCGCCAGGCGCTGACTTCCGATATGGACGCCCTGCTGCCTTTTGCTCAGATGTTCTTTCGCGAGATCCGCGAGCCGCTGGCGGAGGCAAACCTCTATCTTGGGCGAGCAATCGACGAGGAAAGATTGTTCGTCTGGTGTGACCCGCCCGACCGGATCGTCTCGATGGCGGCATTTGCCGGACCGACGCCGAGCGGCGTGCGGGTGAACTTCGTCTGTACCCCGCCGGCCTTGCGCGGCCGCGGTTACGCCTGCAACTGTGTTGCCGCGCTGACGACCCGGCTTCTCCAGACGCCGGGACGAAGGCGAGTCTTTCTCTTCACCGATTTGAGCAACCCGACTTCAAACCGGATCTATCAGGCGATCGGTTACCGATATCTGGGTGAGCAACACAAGATCCTGTTCATGGGAGCGACATGTGCCTGACGATTCTCTGAACCGTCGACAGATCGGCGCCGCCGAGCCGCGCTGGCCGGCGCTGGTGGCGGCGCTGGCGGTCGGCGGGCTGTACCTCGCGCTGCCGCCATCGCTGGCGGTCGGGCCGCGGTGGCTCCAGCTTGCGATCGTCTGCGCGCTGCTGGTGCCGACAATGATTTCGCATCACCGGGGGAATCACAGAATCAATCAGGTGCTGGGCCAGTTGAACGCGGCGGTAATGACCTTCTTCCTGATCTGGTCGCTGGCGCTGCTGGTGGGGGCGCTGCCGGAGCACAAGGAGCCGCCGGTCCTGCTGCTGCGATCGGCGGCGGCGCTGTGGGTCAGCAACGTGCTGGTCTTTTCGGTCTGGTACTGGCGGCTCGACGGCGGAGGCCCGCACCTCCGCTACGCCCGCGACGCTTCCAGCGCATTCCTGTTCCCCCAGATGATGATTGGAGGCAAGGGCGAGCGGGCGGACGACGAGAAACAATGGTCTCCCATTTTTATCGATTACCTCTTTCTGGCCTTTAACACCAGCACGGCCTTTTCCCCCACCGACACGCCGGTCCTCTCGCGCTGGGCGAAAGTGCTGACGATGATTCAGGCGAGCATCTCCCTTGCCGTCGTCGTGATCCTCGCGGCCAGGGCGGTGAATGTCCTCTAGCCCGGATTGTTCACCACGAAGGCGCGAAGAGCACGAAGAAGAAATGGAATGTGAACGGAGCCCGTGACACGGGTTTTCAACCGGTTTTCAACCCGTGCCTGGGCCTCGGCCCGTAGAGAACCTTGCTTGGCCAAGGCTTTTGACGTTGCACATCGTCGGCACGGGTTACAAACCCGTGTCACGCCGATGGCTTCTCTGTTTTCTTCGGGTCCTTCGTGCCTGCTCCGAAAATAGCTTCGTCTACGCGGCCTCCTTCTTCTGAAGTGTGACGGTGTAGCCGAGTTTCTCCAGGCGGTTGACCAGATGTCGTTTCACGCGATCCTCGTTGAGCTTCTCGAAATAGTCGCGG
>DATHPP010000349.1:0-11857 GCA_035483795.1 Tepidisphaeraceae bacterium | reverse complement strand
CCGCAGTGGCTCGAGCGGATCGAGCGGATCACCGATGCGCCGGTGACGAGGGACGGCGGCGAATTGCTGCTGGTCCGCCGGCTCTATGCCAGCGGCCGCAGCTCGGTCACGCTCAACGGAAATCCCATCACGCTGGGCATGCTCAAGCAGGTCGGCGAGACGCTGGTGGACGTGCATGGCCAGCACGATCATCAGTACCTGCTCAAGCCGTCGAACCAGCTCGACGTGCTAGATCAGTTCGGCGGCCTGGGCGAGCTGCGGGAGAAGTATCACGAGGTTTACCTGAAAGTATTGGAGGCCAAACGTCGGATCGGCGAGCTGTCGGCCGACCGCGCGCTCCGCCGCCAGCAACTGGAGCTGTATCGCTTTCAGGCCGACGAGATCGATGCTGCACAGCTCGACGCCGCGGAGTTTGCCGAGCTTGGCGCGCGGGCTTCGGTGCTGGCGAACCTGGAAAAGCTGAAGAAGGACGCCGGGGCCACCCACTCGGCCCTGTACGAAGCGGACGGCTCGGTGCTCGAACGCCTCAAAATGATGGGCGCGGTTCTTGCCGAGCTGGCGCTGCTGGATGCGAACCTCAAGGGCGTCGCCGATGCGCTCCGCGACAGTTCCATTCAACTGGAGGAAGTCGCCTTCGACTTGTCGCGTTATCTCGACAAGCTCGATCTGGACCCGGCGGAGCTGCTCGAGGTGAACGATCGGCTGAACGTGATCAACCGCCTGCTGAGCAAGTACGGCGATCCGCTGGAGGCGACGCTGGCGTACCGCCAGGAAATCGGTCAGAAGATCGCGCAGCTCGAGCAAACGACCGACGAATTCTCTGCACTTCAGGCAGAGTTGACGCCGCTGCTGGCGGAGCTGAAAGATCGCGGCGCGGAGCTTTCAGTGAAGCGACGGGCCGTAGCAAAAAAGTTTTCGCCGCTGGTGGAGAGCCAGCTTTCGGAGCTGGGGATGGAGAAGGCGAAGTTCAGGATCGATTTCTCCGCCGTCCCCGGTGCGATTGCCGGCGAGGACGTGGCCGCGTCACCGAGCGGATTCGATCAAGTGGAATTCATCGCCCAGACCAATCCCGGCCAGCTTCCCCAGCCGCTGCGCAAGATCGCATCCGGCGGAGAATTGAGCCGGATCATGCTCGCCCTCAAGGGCATCCTCGCCCAGAGCGACCGCATCAGCGTGCTGGTGTTCGACGAAATCGACGCCAACGTGGGCGGGCGACTGGGCTCGACGATCGGCCAGAAGCTGCGCCAGCTCGCATCCCATCACCAGGTGCTCTGCATCACGCACCTGCCGCAGATCGCCAGTTATGCGGACCGTCATTTCACCGTCCGCAAGGAAGTAGTCGACGATGAGACGTCGACAACCGTCCGCATCGTCATCGGCCCCGATCGCATCGAGGAGCTGGCCGAGATGATCGGCGGCCACCGCGTCACGCCTACCACTCGCGCGCAGGCCCAGGAACTTCTCGACGCCGCCACGAGCGCGCCCCACGCCACGGTCGGTGGAAAGAATGGCAAGCCGGCAAAGAAACTCGTGAAGCGGTGAATTCGGGAACAGGGCAATTGCCTGGGAGGGCGAGGCTCCGGCCGAGCCGCAGTTTTGTGGTGCGGGCTTTCCAGCCTGCACATGGGTTCCCATGCCGGAAGACCCGGCTCGGCAGGAGCCTCGCCCTCCCAGGTTCTCTGTGCTAAATTGGCGGAAAGATCCGGAGGCACACGTTGAAGCTGATCATCGCCTACATCCAGCCCGACAAACTCAATTCGGTGAAGGAAGAGTTGTTCAAATCGGAAGTCTTCAAGGTCTCGGTCATCCCCAACGCCCTGGGCTGCGGGCAGCAGAAGGGCTACACCGAAGCCTATCGCGGCCACATCACGGAAGTGAACCTCCGCATGAAGACCCGGCTGGAGATCGCCGTCAACGACGCCTTCGTCAAGCCCACCATCGACGCCATCATCAAAGGCGCCCGCTCGGGAAAGATCGGCGACGGCAAAATCTTCGTCGTCCCCCTCGAGGAATGCATCCGCATCCGCACTGGTGAAACCGGGGGCGATGCGATCGGCTAAAATACAGCAAATTGATCTTCCCAGTCATTAGAGCCGGGTCGTGTCGACCCGGTCGGGCCATAAGGCCCGAGCTTTCGGACCTTCGGTCCGACCCGGGCTGACACAGCCCGGCTCTAAGTTGGCGATTCGCCCAGGCGGCATGGCCCCGAGACCGGAATCAGACTCAGAACCCGCCGTCTCTCCGCGAATCCAGCGACGAAGCGAACGGATACCGTGCGAATACGCCCGTCGGCGCCGCACGCCATAGGGCGGGGGAGGGATAGACGTCGCCGCTGTAGCCTGCTTCGTACATCGTCTTGAGTACGGCCTCGAATGAGGGTGTGCGGCCCTGGTCGTTGACCAGCACATTGGCCCGTGCCTCCAGAAAGCTGACCGAAGCGGACGGCAGGCGCTGCGGCTTGGCCCGAAGCATTTCGACGGCGATCCGCATTGCCGACAACAGGTCGGACAGCGTGAGCCGGTCCTTGCCCGGCGGACGCAGCACCGCCAGCACCTCCACCGCGTCCATGTCGTACTTCAACACCTTCGCCTTCCCGTTGTCGACGTCGAACAGGCGGGCATACGACGTGATCGAGTTCGCGTCCCACTGGCTGGTCGGCAAAAACGCGGCGAGCTGCGCGATGATCCCGTGCGAATTGTCGCGGGCGTTGACGGCACAGATGAACGACCTGTACCGGCCGGCCACCAGATCGTCCAGCAGGTGCTGGCCCCACATGATGCGGATTCGCGGGGTCTTGTTGGGAATCTTGGACGGCGCGGCGTCAGGGACCAGGATCAGGCGATCCGCCTGCTCCGAGGTTTCCTGCATGAGCATGTCGCCGTCGCGATCGTAAATGACAGGTCGAGTTGCAGTCTGCGTTTGCATGCGTCCTCCCGGACAGCATGCATTATACGGTACGTGCGCTCGAGCGGTTAGCCTGACTTGAAGAAACACCATCGTCCCAGGGTTTCTGGCACTTTTTGTGGCACGGATTCTTAACTCAAACGGAGGCTTTCGTCTGGCGCGTATTTTTTCGTGGCACGGGTTTCCAACCCGTGCGTCGGTGGAGTCTTTCAACAGGCAGCGGTTTTGGTGTGGGAAAATCAAGTTTCATTAGCGAGCGCAACGCGGCTTCAGCACAAAAGCACGCGGCGAGGCAAGGTGGTTTTCCCACACCAAGACCGCCGTCAGTTCAATGACTTCCGCGACATCACGCGCGGCAAAAATCGCGGAAGGCGTCGGGCTCGACCTGATAATGGGGCAGGACGTTGCCCATCGCGCTGGCGGGCACGCCGATGTGGCGCACGCAGGCTTCGGCAAAGACGGCGCGGAAGTCGGTGGTGACGGCCAGATCGCGGCCTTCAAAAAGTTTCTCGGGCGCGAGTCCCGGCCACGCGCCCAGCACCTTGCCGCCGCGGACGTTCCCGCCCAGGGCGAAGAAGCAGCCGGCGTGGCCGTGGTCGGTGCCGCGGTTTCCGTTCTGCCGCACGGCCCGGCCGAATTCGGTCATCGTCAGGAGCAGCACGTCCTCCATCTGGTCGCCCAGGTCGCGATAGAACGCGGCGATGGCGCCGGAGAAATCGTGCAGTCGCCCTGCGAGCTGTCCGCCGGCCCCGCCCTGGTTGACGTGCGTGTCCCATCCGTCGATTTCGACAAACGCGGTTTCGAGGCCCACGTCCGCCTTGATGAGCTGAGCCACCTGCGTCATCGCCCGGGCGAAATCGCCCTGCGGATAATGGGCGGATGTTGCCGGGCGGTATTTGGCGGGATCTGCTTTCTTCAGCATGGAGATTGCGTCGAAGGATTCCTTTCCCGCTCCGCCCAGAACGTCGCCGACCGCGCTGTCGTACATGCCCTCGAATCCGCTGGCCACGTTCCCCGGCCCGGACGCGCTCCCCTGCACTCCGAAGGTGGAGAGGTCGCGGATTGCCAGCACATCGGCCTCTCCCTGAAGCGACCGCGGAAGCACGGAGGCCATGGCCACGGCCCGGAAGGGGCTGGTCTTGCCGGCGTGGCCCTGGGCAACGAGCATCCGGTTCATCCACCCGCCGGCCGCGCTCTTGTCGTCGGCAACGCCGGACTCCATGAAATCCTGCATGTCAAAATGCGAGCGCGAGGGATTGGGCGAGCCGCAGGCGTGGATCACCGCCAGATGCTCGGCGCGGTAGAGCGGGGCGAAGGCGTCCATCGCCGGGTGCAGGCCGAAGAATCCGTCGAGGTCGATCGCGGTTGCGTCGTCGCGCGTCGACGACGGCCGCGGAATCGCGATGTCGTCGCGATGTTGGTAATAGAACGGATCGCCATGCGGGACGACCATCGACAGCCCGTCCGCGGCGCCGCGCTGAAAGACGCACACCAGCACCTTTTTGCCGCGACGGCTGGAGTCGGCGCCGCTTGCCAGCGCCGCCCGCCCCAGGAAACCCGGCGCCCAGAACGCGCCCGCGCCCCACACCGCCATCGCGATCCCTCCGCGCTTCAAGAATATCCGGCGATTCATGCTCATGGGTGTCTCCTGTGAGTAGCAGGCACGCTCCGCGTGCCTGCTGCAAATTACCTCCGCTGGAACTCCGGCGAACCCAGGATCAATGCTGTGAGCTTTGGCACATCCACCGTTTTTCCTTCGCCGGTGGGCAGGGCGTTGTGGACCAGTGACTTTCGCGTCGAGTCGCTGAGCGGCCCGTGCACGATCGACTCGGCCAGCCGATCGAGCACGCGCTGCGGCTGATCGGTGTCCACCTCACCCACCAGTTTCCCCGGATCGATCCGCACGTCGCCCACGTTCTCCTGCGTGAGGGCCAGGGCGAAATTGAGCCGCTCGATCAGCGCGCCGGGATTGACCCACCGGGACGACCGCTCTGGGTATCCCGTCGGCGCGGTGAAAGCGAACAGCGGCTCGCCCATGTCGTGGATCCACCAGTTGACGCTCTTGTGCTTGTCCGCCGAGAGCTTGTTTCCCTCGTACCCCATCGTTCCGACGCCCTCGATCGTTCCCTTGAGTTTTCGCATCAGCGGGGTCGGCGGATCGACGAATGTGCCGCTGGTCGCGCGAACGGCCGACACCGCATACTCGAACGGCGACTTGATCTTTGCCCGAAACGCCGCCGGGGAGAAGAACTCGTCGCTGGTGACGATGGCCTCGACCACCCGCCGAAGGTCGCCGTCCGTGTCCCGGAACACCCCGGCCACCCGCTCGACCAGCTCGGCGGGCGGATCGTCGGACACAAACCGCTGGCAGAGCTTGCGCGCGATGAAGTGCGACGTCGCGGGGTGCGACGCGAGAATGTCCAGGACCTTCTGGCCGTCCTCGATGCCGCCACCGGCCGGAATCACGTGGCCGAGCACGAGCTTCTCGCCCCGGTCGTGCCGGTTGGACTCGAAGTTGAAGTTGCCGGTGAGGAAGTTGAAGGTCCAGCCGGTGAAGCAGCGGGCCACCTCCTGCACGTCCTTCTGCGTGTAACCGCCATCGACGCCAAGCGTGTGCAGCTCGAGAATTTCACGGCCATAGTTTTCGTTGGGGCCCTCGGTGGCCGGGATCATGCCCCGGGCGTTCATGCCGAATTTGTAGCTGACGAAGGTTTCCGCGACGAACGTCTCGAACTTGCCGCGCTGGCGCACCGCCGCATTTTCATTGTTGTCCAGGTACGCCAGCATCGCCGGGCTGTGGGCCGAGGCGCCCAGCAGATCGCGAAACTTTCCCAGCACGTGCGGGCGAATCGCATCGCGATCGTCGGCAGTCTTCAGTGCCCTGCAGGCGTTCTTGCGAATGTCGATGTTAAAGTGATTCGACCAGAAATCGACCAGCACCTCGTCGAGCTGCCGCTCCGACAAGACCGCCCGCACGATCTTGCCTTTCTGAAGCTCGCCGATGCATCGCAGGGCGTCGCGCTGGGCCAGGTCCTGGGGCGTCGGCGGGGCGGGTTTGGTGGCCGGTCCGCCCTTGTTGTATCGCGAGGCGTCGATGCCATACCGCATCTTCATGTCCTGCGCGTTCCCCTCGGCCATCTGCTGCTGGAGGAACCGGCGGATGTCGTCGTAATACCCGTCCATCAGGTGTGATGAACTCATCTGAAGCGTGTCCAGCCCGGCCAGGGCCTTGTCGGCTTTGGCATCCTCGATCGATTCGGGATGAAGCTGCTGGTGGATGTATGCCTCCAGCCCCATCGCCTCGACGCGCTCGACATCTCCGGGCCGCGGCCCAAACGCGAGGCGATTGAGCACGTGCACGACCTTCTGATGATCGGTGAGTTGCGCCGCGTCCGCCGCCCGCGCCTCCCGCTGCCATGCCGACGCGAGCAGCGCCGTACACGCCGCGGCTGCGATGATACGTGTCCCTGGAAATCTCATGATGCCTCCGAAGGCTGGATTGTATCGTTGTAGTCGAGGCAAACGCGTTTTGATTCTCAGAATCTTGGGAGGGCGAGGCCACTCCTTTCGCGTTCTCGCAAAAGACGTGACTGGCGATGTATTTTGGTGGGACAGGCATTCTTGCCTGCCTCGGGTCGACGTACTCGTCGACCCGAAACATTCGGTCGGATGCCGGAGTACCGGCATCCGAGGCAGACAAGAATGCAAGAATGTCTGCCCCACCAAATGCCCTGCTTTTGAGGCCTTTTTGTACTCGAGAACGCGAAAGGAGTGGGGTGAGGCTCCTGCCGAGCCGGATCGCTCCGGTGTTGAAGCGTGCGCTCGGCCGGAGCCCGGAAGTTGCGAAGAATTGCAACACGGCCCTGCATCCGCCCTGTGCGCGATCCCGCTCGCCGAGCCACGGTTTCTTAACGGCGCGAGCCCGTCCGAGCCCAATGCATCCATTGCCAGTCCAGGGCGGCGCCATCATGTCCGAAACGCTCCGCTGGCTCTGGCGTGACTGCCCGCGTCCCGACGACCCGAAGAAGAACAGCAATCGCACGCTGTTCGTGCCGGCGAGACCAGATGATCAGCTAGTGGCGGCAAACGATCAGGGCTGTGATCGCCTGCGGTGTCGCAACCAGCGGATCGTCTTCCTTCCCGTCCGTGAAAGAACTGTGCCAGGAGCCGTTGACGGCCTGCCGATGGATCAGCGCATCGCAGATCGGGGAACGCCACTCGATTGCGATTGGGATCCGGGAAAACGCCTGGGCAAGTGAGCAAAGGTAATAGTAATAGGTTGCGTTCCGCAGCACCTGACGATCGGGCGGAAATACGCCTGGATTCGATTCCGGATCGAAATGTGTTTCGAGCCAACGACGGGACGCTACCACTCTCGGATGACCGGGAGGCAGACCCGCGTCGAGCAGTGCGCGCAGACCGTCGGCGGTTGCGCTGCCATAGGAGTTGAATCGGACCCGACACAACCGGTCCGTGCCCGCCAGGCCGGCCTTGTTCCACGCGGCATCCTTCGGCATGAAGAAAAACCCGCCGTCGTCGAACACGGGATCCGGAGCGTTCGCGAAATTCTGGCAACGTTGCACGAACACCAGTGCGTTGGAGATCGCCGGATCATCCGGCGTCACGCTGGCATCGCGCAGGGCTTCAAGCGATGCCAGCGTCGCCGAGAGGTTCGCGGTCGCCGTCGGATCGTGCAACCCCGGTCCTGGCTTGCGCGGGAGCGAAGCCGCGTATCCCCAGCCTCCAAACTCAGGGTCGCCGGGCTGCCAGCCAAGATCGCCTGCAAGCTGGCGGAAGCGCACTGATTCAATCCACGCCGATCGGTGATGAGGTTGGAGCCGGCTGATGATCGCGGCGTTGTAAGCCGGGAACATCAGGCTTTGGCGAACCGGCCCTGCGTCGTCCGTAAGGCTCGAGAGGTACTTCCGGGCCCGTTTGATCGCTCCATCTGTGTCCGGGTCATGCGGCATCGACTGAAGGCACAGCACAATCTGGGGCGTCAGCGCCGTGCCGTCCTTGAGCACGCCGTACACGTGCGACCTCCACGCGCCGTCCGCGGACTGCTGGTCGATCAGGAACTTGGCCGCGCGGGAAATCGCCCGGTCGGCCGCGATACTGGTGTCGGCTCTCGACTGGGCCGACGCGGCCGCGTGAAGCGCCAGCACCAGCAAAATGGCGGCTCTCAACGGGTCAGTCATTTCGACCCCTTCAACGGCTGCGACAGCACCTCGGCCGGCGAGCGATCGACTGTGAGCACCATCAATGCCGCCGCGGTGCAGAACGTACGGCCGGTGATGCAATGCTGGCCCGACCAGCTTCCGTCGTCGTTCTGAATGCGGTTGAGATTCCCGGTCATCGCCTTGTCCCACTTGGTGAACGGTTCGCCACCTTTGAGGGCGAGGCTTTCGCCGATGTTCATGTAGCTGAGGAACTCTTCGCCGCCGTTGGAACCGAAGCCTGCTACAAAATCCTTGTCGTTCATGCGATCGATGACCTCGGACTGCGCGGACTTGAGTGCGGCCTCATTCCTGCGGATGGACGCGAACTGGCCGTCAATCTCCGAGAGCTGCCGGTTGGCCTGATCGACGTCGTGCTTCAAAGCGGCCAGTTGCTTGGGCTGAGTCGTCGGCTGCGTGGCGGCTACGGCGTACTGCTTCTGAGCCTTCTGTGCGTTATCCCGCGCATCGTCATGCTGTTTCGTGAGATCCTTGATCCGGTTGGCGTCGGTGTTGGCAGAGCTCTGAAACGCCCCGAGGCTTGCCGAGCGGGCGTAAAGCTCGACGCCGGCGGCGCCGCCACCGAACGAGCCGCCGCCACCACCGAACCCGCCGCCACGCGCGGCAAACCCGCCCGACGCCGGCGTTGCCGCCGGCGGGGCGTCAATCGCGGTTTGGCTTCGCGACGCAAATTCCTGCGCTCGCGCCACAACGACGCGGTCGACGGCGGCCCCGCGCTGGGCCGCCATGTTCACCGCCTTGGTCGCCACCGACTGACAGAGGACACTGGCCCACCCATCGTGCTCGTCGGCCCAGCGGCCGTCTTCCTTCTGGTTTTTCTGAATTTTGGCTAACGTCTTGTCGAGGGCGGCGGCGACACGTTGGCAGCCAGCAACGTCCGGCATGCGGTCCTTCACTTGCGCCAGCAGCAGCGCCGCCGCGAACGTATCGACGTACTGGCCGAGTTTGGTTTGGACGCGAGTGCCGTGAATATCCGTGATGAACAGGCCGTCCTGCGAGGCCTTTTCAATCTGTCCGCAGACGAAACCGACGGCCTTGGTGATGTTCGACGCATAATCGCCGGTGCTGGGAGTGCTGCCGGCGCGAAGCAGGGCCAATGCGGCCATGCACGTGTCGGCGACATTCGACTTATCGCCGACCTCGCCCTCACGATACTCCGCCTGCGAGCTTTCCCCCTGGCTCCAACCGCCGTCGGGTTGCTGGTGCTTTGCCAGCCAGGCAAGGCCCTTGTTCAACGGGGCAGACAGGGGCTTGGGGATGACCGGCTGCGTCGAGGGGGCGGATTCGTTCGCACTCGGCGAGTGCTCGGCAGCCGGCAGGGGTCCGCCCGGGACCACTAGGATTGCCATACCGACGGCGGTTGTCATGAGTCGGCGGGATCGATGGAAAACTCCAGGCATGGGCTCTCCTTTCGCGCGGTGCCCGCGCGAGTTCGACTGACTTACGATCAGATTTCGGTGACTTGTGGAATTAGACGCCGGGCGGGCGCAAAAGATTCCCAGAATCAGAAGCTTCAGGGGCGTTGATCAATCGGGGGCGTTGATCAATCCAACGTGACCGGCGACGGACAGTAGGCGAGGGTATGGAGAACTATCACTGGAAGTTGTTGGGCGTGGCGATGGCGGTTGTCTGTTCAGCATTGGTCCATGCCGCCGACGTCTTTCCGCGGCTCTCCGATCGGGATGCAGAACAGGAGCGGCTGACGTTTCAATCCGGCGGACCATGGTCGCCACGGGTGAATCTGAATGCGGACGCGGCGCTGGTTTATGGCATCGGGCGCATCATGCCGCAGCGGATGGAGAATTGGCGAAGCCACGGATATCGGGTTCATCTGATGACCGGCGTCGCCTGGGGAAGCTATCAGGATTACGTGCACGGACAGTGGAACGGCAGGAAGCACGAAGACGAGGAGCAGACCAACTCTGCCGGCGCCCCCAGGGCGCATGGCCGCGACGTGTATTACATGTCGCCGGGAGACGATTACGGGAAGTATCTGTGCGAGGGAGTGAAGCGGGCGCTGGACACGGGGGCGCTGGCGGTCGTGCTCGAGGAGCCGGAATTCTGGGTGGAAACCGGGTGGGAGGAGAATTTCAAGCGGCAATGGAAGGCGTATTACCACGACGACTGGCAAGCGCCGGATTCGTCGCCGGATGCGCAGTATCGGGCGTCGAAGCTGAAGTATTTTCTGTACCGCCGGGCGTTGTCGGTGGTGTTCGATTTCGTTCACCAATACGCCAAAGAGCACGGGCGCGAGATTCGCTGCTACGTGGCGACGCATTCGCTCATCAACTACGCGCAGTGGCGGATTGTCAGCCCGGAATCGTCGCTGCTTCAGGTGGGCTGCGACGGATACATTGCCCAGGTGTGGACCGGCACGGCCCGCACGCCCAACGCCTATGAGGGCGAGCGGCGCGAGCGGACGTTCGACACGGCGTTTCTCGAATACGGCGCGATGCAGAACCTGGTCCGCGCCAGTGGCCGGCGGGTCTGGTATCTCAACGACCCGGTCGAAGACAACCCGCGCCACACCTGGACGGATTACCGCCAGAACTGGGAAAGCACGCTGACGGCGTCGCTGCTTCAGCCGGAGGTCTGGCGGTACGAGATCATGCCCTGGCCGCAGCGGATTTTCATGGGGCGCTATGCATCGGCGACGCAGCCCAGCCGCCGCGTGCCGATGCCGAAGGATTACGAGACCGAGCTCCAGGCGGTCATCAGTGCGATGGGCGACATGGACCAGCCGCCGGAGGCGACGCGCTGGCAGGCGTGCGGAACGCAGGGCGTTGGCGTGCTGGTTTCGGACACGCTGATGTTTCAGCGCGCCGGGCCCGGCGCGTCCGACCTGCACATGGGTCATTTTTTCGGGCTGGCGATGCCGCTGCTGAAGGCCGGCGTTCCGGTCGAACCGGTGCAGATGGAGAACATCGCCAGCGCCGGGTTTCTGGATCGCTACAAGCTGCTTTTGCTGACCTATCAGGGACAGAAGCCGCCGGCGCCGCGGGTTCATGAGGCGCTGGCCGCGTGGGTGAAACGGGGCGGTGCGCTGCTGGTGATTGACGATGACCAGGACCCGTTCAATGCGGTGCAGGAATGGTGGAACGCGGCGCCGATGGCCTACAAGACGCCGCGGGAGCATCTGTTCGAGAAGCTTGGATTGGCGGCCGAGGCCCGCGGCGTCAATCGCGTCGGCAAGGGGGTCGTCTTGTTCGAAACGGATTCGCCGACGGCGATGGCGAATCGGAAGGGCGGGGCGGATCGCGTTCGGGCGCTGGCACATCAGGCGGCCGACGCGGTCGGGCTGGAATGGAAACAGTCGGCGGCGCTGGTGCTGCGACGAGGGCCGTACGTGGTGGCGGCGGGAATCGAGCAGGCCGCGGACGCCACGCTGGCCTCGCTCCGCGGGAGGTTTATTCCGCTGTTCGACGCCAGTCTGCCGGTGGTGACGGATTATGAGCTGTTGCCTGGGAAACGGGCGCTGCTGGTCGACCTGGATGCGATGCCGAAGGACCACGAAGGCGTTGTCGCCGCGGCGTGCAGGGTTCGGGGGGAAAACTTTTCGTCCGGCGCGGTGCGATTCAAGGCCGACGGCGTCGATGGGAGCGACGCGGTGGTTTGCGTGGCCCTGAATGCCAAGCCAAGACAGGTGCTGATCGACGGCAAGCCCGTTGATTCAGATTACGCGAGCGGGATTCTGCGATTGCGATTTGTCAATTCGG
>DATHPP010000348.1:0-26212 GCA_035483795.1 Tepidisphaeraceae bacterium | reverse complement strand
GCGGTCGCGGACGCGGTCGAGCACGCTGAGGTTGCGGAGGTTGCCGCGATTCTCGAACAGACTGTCGAAGGCCAGCGAGGGATAAATCTCGTTGGGCACCGGCGAATCGGCATTCTGCCAGGAGATGTGTGAGCCGTAGGCGTTGGAGTAGTTGGTTTCGTGGTAGCCGGTCATCGGCTGCTCGCACGCCAGCACCATGCTGGCTTGCGGCGTGTCCTGGCCGATGCGGTTGGCCAGCATCTGATCCATGCTGATGCCGCTGTGAATGATCGCGCCTTTGCTGATGGGGACGCCGGTGAGCAGGTTGCCGGTCATCGGCGGGTGGATGCCGTGACCGGTCGAGGTCTTGTTGAACAGACCGTTGATGACGTTGACTTTCGACTTGAGCGGCTCGAGCACTTCGAGCGTCTTACCAAGCTGCAAGTCGTCGCCTTCGCCCCTGGCCCACCAGTTGGGCGGGCTGACGCCGTTGCCCATGAACATGACGGCGAATCGCTTGGGGAAAATGGCGGTAGCATCGCTCGACGCGGCGACTGCGGCGCCGCCGCTCGTCCGTTCGGCCAGCGAAGCCAGCCAGGGCAGCGCCATTGTCACGCCCACGCCGCGAAGAAACGTCCGGCGGGCGACGCCGTGCGGTTGACCCTTCGAATTCTCTACTCGATCGCTCATCGCGCTCACCTTTGTGCTACCGCATCCCCGCCGCGTTTGTTGAGGAATTGTGGGCTGGTGACGAAGCACTCGACCAACGTGTTCAGCCGGTAGTCATTCTGTGCGAGCTTGCCTTCAGTCTGGTGGATCAGCGGATCGTCGGAAAGCATGAGACTGCGGCCCAGCGCGTAGGCGAGCAATTTGCGGCAGAGATTGTCGACAAAATCCTTCTGCCGGTGCTCGAGGATGTAACGACGCAGGCCGTCGAGGCCCGTTCCCTCCCCACCGCCGGGGAAACTTGCGGAGGAATCGATTGCGTGGCCGGCCAGGTCTTTGTCACGGCGTTCGCCGACCGGGCCGAAGCCCTCGAACACCAGGCCGAACGAATCGAATCGGGCGTGACACGCGGCACAGTTGGGGTCCTGGCGGTGCCGGGCGAGCATCTCGCGCAGGGGCAGATCGAGCTTCGCCTCATCGCGCGGAAGCTGAGGGACATTGGGCGGCGGCGCGGGGATTCGCTCGCCCAGAACATTCTTGACCACCCAATTGCCGCGTTTCACCGGGCTGGTGCGGAGGCCCGGCGCGTTTTTGGTCAGGAATGCCGCCATCGGGAGAATGCCGCCGCGGCCAAATCGGTCGGCGTCATCTATGCGGACCCATTGGTCCGGGTTCGCACCCGAGGAAGGCATCCCGTAATGCCGGGCGAGCACCGGGTTCACGAAAGTGTAGTTGCCGTACAACAGATCGAGCATCGACCGATTCGACGCAAACGCGTCGACGAGAAAGCGGATTGGCTCCTGGTACATCGCCTGCCGCAGATCATTGGTGAATGATGGGAAGCGGTCTCGGTCGACGGTGGCGATTTCGTCGAACCGGCGGAAGTCGAGCCAGCTCCCGCCGAACTCCGTTGCCAGCGCGCGAACGCGCGGGTCCTGCAACATCCGTTGCACCTGGGCGGTGAGAACCGAAGGCTCGTGCAGATCACCCGCCTTGGCGTGGGCGAGCAGTTTGTCGTCCGGCGTGCTCGACCAGAGGAAATAACTCAACCGGCTGGCCAGCTCGTAATCGGTGAGCGGCTGGGTCGCTTTTCCGGACGCGGCCAGGTCGAGGCGATAGCACATGTCGGGGGACATGAGGATGCTCACGATCCCTTCGCGGATCGCCGATTCGTGATCGAGGCCCGACTGCCGGCACGATTTGTAGTAGGAGCGGATGTCGTCTTGCTCATCGTTCGACAACGGCCGCCGGTAGGCGCGCGAGGCAAAATCGATGAGCGAATCGAGGTGGCTTGGCTCCGCCTCCAGGCGGGCTTTTTCCGTCCAGCGGATGCGGTCGTTCATCCAGGTGAACCAATATTGGATCGCCTCGATGCCGCGCGGGTCGCCGCCTTCGGCTCTTTTCAGGTAGCTCTGTTCCAACTGCTTGATGCGCGCGGCGGAGGTGACTTCGCGATCCTCCATCTCGACGGCGCCTGCCTTTTCGGTCTGCCTGATTCCGCGTTCGCCGCGCTGGCCGCTGCCGCAGAACTGGATGTACGTCCGGCGGCTGGCAGAATCGACAAAATCCATGTCGTCCCACATGGCGTCGAGCTGCTTCTGCTGATCGTCGTTGAGGAGTAATTCGTAGAGCGGCTGGTCGTCGCGGAAATAGCCCATCAGGCTGTGAAAGCCGGCATTGAGATACCGGCCGCGGTCTTTGCTGGTGTCGAAGTAATTGCGGCCGCGTTCCTGCATGAAGAACTTGTCGGGGAAGACCTTGCAGAAGCGGGCGAAGGCGGCTTCGTAGGGTTCGCGCTGGCCGGCCGGAACGTAGAGGTCCAGATCGCCCGGCATGTTCTTGATGAGCCTCGTGTGGCCCGGGCCGAAAGGATCCGCCGCACCCGGCTCCGGCTCGGTCGGGTTATTTGGCCTTGATTCTCCGTGAACCTGCAACTGGGCCGGATCAAATGTCATCCGGTGCGTGGCGTACTGGATGTTCTTCCAGATTAGCAGCGGTTCGGACGCGGTGCCGACGCGGCCGGCGGTGAGGTTCCAGAACCGCATCTCCACCTTCAACCGCAGGTCGAGAACGTACTGCCGCATCATCTGGCAGCGGGTCTGCATCTCCTGCGGCTCGCCATCCCGCGGGCCGGGCAGCTCGAACCACATCGTCTGGAGCCTCACCATCGGGCCGATCTCCTCCTGCTGGTTTTCCAGCACGTCCCAGAGGGTGCCCAGGTATTTCGGGCTGACGTGATGCTCGGCGGCGATGTCGGCAAGCGTCGCGTTGGGCTGGCTCAGCTGGGCCCGATGTTTGAATGCCCAGGCCGCTTCGAAAAAGTCGGCGTAATCGGTGTCCTGCCCGTGATAGAAGTTGATAATTCTTTGAACGCAATATTTATCGCGATCGGTGTCGGCCAGCATGGGATACGGCGCGAACTCAAATCCGTGCGGCTTGAGGACCACGTAGCTGGCGACCCGGTGGGCCGCCTGAAGATATTTTTTCAGCAGGCTCGGTGACATGACCAGCGATTCGCCCGAGTTGTCAAAGCCGGCGGTGTTGGCGGGATCGACGGGAAATTCTTTTGCCGGCCGGATGTCGACGCCTGTGAGGTCTCGGATGCTGTAGTCGTACTCGGCGTTGCTCAGCCTCCTGACTGGCACGACGCCGGGATCGCCGGCGTTGCCCAGGGTCTGGTACTCGCTGGCATCGTGAAACCATTGGACCACCATGCTTCGCGAATCCGGCGACGGATGCCGCTTCGCTTTTTTGGGCGGCATCTTGGCCGCCTCCAGCTTTTCGAGAATCGTGCTCCACCGGCCGCTGTCTTTGGCGGCCTCGGTCATCGACGAATAGGCATCGAGGTTGAGATCGGATTCCGGATCGACCTGGCCGTGGCACTTGATGCAGTACTGCTGAATAAACGGACGGACCGTGCTGGAAAAGCGTGCATCCAGTGCGGTTTCGGTCAGCTGGGCCTCCGGCGCCGCGGCATTTGCGACACCGATGACCGCGAGAAGAAAAAGGGAAGGGACGATGCGTTGCATTTCTTTCCGATTCAGCTTGCCACTGTTGTCAGTATTTACCGGAATGGCTGGCTCCCGTTGGGCCGGGCGAGTCTCAGGAGGACGCGGCGACGGATCGATTCAGCGCGGCTTCGATATGCCGTCGGAAATGCTCCAGGGGCGGTGTGGGCAGACCGGGGATTTTGGCGATGTCGTCCCATTTGCGCAGGGCGATTGCCGCGTCGGCAAACGGGCCGGCCTTGAATTGCGCGAGCTCGGCGGCGGTGAACGGGCCGCCTTGGAGCGCCAGGCTTTGTTGCGAGGCGGGGGAGAGCGCCGCGTGGTATTCCGGGTCGGCAGCGCACAAATATCGTTTGGCCGAGACGTGCAGCCGGATCGGCTCGACGACTTCCGGCCCGAACCGGCGGATCAACCAGCGGGCGCCCAGTTCTTCGTGCCGGTCATCCACACCATCGTCGGCACAGTCTTCCGGCAAATCGTGCAGCAGGTGCCCGACGTCGTGCAGTAACGCCGCAGTGATCAGCACGCTCGTCGCGCCGGCGCGCTGGGCGGCGAAGGCCGCCTGAAGGGCATGATCGAGTTGCGACACGGGCTCGCCGAAGTATGCATCGCCGCCGCGGCGGGCGAAGAGGATGAAGATTTCGTCGATCGTGCGCTGGGGATCTTGCGCCCCGGGCTCGAAGGCTGAAGGACTTTCGCTCATCGCTCTCGCTCCAACGGGGCAGGCTGGAAAGCCTGCACCTCAATTCCCGTTCGACGCTTTGCGTCCGCGGGCTGGAATTGATTATGCTGCGCCAAAGCCGTCAGTACAGTGCTCGTCCCTGGTGATCGTCGTGAGGATTCCATGGAACTCGATGCGAAACCCTCGCGGTGGCCGCAGTGGTGGATCACGCTGTGGGCGTCGTCGGCGGCGTTCAGCGCCTACTTTTGCATGTACGCGTTTCGCAAGCCGTTTGCCGCCGCGTCGTTCAGCGGGCTGCATTTCGCGGGGACGGATTTCGGGCTCAAGTCGGCGCTGGTCATCAGCCAGGTGATCGGCTATGCGATCTCCAAATTCATCGGAATCAAAGTTTGTTCCGAGATCAGCGCGTCGAAGCGCGCTCTGGCGCTGGTGGGCTTGATCGCGGTGGCGGAGCTGGCGCTGGTGCTGTTCGGGGCGGCGCCGCCTTCCTGGCGGGTCGTTGCGATCTTCCTCAACGGGCTGCCGCTGGGAATGGTGTGGGGGATGGTCGTTGCGTATCTGGAAGGCCGGCGGACTTCCGAATTCCTCCTGGCGACGCTGAGTTGCTCGTTCATCGTCTCCAGCGGCGTGGTGAAAGACGTCGGGCGATGGACCATGTCCTCCTGGAATGTCGGCGAGGCGTGGATGCCGTGCGTCACCGGGCTGCTGTTTCTTCCGGCGTTTCTGCTATCGGTGGCGTTTCTGGCGGCGTTGCCCGCGCCTGATCCCTCGGACGTGAAAGCGCGAACGCAGCGCCGGCCGATGCGCGCTGGACGCATCGCATTTGTGAAACGATTCGCGCTGGGGCTGGGACTGCTGCTGGCCTTCTATCTTGTGCTGACGGCGTTTCGCGATTATCGCGACAACTTCGAGATCGATCTGTTCAAGGCGATGGGGTACGGCAGCGAGCCGGGCATCTTCAGCAAGACCGAGACGCCGGTCGCATTCGTGGTTCTGGCGATGCTGGGGGCGCTGAGCCTGGTGCGCGACAATCGCCGGGGGCTTGCGGGGGCGTTCGTGGTGATGCTCGCGGGGATGGTGCTGGTCGGCGTCGCCACCCTGCTCTACGACGGCGGGCTGATCTCCGGGATTTTCTGGATGATCCTGCTCGGCGCCGGCAGCTATCTGGCATACGTGCCGGTCGGGTCGATGCTGTTCGACCGGCTCATCGCCCACACGCGATCGGGTGGGACGGCGGTCTTCGCCATCTACCTCGCCGACGCCACCGGTTACGCCGGCTCCGTTGGCGTCCTGCTGTTCAAGGAACTGGGCAGGCCTTCCCAGACGCCGCTCATTTTCTTCCGCGGATTGTCGTATTTCCTGTGCGTTTTCGGCGGGGCGGCGCTGGCGGCGGCGGCGGTTTATTTCGTGACCCGCCCCGCCGAAGCCGCCAGCGGCACTGCCAGTGGCGGGGAGCCCTTGGCCGAAACCGGGGCCGCTGCGCACGGTTGAATGCCAGGAGACTTGACACAGAACTCGGAAAGCCGGGAAACCGGCCATCATTCCCTAAAGCCAGAAAGACTCGCGAACGGCCGGTTTCGACCCTCAAATCAGGTTGCCATAAAATTTTTGCATTTTCGATGTCCGATTCCACCGGCGTCTTACGCAGTAGCGGGTGGTGCTGCATTGAGCGCCGCAAAACAACTTTGGGGAATGGAGCGTTCCGCATGCCCGGCGGCCCCGGGCGTGCGGGCGTTCCTTCTTCCGGAGGGGAAGCGAGATCAGGTGGCGGCCTTAGCCGCGTTATACTGCCGAAGATGAAAACTGGCCATCGGGACGGGCGGATCGCTCGCTGGGTCGCATGGGCGATCTGCCTGGCGGGCATTGCCGGCCTTGGCGTCGGAACTCACGCGGCAGTGGTCGAGGACCTGTTTCACCGCGACCTGGGCGGGTACGGGATCGTCGTTCCGGACTGGGAAGGCTACATGGCCAACCCGGCGATCGAGTTTTTCATCGCCCCGCCGGACGGTGCAATGCTGCCGGTGTCGGTCACGCTGGCGGGCAACGACCCGCGGCTGTATTTCGACCTTCCCAGCACCGCCGGGCCGCAAGGACCGCGGAAGGAAATCCAGATTTCGACGCGGGAGCCGGATTCGGTTCACATCGCCATTTTTCCGGCGCGAAAGAAGCACAACGCCGAGCACCTCATCGGAATCCTGATCCGTGACGCCCGCGGGCGGCAGTGGCGGGACAGCCTGCCGGTGCATGAGGTCGCGGTCCAGACCCACGACACCGCGCCGACCCATCCGATCCGGGTCGATTACTCGCAGGACCAGACCGGATTCTATCGGGACCCCATCCATCGCGAGACCTTCGAGCAGGCGGTGGCCGACTGGCAGTTCTATCTGGCCGACCTGCACGTCGATCCCGTGCCGGCGGGATCGGAAAAGACCTGGATCTTCGAGCCCACCGGCTTTGCCCATGGCCGGCCAATCAGCAACGCGAGCGCCTACACCGGAACCCAGCTGTACACCTACGGCATCTCGACGTCCGAGATCCGATCCGGCGGCGAACCTTCAGGCCAGGGGAAATTCCAGACGGTGAACGGCAAGCCGCTGCCGATTCATCGCTCCGGCGGCGTCGAAGTGGAAATCCGCGGCAACTACAACACCCGCGGCTGGTCGCCATACCGCGATGACGAGTGGTTTCGCGCGATGATCGTCGGTCAGGTTCCCAGCGATCTATATTCGGTCGTCCACCACGAGATGGGCCACGCCCTGTTCTTTAACCCCGCCAACAAAAACTTTCACCGCGGCGGCGAGCTTGCTGACCCAGCCCTGCATGCCTATCTGGGGTTCGATCCGCGCGTCGACATTCACGACCATTTCGACGGCACCGTCGATCCCGTGAGCCTGCACGGCGCCTTCGGCAACGAATATCACGGCAAGACGCCGCTCGGTCGGTGGCTCATCACCAAGACCGACCTGCTGGCCGCCCAGGCGATCGGATACAAGCTCCGCAAGACGGCGCCGTTTGTCGAACTGACAATTACCACGGAGCAGCTCCCGCCCGCAACCTCGGGCCGGGCGTACAAGGCAAATCTCGTGGCCGAAGGCGGAGTGCCCTTTTACGACTGGAGCATCACGGCCGGCGAGCTTCCGCCGGGCCTGCTGCTCAATCGTTTCACCGGCCAGATCATTGGGAACCCAAAGAAAGTCGGAACGTTTCAGTTCACGATCCAGGCAAGGGATTACCAGAAGGAAGGGACCGGCGTTTCGCAGCCGTTCACCATCGCCGTGGCGAGGTAGTGATGCGCTGGGTGAACGGCTCGATCCGTCCACGGGTTGTCTTCGACCCTGAGGCCGAGCCTCAGGCTCAGACCCGAAGGGAAAACCCGTGCCGCGCTGCCACGAACGCCCGTTTTGTCAATATCTGGCGAAATTGAAATCTCTGTTGACAAGCCTGCGCTGATATGCACTGTACGCGAGGCACAAATCAAAGGGGTGCGATATGTCGTCGGCAGTTGCCAGTTTCTCGTGCGGAGCGTGCGGACGCAGCTTCGCCTGGAAGAACGAGTACGCGGGTAAGACGCTCAAGTGCAAATGCGGCCAGCCGATCAAGGTGCCGTCGGCGCCTGGATCGGCGGCCGCCGCATCGCGTCCGGCGGCAGCGGCCGCGAAACCGGTCGCAGTCGCAAGCGCCCCCCCCGCGGCGACGGCCGCCCCCGCCGCGCCACCGAAGCCGGCGCCCGTACCGACACCTGCTTCGGAGCCCGAAGATGATTTTGCCAAGCTGGTTTCCGAAGCGGAGTACGAGATTGCCGCCGCTCCCCCGCCCCCGCCCACCACCCGGAAGGTGACGGTCGCGCCCATGCCCGCCGTTGCCACCGCCGGCGCGGGCGGCCCGACGTCGCCTATGCTCGGCTACGCCCGCGCGGTGCGGACCCCGCCTCCCGACGAGGCGACCAAGAACGCTCAGATCACCGACTACTACGCCCCGATCGCCCTGATCGCCGCCGGCCTCATCACCTACTTTTTCGATGCCCGCCTGTTCGGCATCCACAATCTGATCTTCGCGTTCTTCTTCGTGGTGATTAAGGCGGTCATCAACCTGGTACTGGTTTTCACGGGTCTGATGATCGGCGTGAAGCTGATCGACCTGGGCCTCGGGCGCATCGGGCCGGCGATGCTCAAGATCGCCGCCGTCGCTCTGCTGCCGGGGGCGCTGGGCGACATCATCGGCTACTACACCATGGGCTGGGTCCCCTGGGGCATCACCGTCCTCATGTATATCGGGCTCATGTCCTACCTTTTCGAGATGGACCTGTTCGAGATTCTCATCGTCTCGGCAATAATCTGGGTTGTTCAGACCTGGGTGGCGATGCTGCTCATCGGGCTGATTATCAGCGGGCTGGGAGGCTCGACCGGCGGACGGGCAACACGCAGCATCGCCGGCACCCTCCTCTCCTCCCCAAGCAAAACCGCCAACGACAACGTCAATCCCACTTACTTTCCCGACGCCGTCACCAATCCCGCGACCGGCGAAATGACGCCCGTCAAGCCCGCTGACGTCGATCAGCAGGCCCAGGACCTGCTCACCGTGGGCAAAGTGACCGAAGCCCGCCTGTGGCTGGACAGCGCCAACACGCATCACATCAGCCACACCATGGGCCGCAAGTTCATGCAGACGCGCGTCGACCAGATTTACCAGGCGGGCGCCAAAAAGGTATATGCCGCGGGAATTGAGACCATCGGGCCCGACGACTTCATCAGCCAATTCCTGATCGAGCTTCCCGACGACCCCGAGGCCCGCAAGACCACGCTCAAGATGGCGGATGACATGAACCAGGCGATCAAGCCCACCCAGGACGACGGCCGCAAATTCATCGTCGTGCCGGTGGATTGAGCGTGTATGTGGCACAGTCGCCCCCGACTGTGTTCCGACGAAGTCGGACGTTATTCACATTCGATTTTCGACCTTCGATCGAACACGACTCGACTTAACTCGTCGAAGTCAGCCGAGGCGGCTGTGCCACACAATCAGTCACTGATTCGCCGGCGCCGTCGCGGGCGGCTTTCCCTCGTACGCCATCTGCTCGCTAATCCCCTCGTACCACGATCGCGGCGCCGGGACGACGCGGTGGAAGCCGTTGAGCATCAGCAGCAGCCCGATGAACCCGACGGCGACGCCGATCACCCACGGCGACTTTCGGTTTCCCCCGGTGGCGATCGTGCACAGGATCACCCCCAACTGTAACGCCGCGAACGACAGCTCGAACCAGAAGCTGCTCTCGACCATGCGGTCGCGGCTCCTCTGAAACTGCTCGGCGGCCTGCTGCTGCTGATTCTTCTCGATCTCCTCGCGCCGGGCCATCTCCTCCATGCGCTTTTGCAGGTCGTTGAGCGAGAGCGCGCTTGCCGCGGGTTGGCCCGGGGCCAGCGCCTTGGCCAAATCGCGCGTCTGCTCGGCGTCGTGCTGCTTCATGCTCTTGGCCTGGTAATACGACCAGGTGTCGTTGACCTTGCCCTGCTCGAGGATCGCCTGAAGGTTGCTGGCGCCCCACCGTCCGCTGGAGATGGCCGCGATCACCGCAAGGATCGCCGTCGTCCGGGCGATCCATTCGCTCGGTTCCGTCTTTTTCGTGTCTGGTTTGTTCGCTGTTGTCATGGCAAGTCATTTTGCAAACGTCACCGCGAAAGGACAGGCGCCCGATCACGTGACGCGGGTTTGTAACGTTTGTAATCCGTGCGAGCGGCGTAATGCGGAAGAAACCGGGAATTGGACGAGTTCTCACTCCGAGCATCGCCCGCACGGCTTAAAAAGCCGTGTCACAAGCACGTCATTTTGCCAACGTCGCCACCAACCGCCAGACTAAATGAGGTGAGATTGCACGGGGCTGGGTGCGATTGAACTCGTCGACCAATTCGTCGAAACGCTTCGTATAGGGAAGCCGATCCCGCTTGCCGATGTCGGGGCCGAGCATGTCGCGCAACCTCATCCGATCCTCGTCCGAGACCGGCGGGGGTGTAGAGCGCGCCTCGCCCAGCTTCGGCAGCTTGCCACCCTTGCGGAGGTTCAGCAGATGCCGCCAGACTTCGGCGCGGGTGGGCTTGGGGTCTGGGAACATGGTTGCATAATCGCTGAAAAGCTTCTCGAAGTGCGGCGTGTAGGGCAGGTCGTCCGCCGTCCGGCCGATGGATTCGTAGATCCGGGAAAGCTCAGCATATTTCGGCGCGATTTTCGCCTCGACGCCGGAGAACAGGGCGCCGGGCGCGCGGGTGTCTTCGATTTGTCCGCTGGCGGATTGCTCGGTGCTGCGATCCAGCAGCAGCACAACCGTTCCAAACGGGTCTTTTACGGTCGCGCGAAACCCCCGCGAAACCTGGCTCGGCGGACTGGTGAATGTCAATTTCAATTCCGCCCGTCTGCGATACAGATCGCGCACGTCGTCCACCAGGAAATAAACCGCCTCAGCGGGAAGGTCGGGATCGTCATGCAGGACCAGCTCCGTCGAGTCGTCCCCCAGCTTGAAATTCGCCACCCGCGCATCGTGGCGAACCAGCTTCAACCCCAGCACGTCGCGGTAATAGAGCACCGCGCTATTGAGCCCGGGCACGCGAAGCAGGATTCGGTCGACTTTACGAAGCATCCGTCGCCAGATTTAAAGTAAACTGCATGCTCACTTTCAGCCGGCAGCGGTGTAATACCTTCTGAGCTGAATGGTCCACTTTCACCTTATGTCGCGATCCTTGCGCCGAATCGATGGGAGGGCGAGGCTCCAGCCGAGCCGAAACTGTGCCACCTCGATGACTTCCGGCTCGGCAGGAGCCTCGCCCTCCCGACTCCTCGGCGCTCTTCTGGTTCTTGCGCTGGTCGTTTGCGATTCCACGTCGTCGGGCGCCGACCTCAGCTTCAGCCGCGACGTCCGGCCGATCCTCGCCGAGAATTGCTTCAAATGCCACGGGCATGACGACCAGCAGCGCAAGGCCAAGCTTCGGCTCGACCTGCCAGACTCGGAAACGGTACCAGCCAAGTCCGGCGCGATCGCCATCGTCCCCGGCAACCCGGAGCAGAGCGAGCTGGTCAAGCGGATCACGGCGTCCAGCCCCGATGACCGGATGCCTCCGGCCAGCAGCAACAAGCACCTGACTCCCCAGCAGATCGAAACGCTCAAGCTGTGGGTCGCAGAAGGTGCGAAATACGAGAAGCATTGGGCGTTTGTGCCGCCGCAGCGTCCCGTCCTTCCCGAGGTGAAAGACGTGGGTTGGTGCCGCACGCCGATCGATCGTTTCATTCTCGCCCGGCTCGAATCCGAACGCCTCAAACCCTCGCCCAAGGCGGACAAAATCACGCTGCTGCGACGGCTCTACCTCGACCTGCTCGGCCTGCCGCCGACGATCGACCAAGTCGATGCGTTTCTGAAAGACGATTCTCCCGACGCGTATGACAGGCAGGTTGAAAAGCTTCTGGCGTCCCCCCACTACGGCGAGCGCTGGGGCCGCCACTGGCTCGACGCCGCTCGCTATGCCGACTCGGATGGGTTCGAGAAGGACAAGCAGCGCTTCAACTTCTTCTATCGCGACTGGGTGATCGGCGCGTTCAATCGCGATCTGCCCTACGACCAGTTCATCATCGAGCAGATTGCCGGCGACCAGCTCCCCCGCCGCACCCAGGACCAGGTCGTCGCCACCGGCTTCCTCCGCAACGCGATGCTCAACGAAGAGGGCGGCATCGATCCCGAGCAATTCCGCATGGACGCCATGATCGATCGCATGGACTGCATCGGCAAAAGCATCCTCGGCCTGACCATCCAGTGCGCCCAGTGCCATACCCACAAGTTCGACCCGCTTACGCAGAAGGAGTATTATCGCCTTTTTGCATTCCTCAATAACGACAACGAGGCGCAGCCGGTCGTCTACACGCCCGAGGAGCAGATGAAGGCGGCGGATCTCCTCCGCCAGATGCGCGAGACCGAGGGAAGCCTCAAGCACACAAGTCCCGATTGGGAAGATCGGATGACGCAGTGGGAGCTCGAGGTTTCACACGATCAGCCGCGTTGGACTGTGCTGCACGGCCTGGAGCACCTGGGGGAAAACGCGCAGCGGTATCTCGAATACCCCGATGGGTCGCTGCTCGCAGGAGGTTATGCGCCGACGAAATTCACCGAATCCTTCCGTGTGAAGACCAACCTCCGCGGCATCACCGCGTTTCGCCTGGAGCTGCTGACCGACCAGAACCTCCCCTGCGGCGGTCCGGGCCGATCGATTTGGGGGACCTGCGCCCTGTCCGAATTTTCCGTCGACGCCGTCTCGGCCAGCGACCCCAAAAAGAAGATAAAGGTCGTCTTCTCCGACGCCAGCAGCGATATCGATCAACCGACGCGCGACCTGGAACCGATCTTCGATGACAAGACGAAGAACAAGCGGATGACCGGCCCGGTGAAATTCGCGATCGATGGGAACGCAAGCACCGCCTGGGGGATCGACGCCGGCCCCGGCCGGCGAAATCACGACCGCAAAGCCGTCTTCGTCTGCAAAACTCCGCTCGACTTCGATGGCGACGTGATCCTCACGATCCATTTGGCCCAAAACCACGGCGGATGGAATAGCGACGACAACCAGAACAACAACCTCGGCCGGTTCCGCGTTTCGGTGACCAATGCCCAGGGTGACATCGTCGCCGACCCGCTGCCCGCTCGCGTGCGGAAGATCCTCGACATCCCGCGCGTGCAGCGCTGCGATCAGCAGGTCGAAGAGGTCTTCAGCTACTGGCGGACGACCATTCCGGAATGGCGCCGGGCCAACGACCGGATCGAAGCGTTATGGCAGCAGTGGCCGCAGGGCCAGAGCACGCTGGCCCTGGCAACGCGGAGCAACCCGCGGGAAACGCACGTCCTCAGCCGCGGCGATTGGCTCAAGCCATCGGACGTCGTCAGCGCCGGCGTCCCGGCATTCCTGAATCAACTCCCCGAAACGCACGATGCGTCGCGATTGACGTTGGCCCGCTGGCTGGTCGATCGCAACGCCCCGACCACGGCCCGCGTCTACGTCAATCGGATCTGGGAGCATTACTTCGGCGCCGGCATCGTGAGCACGCCGGAGGATTTCGGGTATCAGGGCGATCCGCCGTCGCACCGGGAGCTGCTCGACTGGCTGGCGGTCGAGTTCATGGAGCCTTCCATCCGCGCCGGCCTGGAAAGCGCGGGCGGCGCGGTTCCATGGAGCATCAAGCACGTGCACCGGCTGATCGTGACCTCCTCGGCCTACCGCCAGAGCAGCCGGGTGACACCCGAGCTGTTGGAAATGGACCCATACAACCGCCTGCTGGCCCGCGGCCCGCGCTTCCGCGTCGAGGGCGAGATCATCCGCGACATCGCGCTCGCCTCCAGCGGACTGCTCAATCCGGAAATGGGCGGGCGAAGCATCATGCCTCCGGCACCGGCGTTTCTGTTCCTCCCTCCCGCGAGCTACGGTCCATTCCCCTGGCACGATGAAACCGGCCCGGAGAAGTATCGCAGAGGCGTCTACGTCTTCCGGCGACGATCGACTCCCTATCCCATGCTCCAGACCTTCGACGTCCCCAGCGGCGAGTCTTCCTGCGTCCGCCGGGCGCGCTCCAATTCGCCTTTGCAGGCTCTGGTCACGCTCAACGAGCCGATGTTCGTGGAATGCGCCCAGGCGCTGGCGAAGAAAACGATCGAGAACGGCGGCGCGACCGATCCCGACCGGATCGCCTATGCGTTCCGGACGGTGCTTGCCCGCCCGCCCACCGACGCGGAATCCAAAGAGCTTCTGAGGCTCTTTAATACCGAGCGCGAGCGTTTTGCCGAAGGGTTCCTGAACCCCAGCGAGGTCGCAACCGGCAACCCGCAGGTCCCCAGGGACCTGCCGCCAAGCATAACGCCGACGCAATGGGCCGCCTACACCGTCGTCTCGCGCGTGCTTCTGAACCTGGACGAAGCGATTACGAAGGAGTGAGCTTTCCCCCGTGACACGGGTTTTCAACCCGTGCTGACGGTACTCGAATTAAAACATCGCTCCGCACGGGTTAAAAACCCGTGTCACATGAAACGGACCTGCAATGACGCAACAAATCGCGGCTGAATACGGCAAGCTCATCACCCGCCGCTGGTTCTTCAAACAGTGCGGCGTCGGCGTCGGCGCGATCGCCCTGGCGGAACTGCTCGGCGCCGCGACTACATCGGCCGCTCCCAATAGCCTCGATCCGCTCGCGCCCAGGCGCCCCCACTTTCCCGCCAAGGCCAAGCGCGTGATCTACCTGTTCATGGCCGGCGGCCCCAGCCACATCGAGCTGTTCGATAACAAACCCGAGCTGGCCAAATGGGACGGCAAACTTCCCCCCGCCGAACTGCTCACGGGCTACCGCGCCGCGTTCATCAATCCCAACTCCAAGCTGCTCGGACCGAAATTCAAATTCGCCCGGCACGGCCAATCCGGCGCTGAACTGTCGGAGCTGCTTCCCCACCTGGCCGAGGTCGCCGACGACATCGCGATCGTCAAGTCGATGAAGACGGATGCCTTCAACCATGCACCCGCCCAGGTGCTGATGAGCACCGGCTCGCAGATCTTCGGCCGCCCCAGCACCGGTGCATGGGTGACCTACGGCCTGGGCAGCGAGAACCGCGACCTCCCCGCCTTCGTCGTTTTCAGCACCGGCGCCAAAGGCCTCAGCGGCGGGTCCGCCAACTGGGGCCCCGGCTTTTTCCCCAGCGTCTACCAGGGGGTCATGTTCCGTAACGTGGGCGACCCGGTGCTGTATCTCTCCAACCCGCCGGGCATCGACGACAAGCTCCAGCGCGACACGTTCGACAGCATCCGCAACCTCAACCAGATGCATCTCAATCTGATGGGCGATCCGGAGATCGCCACCCGAATCAACTCCTTCGAGATGGCCTCGCGCATGCAGACCAGCGCACCGGAATTAATGGACCTCGCGAGCGAGCCGAAGCACGTGCTCGAGATGTACGGCGCCGAGCCGGGCAAGGCGTCGTTCGCGACGAGCTGTTTACTTGCCCGAAGATTGGTCGAACGCGGCGTGCGCTTCGTTCAGATCTTCCACGAAGCCTGGGACCAGCACGGCAACCTCGTCGCCGATTTGAAGAAGAACTGTGCCAACACCGATCAGGCCTGCGCCGCGCTGGTCAAGGACCTCAAGCAGCGCGGCCTGCTCGACGACACGCTGGTCGTCTGGGGCGGCGAATTCGGTCGCACGCCCATGGTCCAGGGCGGCAATGACGGCCGCGACCACCACCCCAACTGCTTCACCTACTGGCTCGCCGGCGGCGGCGTCAAGCCGGGCGTCACCCTCGGCCAATCCGACGACTTCGGCTTCAACGTCACCCGGGACCCGGTCCACGTCCATGACCTCCACGCGACAATCCTCCGCCTCCTCGGATTCGATCACACACGGTTGACCTATCGCTTCCAAGGGCGTGATTTCAGATTGACAGATGTGTTTGGCAACGTGATCAACCAACTCATCGCATAAGGCGCGGTCTTGCCACGGATGAACACGTGCGGCCATTCCATCCCCTGAATTCATCTGTGTCCATCCGTGTGCATCTGTGGCGAATTTCCTCGTTTCGACTTAAAGAGGGCCCCATGAACCGCCGACTCGCGTTAGCTTTTCTTCTTTTCATCTGCGGCACTCCTGCCGTCCTCCGCGCCGACGTCCCCGATCCCGACCCTGAGGTCGAGCGCAAGAGCTTCAAGATCGCCGACGGCTTTGAGATCAACCTGTTCGCTTCCGATCCCATGCTCCAGAAGCCGATCGAGATGAACTGGGACACCAGGAATCGGCTGTGGGTGGCCAGCTCCGAAACCTACCCGCAGCTCAAGCCGGGCCAAGTCCCCAACGACAAGATTTTCATTCTCGAAGACTCGCAAGGCGCCGGCAACGCCGACAAAAGCACCGTCTTTGCCGACGGCCTGTTCCTTCCCAACGCCGTCATCCCCGGCGACGGCGGCGCGTACGTCACCAACAGCACCGAGATTCTTTTCCTCAAGGATTCCAAAGGCACTGGCAAGGCCGATACTCGCCGCGTCGTCCTCGCCGGCTTCGGCACCGAGGACACCCACCACATCGTCCACACCCTCCGCTGGGGCATCGACGGAAAGTTGTATTTCCTTCAATCACTCTACATCCACGCCCACCTGGAAACCCCCTACGGCCCCAAAACCCTGCTCGCCAGCGGCGTCTGGCGCTTCGACACCCGCACGCTCGACCTGGGCGTCTATTCCCGCGGCCTGGTCAACCCCTGGGGGATCATCTGGGACCGCTGGGGCCAAACCTTCGAAACCGACGGCGCGGGATTCCAGGGCATCAACTATTCCTTTCCCGGCGCCGCTTTCGAATCGGCGATGGGCGTCGACCGCGTCCTGCCCGGCATGAATCCACGCAGTCCCAAGTATTGCAGCGAGGAAATCCTGACTGGCCGGCACATTCCCGACAATTATCAGGGCGACATTCTCACCAACGATTTCCGCGCCAACCGGATCGTTCGCTTCAAGCTCTCCGACAACGGCGCCGGCTACACCTCGCGGCAGATGCCCGATTTTCTTACCTCGACCGACGTCGCTTTCCGTCCCGTCGATATCAAGATGGGTCCCGACGGCGCCATCTACATCGCCGACTGGTACAACCCGATCATCCAGCACGGCGAGGTCGATTTCCGCGACCCCCGCCGCGATCACGTCCACGGACGAATCTGGCGCGTCACCGCCAAGGGCCGCCCGCTCGTCTCTCGCCCCAGGATCGACGGCGCATCGATCCCCGAGCTGCTCGAATTGCTCAAAGTGCCTGAAGACTACACCCGCCACCAGGCGCGGCTCGCGCTTCGCGAGCGAGATCTAAAACAAGTTCTCCCGGCTTTGGAAACTTGGGTGTCGAACATCACTTCGCGCGACGCCCAGGCGGATCACGATCGCCTGGAAGCGCTCTGGACTTGCCAGAACCTCAATGCAGTTGAGCCTCAGCTCCTGGAGCGCGTGCTCAAATCGGATGAGCCGCGTGCCCGCGCCGCGGCGGTCCGCGTCGCCGGGGACTGGGCCAATCAGGTTCCCGATGCCATCCGCCTGATCGCGCCGATGGTCGATGATTCTTTTCCGCGCGTCCGCCTCGAAGCCGTTCGCGCTCTGGCGATGATTCCCTCGCTCGAATCCGTCCGCGCCGCGACCGGCGTTCTCGACAAGCCGATGGACCCGGTCCTCGATTATGCCCTGTGGCTGACGTGCAACGATCTCGCGTCCGTCTGGCTGCCGGCCTTCGAGCAGGGAAAGCTCGCCGACTGGCCCGCGGCCCGTCGCAACTACGCGCTTCGCGCCGTGAAGTCGCCGGCGGCGGCGAAGGTGCTGATCACCCAGCTCCGCGACGGCCACATGAGCGATAGCGAGCGCCGCGATGCGATCAACCTCATTGCCGACATCGGCGACGAGCAGCAGGCATCCGCCCTGCTTGATCTCGCACTAAACGGAAAATCGGATCGGCCTGCCCTGCTCGCAGCCCTGCTGGACATGTTGGCCCGGCACGTCGCCGCGCCGGCCGATGCCAAACGCATCAGCGAGCTGTCCGACAACCCCGACGCTCTGCGAGTCACAGGAGCATGGAAGCTCACCGACCTTCGCCCAAGACTGATCGAGATCGCCACCGCGGACAATACGCCGGATGCCCTTCGCACCGGCGCCATCGATGGCCTGGCGCGGATGGGCGGACGCGAAAGCACGGACGTTCTTCAGAAGCTCAGCGCCGCCCCGACGCCGGCCAATATCCGACACCTGGCGCTGGCCGGGTTGGCGATGGCCGACCTCAAGCAGGCGGTCAAAAGCGCGGCGCAGATGATCGCCGACGGGGATGACAATCCGGGAGCGGTGCTCTCCGCCCTGCTCGGACGCGAAGGCGCCGCCCGTTCGTTGACCACCGCCCTCCAATCGGTCAAAGTCCCGCGCGATACTGCCAAGCTCGCCCTGCGATATCTCCAGGGGAGCACGACCCAGGATGCGAAGCTGATGGCGATCTTCGCCCAGGCCGTCGGCTCTTCGACGGGCCCGACGAAGCTCGATGCCGAGCAGATGAAGCAGACGATCGACGAGGTTCTCGCCAAAGGCGATGCCGCACGCGGCGAGCTGGTCTTCCGTCGCGCCGAAACCAACTGCTACCAGTGCCACTCGATCGCCGGGGCCGGCGGCTGGCTCGCGCCGGACCTCTCCAGTATCGGCGCCACCGCCCAGCTCGACTACCTCATCAACTCCGTCCTCGATCCCAACAAGGACATCAAGGACGGCTACGACGGATACCTCGTCGTCACCAAATCCGGCGACGCCTACAGCGGTATCAAAGTCCTCCAGGACAGCAGCCACCTCGTCCTCCGCGACAACGATCGCCAGGCCCTCGCGATCCCGCTCAGCGAGGTCAAGGCGCAGCGGTCGATCGGCTCGCTCATGCCCGTCGGCCTGACCGACGCCATCACTCATCAGGAATTTCTCGACCTGATTAAATTCCTCTCCGAGCTGGGAAAACCCGGCCCCTACGGCCCGACGGCCGTGCAATACATCCGCCGCTGGCAGCTCAGCGACGAGATGTCGAAAAATGCGACCTGGACTTCGGCCTACAGCCTCGTCTCGGGAACACTTCCCACCGATGCCCTCGTCGCCAAAGGCAACTCCACCGTCTACGCCCGCGGCCAAATCGACGTCACCGCGCCGGGAAGAATCCGCTTGGCGCTCAACGATTCGCGTGGCGTGAAGCTCTGGGTGGATGACAAACCCCTGGAGGCCGCCGCGGAGATCGTGACCGACCTTCCCCGCGGCGTTCACGACCTGACTTTCGCAATCGACCTGGGCCAGCGCTCCGACACCGGCCTCCGCGTCGAAGTCGCCGACGCACCAGGATCAACCGCCCACGCGCAGCCGGTGGGCGGAAGATAGCGCCCATCAGTTTCCCCAGAGCAACGGCAAATTCGTTGGGAGGGCGAGGCCAGTTGGTGGGGCAGACATTCTTGCCTGCCTCGGGGCGACGTACTCGTCGACCCGAAACATTCAGTCGGATACCGGAGTACCGGCATCCGAGGCAGACAGGAATGTCTGCCCCACCAAATACCCACACGTCACGCGCGATCGATCGAATCGAGACAGTCGTCCTCCGGCGGTTCCGCGTCCGGCACTGCGGCAAGGTATTTTTCAAAATCCTCCCGACGACCCGCCCCCGCCTCTCGGCGCAGGTATTCCATTGTCAGTACGACCGCCAATTTCTCGCCGGCAGCGCTGGCGAGAAACTGACTGACCGAATAACCCTCACGGGCGGCCAGCGCTTCGATTCGCTTCTTGAGCGATTCCGGCAGTTGAATAGTCAGGGTGCTCATGTGCTGGGCCGAATCAGTTTGAGAAATTCGCCGGGCGACAACGCAGTCACCCCAAGCTGTTCCGATCCGCGAAAGTGTCTCACGTTATGCGTGATTATATGCGAACAACGGGCGGCGAAAGCTAATTCCAGCACGAGATCATCATCGGGATCGGGCAGGAATGGCCGCCAAAGAAAATGGATTTCCTGCAAATGGGCCTGACTCGCCAGGTACTGCAAGAACCGCATCGCATCGTCTGATGTGAGTCCCGGCGGGAGATTCTCGGGCCGCGCCAAGACCTCTTGCCATTCCGCATACAATCCCACCGAGAGGCAAATCTGAAACTCCGGTGCGGGGATTGAGTTGACCAGCGCGAAGCTCGCACCACGCCGGGAGCGGGACGCCGCGACCAACACCGAACTGTCAAGAACGACTCGCACTTTGCGGTATTCATAAATCGCCGGCATCCCCGCGCCAACTACACTCGTCTGACTGACCGTCGCAATCGATCCGAGCGTCCGATCCGAATCAGGGCTTCGAGCGGAAATCGCCAACATTTCCGGCTCAACCGCCCATGCCCAGGAGATCGGGGGAAGATGATCGGTCGACGATTCTTTCGAGGAGAGTAGGATACCCGTATGGACGAGCTACCGGAGGACGTTCTGCCGGCAGGAATGGATTATTCCGCCAGTGAAATGGAGGCCATCTGCAATGATTGGATTCGAATACTGACGCTCGCTATGGATTGGCCGCACGATAAAGCCCGCGATTGGGCTCGCAACCAAATTCAGAGCGCAAAGGACGACCCATTTTTCTCGCATGAAACCGTCAGCTGGTATCTTCTTCCGCTCATCATCACTGACGAGATCAGCACACAAACCAAATCAATGGGGGACCTACGAAGTAGCTTAGACCTGACCTTGGAAAGTTTTCGAGAGAAGATGTGGGGCGAAATCAGCGCCGAAGAAATCGACAGAGTTCGCGCTGAAATTCGCCGGATCATCGATCGATACACAGCGTAACTTGAGCGCGTGAGCACGCCGAAATCGCAACGCGAAAGCTGTACCGCGATAGCGACGCATATGACCCCGACCGCGCCCACCGCGCTCTTCATGTCTGTCCGGGGCGGCGCTGCGCCTTCGGCTCCGCTCTACCCCGGCGTGGGGTGTTGTCTTCACGAGCAGGGGCGCTTGCGACTTGTGGATGCTCGCGCCCGGGAAGAAGGTGCGGGGAGTCATCATCGACACGCAGCCAGCGCGGACGAGGTCATCCAGCGGGGTCGAGGGGCTTCACGGGTTGGAAGCGCTCCCGAGCCGAGTGGACCCCACGCCGGGGTAGAGTGCAGCGCCGCCCCGGATTCTCCGATCGCTGATTGCGCGGCGGGTTGTACGACTTCGTTGGTCCGAGGGCGACGGTCGCGACGGGCAGCGAATTCCGAAGCACCCCATAATGGCGTGCCCTGCGGAATGACATGCCGCCCGGCGGTCTGGGAAAGGCGAAGGCGGACCGGAGGCGGCCGCCGGGGTTGCCTGGATCGCCGTATTCATCGCAAATTTGCGATAAATGTCTTGTTTTGGCGTGTTTTGGCGTGTTTTTTGGCATTTTCATCGGCCATTGGCCAGCCATTCGCCGGGGCCAGCGAGTGGAGCAGTTGGTCAATGGGCGCGGCCGTGGGAATGGCGCGGTTTGGCTTGGTTTGGCGTGGTTTGGCTTGGTTTGGCGCGGTTTGGCTTGGTTTGGCGCGGGTGGCTCACGCCACCCGCGCCATGGCTTATGGGCGGCGTTGCGAGGCCCACGGCGTAATTTACGGCGGCAAAGGGCTCGGCGGGTCGGTCCGATGAAGAGGGCATGGTAAGCCCCGCTGGCGATTCACAGGCGGCGACCGGAGAACGCCGGATCGCACATCGCCAATCGTTTGTCACCAGGGCCGTGCTTTATCGGGACGACGCCAAGGCGGCGCCGCTGAAGGTGACGTTGCGCGATGTGTCGCTCAAGGGGGTGGGGCTGGAGGCGGCGGTTCCCGTCGATCTTAACACCCGCTGCCGTCTGCACATCGAAGCGGGGCCGGCGCGGCTGACCTGGCGATTGCGGGTCGTCCGCTGTGGTAAAATGGGGAACGGGCGGTATTATGTCGGTGGGCAATTCCTGAGCTGTGAGCTGTCGCCCGAGGCGGATACGAGTTCGGACGACGTGCGGGCATTTTTTCAATGACACGCCTTCACTACACCCGCTGTGCCGCGGACAAGGAAATGTTTTACGCGCTGGTGGCCAGCGCCGACCGCCGTCGCGAATTGCGCCGGCCGTCGGGTGCGCCGGCGACCGCCTGCCGTCTGGTCGGCGGCATCGAACTCGACCGCCACGACGTGCTCGTCAGCGACGTCAGCAGTCGCGGCGTCGGGCTCCGCTCCCCCATCCCCCTGGAAAAAGGCTGCGTCTACAAGCTCCAACCTCTCGGCGAGCAGGCGACTCTCATCCGCGTCGTCCGCTCCCGCAAACGCGCGGACGGGAACTTCGATGTGGGGGCGGTGCATCTGTAGGGTCGGGTCCGATTTCACGTTTAGACACACCACGATCATTGCCTGAACGTCAGAGTCTCAGAGCTGAAGGCGATTGTTGATTTCGGCGGCGTCGATGCCGTCGATTTCGATGACCTTGCGCGATTGCGTGTGGCCGCGAAGGATGCGGACTTGCTGCGGCTTGAGACCCAGCGCCTCGGCCAGCACCGCAATGACCGCGAGATTGGCCTTTCCCTGCTCGGGCGGCGCGCTGACCTGAATCTTTATTGCATCCCCATACTTTCCGGCAATTCGATTCTTCCGCGCGCCAGGGACGACTTTGATTGAAACAAGGGCCATTCGAGCGGTCCGTCGTTACTCAAGGACGTCGCCTCCCTGCCAGTCGATCCGCTGGGGATCTGCCGTGTAGGAGTCGGCGAGTCGTTCCGACTGCCGGATCAACAACTCTCGCCGCTGGTCGATGGGCATCTGAAGAATTTGTCGCCGTGAATAACGGTGGATTTTTTTGACGTCCGCGCGCTCCAGCACCTGTACGCTTACCTCGGCTCCCTCCGGCAGGGCCGTGGGTTCGTCGAGGGCGATCTGCCCGTTTTTAACATGTCCGCGATAGGTCATGTCTGATCTCCTACGGGAGGAATTCTAGCACTTTCTGACGGGGGATACGTTCAATCATCGTCCTTGTCCGCCTTGCCGGCAAATCGGGCTGGATAGGGCGCTCCGCCCTTTTGCGCCTGCCAGAGGATGCGGTTGAGCAGGTCCTCGGGGCACTTGTCGGGCTGGGCCAGGGGGAGCGTCAGCGAGACCTCGGCGTAGCGGCGCTGGAGGGGATCGCGGATCGCCTGCGGGGGAGGGTTCAGGCGGTCCAGCGGGATGATGTTTGGGACCGCATTGAATGCCGTCAAGTCGGGCTTGCTCGTGAAGCAATCGAACATCGGCGTCGCCAGCGCGTCGAGCTGGTTCATCGGCGGCAGGCCGAGGATCAGCTCGATCGTATGCACGAGGCTCGGCTGGTTGTAATTGGTGTGCGCGACTGCATGACGCTTCGTGTACGCGCTGACGCAGTAGGCGGTGGTCCGGAAGGCGCTGACGTGGTCCCAGCCGGCCTGGGGATCGTCCTCGATCGCCAGAATGCAGGTGTCCTTCCAGAACTGGCTGTGGCTGACGGCGTCGACGATCCGGCCCAGCGCCAGGTCGTTGTCCGCCACCTGGGCCGCGGGCGTGGGCGAGCCCGCTTTGGTGCCAGAGGTGTGATCGTTGGGTAAACAGATGATGATCAGGTTTGGCATGCGGCCGACGCGGTCAAAATATCGCAGCTCGAGGTTGAATCGCGCGGCGCGGATCACGTCGGGGATGTCCAGGTTCCAGCCAACGGTAAAGGTTGAAAGGCGATTGCGGAGCGATTCGATGGCCGGGCGCGAGCCGATGCGGGTCAGGTGGGTGCGGTTGACGAAATCGTCGTAATAATCCTGGAAATTGGGCTGATGGGAGTGACCCGGCTGGCGCCAGCCGCTGGTGCTGACGGTGAACTCGCCGTAGTCGCGCACGGTCTTGCCGTGCGCCAACGCGTTGTCCCAGATGAAGCCGGTCGGCGCGTACGCGAGGGCATCGACGTCGCGCTCTTCCATGCCGTCGGGATAGCTGCGCGGAAAGCCGCAGTAGGACCGCTCGATGTAATCGGTGGCGAAAGCGGAGTCGGTCCATTGATGACCCTCGGCGCTGTTGATGCCAGAGCAGTAGGTGTTGTCCAGGAGAACGAAATCGCGACAGAGCTTGTGCTGATTGGGCGTGACCTGCTGTCCGAAAACGCACAGGTCGGGGTCGCCGTTGCCCTCTTTCATGTCCCCCAGCACCTGATCGTAAGTTCGGTTCTCCTTGATGATGTAGATGACGTGCTTGAATACCGAGGGCTCGCCGACCCTTGCGGGCACGGGGACGGACGCGACGCCGGGCCGGGGCTTGTTCAGGGCAGCCAGCGCATCCCGGCGGCGGCAGTTATCCAGCACGATTTGCGTATCGCGCATCAACTGCGATTGATCCGGCATCGGGATCAGCGAGACCGTTCCGAGATACTGGTGGGAGTTGTATTTGATCTGCGCCTCGGGCGGATAGCGCCTGCCCGACCCTACACCTTTGATGTTGGCCACGCAGATCCCGCCGCGTCGGACGTCCAGGGCCACGGCGCCCGGGAACCAGCCGGTCGGAATCAGCCCGCGCAATTTCGATTTCCCCGGAGAAACGTCCACGACGGCCAGGCTGTTCTGCGTGCCGTTGCAGACAAACAGGGTCTTTCCCGTTTCGTCAAAAGCCAGGGCGTTGGGACTACACCCAAATGGATCGGTTGTTTCCCATCGGGTTGAAATCGTCTCGATGATCTGGTCGCTGGAAGTGTCGATGAGGCTCACCGTGTCGCTGTTGGCGTTGGCGACGGCAAGCAAGGGTTTGTCGGGCGTCAGTGCCATCGCGGCCGGATGCAGGCCGACCATGATTTCGCGGTCGGTTTTGCCGGTTTCGAGATTGATGACGCTGACGCTGCCTTCATTGGCGATGAAGCGGACGGGATCGACGCGGACGCGCTCTCCGACGCCGATCGGCCCGGTGAGCTCGCCGCCCTCGACGCGGCGCCCGCCCCAGTTGCTGACATAGGCCTTGCGGCCGGCCAGAACCACGTCGAACGGAGCATTGCCGGCGTCGAACCTGCGCAGCTCGCGGCCGCTGGCCGCGTTAAATTCCAGCAGGCGGTTGGAGACGTTGGCCGCGACGTACAGCTTGCGATCGTCGGGCGACAACGCCAGCCCGGCGGGGATGTCGATGTGCTCGTAGAAGAGATTGGTCTTGGGAAGCGGAATGGTGCCCAGCGCCTTGACGCGGTCGTTGGCGCCAACGCTGAACACCTTGATGCTCCCCCGCACGTCCGAGAGAAAAATCCGCGTCCCGTCGTGGGAAAAGATCAGGCCGGTATAGCTGAGCTGCGCCCCCTTGTCGGGCTTCAGGTTGTGGGGCGAGGCGGAATCAGAATTGGCGACGCCAAGTCGGTCTGGCGGCAACGCGACGCGCTGCCGGACGCGTCCAGTCAGCGGATCGATCAGCACCAGTTCTGGCGTCATTCCCGATGTGGCCAGGAGCTTGCCGTCGGGGCTCAGAGCGATCGCCTGCGGACGCATCCCGGGAAGCTCGACCTGCTTGCCCGCGGGCGTGAGAAGCTGCTGCGTCGGAAGGACCGCGCTGTGGTTCGGTCCGAGCGGATTGACCTGCTCGAGCAGGTTGCGGCTCGGCTGGGTGGCGGGCCTGTCGTCGTCGTCAGCACGGGCGACCGTCGGGCCCAGCGCGCAAATCGCACTGATGAACGCAACCAACGTGGAGAACGGCTTGCAGTGTTTCGGTTTCATCGCCGCGGAATGCAAAGACGAGGTCGCTCGAAGCCGCCCGCAGCTTCGGTCCTCGCCATTTATAACCGCTTGCAAAGGGATGTCACACGCAAAAAAAAGCACGTCTCCGCCGCGAAGCGATTGTCATGCGGCGCGCAGTGTCGCGTTGTATGGCAGCATTGGCACGTTATATTTGGCCCATGGCGGAGGGGATTCCGTAAGCGAGGGGCTCGATGTCTGTTGCCACGCGAATTGAAGAGAATCCATACGATCAAACGGAAGCCCAGACGCCTCCAGGCTCGAAGAATCGCGCGCCGCTGTGGTTCTGGATGATCGGCCTGCTCCTGGCGGCTTACGTGGCCATCTGCACCGGCCAGCGGCAAAATAACCTGGGGGCCGACGCCTGGGAGCATCATCGGGCGGTGCTGGCACTGACTCGGCACTTGTGGCGGCCGGGAAATCCGACCTATGCCAGCGATTTACCGTCGGTGAGATATTCGCCTTACACCGTGTTCTGGGCGGTGGTCTGTCGCACGACCGGCATCAATCCCTACACGGCCCTGAGCGTGGCGGCGGTGGCCAACACCATTCTTCTCGTGCTGGGCGTATGGCTGCTGCTGGGCGCTTTCGGAGAGGCCGCGGCGGCGGGGGCCGTCCTGGTT